>NZ_CP059735.1:5151388-5502776 GCF_000948975.2 Thalassomonas actiniarum
CATTATCGAGTATTCATCCGAGCTGGAGCCTCATATCCAGGAGATCATTAAGGCAGTACATCTGGGCTCGCTCAATGCCGCCCTCTTTGACGAGCAGGATATCAAAACCCGGGCACTTGCCTATCAGCATGCCAAATTAGGGCAGGACAGCCGGTTTTTTATTCATGTCCAGGCCAAACTCCTGTCAGGACGCAGCCCTGAGCAAAAAACCTTGCTGTCACAGGCCATCTTAAAGCAACTGAGCAAGCTGGGCTTGAGCGCCATATCCCTGACGGTGGAAATTTTGGATATCGACAAAAACAGCTACGCCAAACAGGTGGTTCACGTTTAAAAACCCGGGCAGCGATTCACCCATGAATTAAATTAAAGGAGAGAAAACGTATGAATTTAAATCAAGTCACCCTACCCGTTGACGATATGGAAAAAGCGGCAAGCTTTTACCGGAAAATGGGCTTTTTACAAATAGTCGATACCCCGCACTACGCCCGTTTTGAATGTCCCGAAGGCGGTGCGACCTTTTCCCTATCCCTGGAAACAGAGAGCTTTACCAACAAAACCACCATTTATTTTGAACATCAGAAGCTGGACCAGCTGGTCGAGCAGTTAATAGCCAAAGGACTCGAGTTCAGCCAGATGCCCCGGGACATGTCGTTTTTATGGCGGGAAGCGATTTTATTTGATCCCAGCGGTAACAAAATAAAACTTTACTGGGCCGGAGAAAACCGCTTAAATCCCCCGTGGCGTGTTGAAAAAAGCGGCTAATCGGCCAAAAATCAAACTGACAACTAAGCTAAATAACTGCAAACAAAGCCAAGAGTAAATAGCCCGGAAAAAACAGAAGGACGACCCCGGCAAGCTGCTTCACGTCAGAGCTGAATAACTGGAAACTTTATCGATTAAGAGGCAAGATAGACAGCCTGCGCTCAAGAAAATTTAATCCTTGGTCGCGTAATAGTAAAGAGTCCGGTTAAACACTCAAACTCGTTGATATAAAAATCATAATATAAATAAAAGGAAGTTTCATGCAGCAATATCTGTTTAAATTTATCATCGGCTTTAGCCTGCTACTGGCCTCCCTGGCCAGCAACGCAGAAAGTTATATCTATCTGACCAACAATACCGAACAGGAACTAACCCTGGACATCAGCCAATACGGCGCTGCCTTGAACAAAGGCGAGCACTGGAAACAGCACGCCACCAAAGTGCCTCCTTTGGCCACAGTGCGTTTTTTGGAAATGAACCGGGATACCGGCATCACCTGGGGCGAAGACTTTTATTTTGATACCCAGGTGACCAGTGAAGACGGCAGCAGCACGGTTTTGCGGCAAAAGCTCACCGGCACCTGGAATTTCAGCTCCATCTGGCACGGTATGGACGACAGCCCCTGGTATGACGACAGAAATATCCATACCATTACCCGGGACTTTGTCACTGCCGATACCTCAATAGCGGTCAAAGCAGAGTCGGCCCGGGTTAACGGCGACGACTTTTATTATGTCATTCACCCCAAGGCGCAATACCCCAGCGTAGGACAGAGTAACAACTTTAAAGTACTGGCCTACAATGTCTGGGCCCTGCTGCCGGGCATAGTGTCAAAAAGCGTCGGCGAGCGGCTCAACCTGCTAACCAAAGAACTGGACGGTTACGATGCCATTGTCTTTTCCGAGTTATTTGATAACAGCAACCGCAGCGACTTTTTAAACGGCCTGAAAGGCGAATATCCTTACCAGAGCAAAGTTGTCGATCGTAGCGGCGCGCTGGAAGACGGCGGCGTACTGATTGTCAGCCGCTGGCCGATAGAAGCAGAAGATCAAATCACCTACAACGACTGCGACGCGGACGATTGTATTGCCGCCAAAGGGGTCATTTACGGGAAAATCAATAAACAGGGCAATATCTACCACCTGTTTGGCAGCCATACCCAGGCCTGGCCGGAGCCGAACAACCAGACCACGCGGGCCAACCAGTTCCAGCAAATGTCAGATTTTATCACGGCTAAGGATATCAGCAGCGATGAGCCGGTGATCATCGCCGGAGATCTCAATGTCGATAAGGCAAACTATGAGCAGGAATATATCAATATGCTCAATATCCTGCAGGCGGAAGAAGTCAGCCGCAGCGGCGGTTACCTTTATACCGCCGACGGCAATGTCAACGCCTGGACCTCAGGCACACCGGAGATCCTCGATTATGTCTTGTATTCTACCCGGCACTTAACACCGCTTGAGTCAGAAGCCAGGGTGGTGACGCCGCGCAGCATCCACAAGGATGTTTTTACCAAATATGATCTTAGCGACCATTTCGCCGTCAAGGGCGAGTTAACCTTTTAGCACTAATATAACAGCGCCGGTATACTGCTACCGGCGCTGCTCTTCAAGATTTCTCTTTTTAGATGACTTTTCTACAAATAGCTGAGCCAGACCTTTTCCGGATGGCGGCGCTTGTAATTGTCATACCAGTGGCACAAGGGATACATCAGCAAGACAATAAAGATCCAGATCAGATAAGTACTGGTGAGATCCACGCCATAACCGCGTAATTCCGTCACCATGCCGATAAAGTGATCCAACACCATCACAGAAGCATCATACCCCTGCAACACCGCCGCCAACATAGCGCCGAGATGGATAACATACAGATGCAGCAGATAATAAAACATAGGCACCCGCCCTATCTTGATCAGGGGCACAGTCCAGCGGCCTTGCACTTTTTCCAGGGCGGCCAGCAGCAAAAAGGCCGGCCCCAGGGTTACCAGCAGATATAACAGCGACGGCGGATATTTACTGACATTAAAAAATGACATCAAACTCATGGCCGGCGTTGCCATCTGCTGCCATAAACGGGCATCGCCATAGAGGTTAAAATAGCGTAATACCAAAAACGTCAATATCGAAAAAACGGCCAGCTGACATAATAATTTCAACCGGTTTGCCTGAGCAACGTCCTGGCGGTAAATGCGGCCAAAATAATAGCCCAACAACATCACCCCGGCCCAGGGCACGATGGGATAGGCAACCACCAGCGTCATATCATCAAAACGGATCACATCCCTGTGGTGCAGGAAAATCCAGATATTTGACCATAAAGTGCCCAGCTGCGGGCTGACACCATCAAGCAGGTTATGACCGGCCACCATCAGCAGGGCCAGGCTAAATCCGAGCTTGTGGGGTAAATGAATAAAGCCGGCAAGTAAGATCATGGATATGCCCAGCACCCAGATCACCTGTAAATTGGTTTCCGTATAGTAAATATTAAAGTCCCAGCCAAATTTGACTAAGGTCACTTCCAGGATCACCAGCCAGATACCCCGTTTAATCAACCAGGCCGACAAATCTTTTCGCGGCATTTTTTGCGCCATAAAAAAAGCCGAGGTACCGGCTAAAAAAATAAACACAGGCGCACAAAAATGGGTGACAAAACGGGTAAAAAATATCGCCAGCGAGGTTTGCTCCAGATCCATGGGGTCGTAATAAAAAGTATCCCTGAAATAATAATCCCGGACATGATCCAGGGCCATCAACAACATGACCACCCCGCGCAAGATATCAATAGACTCGATTCGATTTGTTCTCATATACAACCTCCAAATGGTCTCCGCCCGGGTAACACAGTCGGGCAGATAAATAATCCTTTATTCATTTGGCCACAGCTAAAAAGTGGCCGAACAAGCTAAAACAAAATTAACAGCACATTAGATCCATGGTTATGGAATTGATCAGGGGCAATTTAGGCAGGAAAAGTCGGCAGACGAAATTCAACAAACATAAAATCCCTTTATGTATATAATCTTGTTGGGCTAAGATAACAGGCAGAGCATGAATTTCAATAGAAATCAGGCGGTAACTTAATTTCTCTTATGAGCAAACCTTTACTGTGCTGTTTGCTGCTGAATTTACTCACCGCCGATATCGTATTTGCCCGGCAAATAACAGATAGGCCCCAGCCGGCAACCTTGGTTTTTTCATCCCCGGACGATCCCCTTGCAGAACTTTCTGCCCGCATACTCAACCGGGCATACCGGCGTTTAGGTATCCAAACCCAGGTACTGCAACAGCCTGCCGCCAGGTCCCTTGTCAGTGCCAACAGCGGCCAGCTCGACGGTGAAGTGAACAGAATCGCCGGCATCAGCGGGAAATATACCAATTTACGCAGGATCCCGGTGCCGATTAATATCTTAGAAGGCAGCATGTTTATCCGCTCAGGCACCCTGGCACCGGATGAAAAAAGCGGTTTATCCACCTATATTATCGGCTTACGCCGGGGGACTAAATTTGCCGAGCAATATACCCGGGAAATGAAACGCCAGTTAGTGGTTAGCAATAAGCAATTATTTTTATTGTTAGCCGGCGGCCATATCGATATCGCAATCACCTCAAGCCTGGAAGGCCAGGTCGCCATTAACAAATTACAATTTAAAAACATCAAATTACTGCAGCCGCCCTTTATCAAAAGACACTTATATCACTATCTGCATAAAAAGCATCAGGCGCTGATCCCTCAAATCGCCTCTATTATTGAAGCCATGAGAGAAAGTGGCGAAATTGAGCAGCTCAAGGCAGAATATCTGGCAGAGTTTTTATAACCGTTAACATGAAATCACGACAAAATAAGCGCAAATGCTTTATGCCGCTTCCACCTTAATCAGGTGATCATCAACGGCACCAAGCAAAGGTTCCAGCTGCGCCGGAGCCCCTCTGAGCCAATAGTCGATATGCTCAGGTAAAATCAATAACGGCATACGTTTATGATATAAAGCACAGAGATCATTTGGCTTGGTTGTCAGGGTAACCAATTGATTGGGCTGTCCGGCAAACCACAAGGCCGCCATAAACAGCGGTTGTTCCCGGGCATGAGTGAACAGAAACTTTTCTTTTTTATTGGACTGGCTGTCGGTACGCCATTCATACCAGCCGGTCATGGGCACCAGGCAACGGTTAGTGGCATAGGCCTGTTTAAACGTGCTCTTTTGCGCCGCCGTTTCAGCCTGGGCATTAATCAGCAGGCGTTTAGCCCAGTCCGGCTTGATGCCCCATACCAGCTCTCCTTGCTGATAGCTGTTACCGTCGGCGGCAATGGCGGAAATAAACTGACTTGGGCACAGGTCGGTATTAGTAGTTGTACTGTAACTGATCCCCAGCAAGTCACTGACCCGGGCACTTAAGTGCTCATTGATAACACTAAAACGACCACACATATCCTCTTCCTAACTTATTCAATGCTATTGCTTATGAATTTCACCGGTTTGTTCATCAACAAAACCATGGCACAAATAACCCGGTATCGGGCGTTTTTTCTTGTTTATCTGCAGAAAATGCTCATAACCGACGGAAAAAGCGAAAGGATTGGCATTATAGTCGGCATAATACTGATCCCGCCCCAATTTAGCTTCACTGACGCCGGAAGCAAAACCACTTAAAAAATCAGATCGGTTATTGAGTAATATAGTTGTTAAAGCATTTTCGTCGGCCACCAGTTCAAGCACGCCTTCGTCAATGAACTTATTGACCACAGAGGGATTAAAAACCCCGGTGTATTGCTCGGTTTCAGGATCGTAGCCAACGGCACTGGCGCCAATGTCTGAGCTTGTCTGTGTTTTTGCCTCCATTAAGGACACAAAAAACTCTCTTACTTTTTTTGAAATCAATTTATATATCCGGTTTATTCTTCCTGCCCCATTTTATCAAAAGCTTAGCCCGGATCCCAATAACGAAAAGCAAGCCCCTTCCCTACTATCCATGACCCCTCGCATACAGCCTGAATGTCGCCGCTCTTTGTCATCCATGACACCGCGGCATACATACACCCTGAATTTCGCCGCTCTTTGTCATCCATAACACCGCGGCATACATACATCCTGAATGTCGCCGCTCTTTGTCATCCATGACACCGCGGCATACATACATCCTGAATGTCGCCGCTCTTTATCATCCATGACACCGCGGCATACATACATCCTGAATGTCGCCGCTCTTTATCATCCATGACACCGCGGCATACATACATCCTGAATGTAAAAAGCCCCGAAAGCGGGGCTGTTATTTTGGCGGTCAAACCACAATTTTTACAGCCAGGTGTTGGCTGAAAATAATCAGGTGCAGTGAAGCACGTGAGCAGATTCTGGATAACACTTATAATCAAAAGTGAACAGACAAGGTTCGCCGGATAAACCGCCTCCGACTTGAGGAGTCATTTCAGCAGGCAAACGCTTTTTATCCTGAGAAAGGTTTTTTAACTTCTTTTTATTTAATTTTAATTTCATTTCAATATCCTTATGTTTCTGTTATTTCTTTAATATTCACAAATAGATAGCTCATTATTTGCAATTTTCAACATAGCCAGCACTTGATGCCAAGTCAAGAAAAACAAACATTTATTTAACATAAAATAAACAGTCGACTTTTTATCAAAAATCTTTGCCTGAACTTTTCTGATAAATGATATAGTTATTCGTTGATTTGCCCTTTGCCAACCTAAAAGGAAAGTTATGATAGATTTTCGTTCAGATACCGTAACCCGTCCCGATGCCAAAATGCGCCAGGCAATGGCCAATGCCGATGTCGGTGATGATGTCTATGGCGATGATCCTACGGTGAATGCCCTTGAAACCTGGGCGGCTAAGCGGCATGGTTTTTCGTCAGCCATTTTTTGCAGTTCAGGCACCCAGGCAAACTTGCTCGGCCTGATGGCGCACTGCGAACGGGGAGACGAGTATTTATGCGGGCAACAGGCCCATAACTACAAGTTTGAAGGGGGTGGCGCTGCGGTATTGGGCTCAATCCAGCCGCAACCGATAGAAAATGAAAAAGACGGTACCCTCTCTTTCGACAAACTGCGCGCGGCAATCAAACCCATAGACCCGCACTTTGCCAAAACCACCTTACTCAGCCTGGAAAACACCATTAATGGTAAGGTGCTGCCACTCGACTATCTGGCCAGAGCCCGGGAGTTTGTCAATGAGCATGGCTTAAAGTTACACCTTGACGGTGCCCGGGTTTACAATGCAGCCAGTGCATTAGATGTTGATATTATTGAGATAGCAAAACATTTTGATTCCATGACCATCTGTCTCTCTAAAGGCCTGGGAGCACCGATCGGCTCTTTATTGTTAGGCTCAAGCGAGCTGATTGCTAAAGCCAGGCGCTGGCGCAAAGTGCTCGGCGGCGGCATGCGCCAGGTAGGCATACTCGCGGCGGCGGCCGAGATAGCCCTGAAAGAAAATCCTAAAAACCTGGCGCTGGACCATGAAAATGCCCGTTATCTGGGTAAACGCCTTAATGAAGTCACAGGCTTTGCAGTCAACCTTGAACATATTCAAACCAATATGGTATTTGCCAAAGTCAGTGGTGATATAGAAATGAAGGCATTAGCCGAACAGTTAAAAGCCAAAAACATCCTGATCACAGCAGCGAATCCCATGAGGCTGGTAACCCATGCTGATGTCCAACAGGCGGATATCGATATTTTTATCAGCGAATTAACCTCCTTGCTCAGGAGCTAATCCAGATAAAATGAAGCCGCCGGGGAGAAGCTTCCCCCTGGCGGCCCCGCAAGGATACAGGTTATATCAACAAAGCCAGGTTAATTCAGCAAAGTTAATAGCTGGCTTTCCAGTTCCGCGCTAAAGTCGTCTTTACGAAAAACTATCTCCCCCCGGCGGTTTATCACCACCACATAAGGGTTTGCAAAGACCTGATAGTCGGTAAATATTTTATTTTTCCGATCCCAGATACTCGGCGCCGTAATGGCAAACCTTTCGATATAACGTTTTACATGAGCTTCATCAACATAGTAACCCTTCACCACTTGCAACCAATCCAATTTGTCGGCATATTTTCGGGCCAGGCGATTAAACTCGGCGATTTCTTGCTGACAATTGGGAAAATGCGGCAACGGACATAGGCTGTCGGCAAACATCAGCACCAGCGGCTTATCGCTGCCACCACTATAATCAAACGCTTTTTTATTTAAAGTTTGCCCATGGATGCCGGGCGCTTTGATTCCGGAATTCTCATGAACTGCCGGTGCCAATTCCGACGCCGATAAACGGCGTAAATGGTCGTGCAAGTTGTTGGCATAAACCGGCTTAACCAGGAAAAAGCTCAACAGCAGCAATAAGCAAAACAGCATCAACTCCATCGCCATTTTTCCAGCCGGAGCTTTAGCATTAAGCATTAAATGTTTCATTCGCTCTTCTCCTTAATCGCCGCTTCTTGCCCGGCAAAGGCTAAGACTGCCATCTGCGGCTGAATATCGGCGGCGCTTTGGCTGTAAAACTTCACCTTACCGTCTTGTCCGATCAATACCTGGGTCGGCTGGTGCCAGGCATTAAATAAACGGGATATTTGATGGTTTTCATCAAAAATCACCGGATAATCAATACCGAGATCTTTGGCCGCTTTTGTCACTGTCGCCAGGGTACTGTTCATGGCAGGGGCCAGCGCGATAAATTCTATCTGCTCCTTATATTGCTGATATAAGGCCAATGACCGGCTAATGCCCTGCGGCCGGTAAGGATCAAAAAACAGCAGATAAAGCGCTTTATTTCTTAGGATTTCTTCGCTGTTAACCGCTTCTCCTTTAATATTTTCACTGTATAAAACCGGGGCCTGGCTGCCGCTTTCAAGCTCACCGGCGGCAACAGCCGCCGCCAGGCTAAAGGTAAACACGGGTAAAACCATTTTAAAAAACATCATTCTCTCCTGATTGCTTCCGGTTAATCTTTGATTACGTTTAGTATTTTTTGCTGTAAATCGTCGGTGATCAGCGCCGACCTATGGATAATTTTCCCGTTTTTATCAATCAGGATATGCTGCGGCGTACCGGTGACATGAAATTTTTCGACCAGCTCCCCCGCCGCATCAAAACTAACGGGTACCGACAAGCGGCGCTTTTCCATAAACTTATTGACCCTGGCAATGGAGTCGTTCATGCCGACATTCACCGCCACCACATCAAGCTGCTCGCCATACAAGTCTTGTACCTGCTGCAGGTGCGGCATTTCTTCTTCACAATAGCTGCACCAGGTTGCCCAGAACTTAAGATAAATCGGCTTAGTAAGCGACTGCTTCAATACCAGCGACTTCCCCGCCAGTGTTGTCAGGGCAAACTCAGGGGCTTGTTGACCCGCCAGTCCTTGCCCGGCAGCTGCCGTATAACTGAAACTTGAGATCAGCAGCGCTAAGCTCAGTACTAATCCCCCCTTTTTTCGCACAGCCCGGGGGACATTTTTTCTTTTGCTAAAAAGGTCATTTTTCATTGCTTTTTCCTTTGTTTCTTAAAGTTAAAATAAGTTATTTCCACCGCTCTTCGACGTCCTGTATATAAAAGTCAAAACAGGAGTTTTCCCGCTTCGGTCAGAAAATACTCTCCGGTTAAAACCATCAACAAGGCCATAAAAATTTTGCTGATATTGAGCCAGCGCCCGGACTTGGGTAAACGGGAGAACCATTGCGAAGAGAAGGCAAACAGCAGTAATAGTGAGCCCAGACCGTAGGCAAAGATCACCATCAATACTCCGCCATAAACCAGGTCGCCCGTTGTTGCAATATACATAAGCAACATGCCCAATACCGGTGCCGTGCAGGGAGCCGCCACTAAGCCGGAAGCCGCACCGATAAAAAATAATCTCAGGTAGGGATTCGTCAGTTTTCTCAGCCACTGCTGCCCCGGATACCACAGGGGGATTTTCAGGTAGCCCATCATAGACAAGGCAAAGATAAAACAGAGGTTGGCGATCAAAATATAACCCAGCGGAGAAGTCGATATTTCACCAAACATTTTGCCTGTGGCCGCAGCAAAAATACCCAGGCTGCCATATACCAGTGCCAGCCCGGCAACATAAATCAGCGGACCGAAAAATTTTCCACCGGTACTTTTACTGCCTGCTTGATGACGGGTTTCCAGGGAAAATACACCCACGGTAATGGGGATCATAGGATAAACACATGGCGTGGTGCTGGTGAGTAAACCGGCAAAATAAACCATGACCAGACTGATAAAGGAAAATTGTCCGGCGCTTAAATATGCCCCTATGCTTATTTCTATAAAGGTTTCCATAACGGCTACCAACTCGTGAGGTAAGATGGCGCCAGTATGGGGAAAAGCGAGATAAAACTTATGCCTGCAAGCTGATATTTACCTTATATTTTCCTGAAATTTAGCTAAAAACCCGCTGTACTCCTTATCATTGCTGGCTTTGTCAAAAATCACAGCCGAAAGGAAGAAAATAAAAAAATACTGTTTTTCCCTTGCTCCGGCGGTATCATATCGGCATCTATCGCGGCAATAATTCCGGTTAAGCTGACAGGCCAGAGCAATACATGCAGAGTTACCAGTTTTCTATTTTTACCTACAATCCGGATACCCGTGAATTAAGCTGGCAAAAAGATCCCTCAGGCAACCGGGAATCGGGCAGCCAGTATTTAAGAAAAAAAGTCGCCGACGTGCTGCTCTATTTATTAGAAAAGCGCGAACGGGTTGTCAGCAAAGATGAGTTATTACAAAGCATCTGGCAGCAGGGAGAATTCAGGGAAAACTCGCTGCTGCAAAGTATCAGGGAGTTGCGTAAATTATTTGCTGAATCCGCCCAGTCACCGAAATTTATCCGCACCGTGCACTTGAAAGGTTATCAATGGATTTATCCCCAAGTCGCGTTAATTTCACCGGTAACAGAAAAAACGGAACTAACCGGAACTTCAGCTGAGCAGAGTGAAAACCAGCAACAAGCCGCGAAAAAACAGATAAGCACAGCAGAAGCAAGCCTTTCCCCTCTGCCTGGCCGGCAAAATAAACTTGGACTTAAAACAAAAGTAACGGCTTTTCTGGCACTGACTTTCGTCCTCTTTATCGCTGTCTTTCTCTGGCCGACAAAAGACAGCCCGCAAATGTCCTTAGCCGCCGGCAAGGCCGAAGTCGCGGTATTACCTTTTATCAACGACACCGGCGACAGCAAGCTGCAATGGCTGGAACTGGGCTATTCCGACATGTTTGCCCAGGGGTTAAGAAAATTTATCCCGCTACAGGTGATTCCCAGCTATCACTTGCAGGGGGCAATGGCGATACGCCAACTGGATAAACGCTTAAGCGACAGCGAACAGATTTCAGGTTTGCTTGATAGCATCAATGCCAAATATGCCATTGCCGCCACCATCAATAAAGACGGTAAAGCCTTACGTTTTAATTATCGCATCCATGATCTTAAGGGAGTTTTTGCCAGCGGCAGTATCCGTTTCCCTAACCTGCCCTCCTCCTTACCGTCCTTGATCAGCCAGGTGGCACAGCATTTAAGCACAAACCAATCTCCCGATGGCAAAGCGGCATTAGCGCTTTTTAAAAACAAAGAAGCACAGCAGGATTATGCCAAGGGCACACAGGCGCTGCAGACCAAAGGGGCCAAATTAGCCAAGCATTACTTTGAAGCTGCCTTACTCAATGAACCCGGTAATCTCGCCGCCACCGTTAAGCTGGCCGATACCCTGTCCCTGCTGGCAGAGTTTGAACAAGCGCAAACCTATTATCGGCAATTACTCGCGGCCCCGGCATTATCACAAGATGCCTTTCTTGGTAGCAGCGTCTATTTAGGCCTGGCAAAATTATTGATACAACAGCACAGACTCGACGAAGTCGAGGCGTTACTCGGGCAGGGGCTGGCATTAACAAAGGATAAATCCCTGCGTTATCAAAGAGCACAGTTAATACGCAGCAAGGCAAAATACTTCCAGCTATTGGGGGATAACAAACAAAGACACGCCTTGCTGGGTCAGGCAGATGAATTAAGCCGTCCTTTCACCTCGCTGCAAAATGAAGCGGATGCCTTATATTATCTGGGCAGTCCCACCAACATCGGCCTGGAAACAGATCCGGATATTAATCTCAGGCAAAACCAGCCCAAACTGGAACAGGCGCTGAAATATTACCGGGAGTTAGGCAACAAAAGAGGCGAAGCCCTGACCCTGCTGGCTATTGGCCAAAACTACTACTTTGATGTAAAAAAACGCCTTGAGGCACTGGAGCAGGCAAAAGCCTTATTTATTCAAACCGGCAACCGGCTTGATTTAATCGATACCTTAAATTATTTCGGTTACTTCTTTATTCAATATCACAAGGGAGATCTGGCCCGTCAGGCACTTGAACAGGCAATTCCTTTGCTCGACCCCCTCAATGATCCCCACAGGGCGCAACGCAGCTACTTTTTTTATGCTTTTTCGGCCTTAGATCAAGGCATAAATAATGAAGGGAGCCGGGCAAAAGCATTTTTAGCCAGCGCCATCAAAGGCTTTAAGAGCAATATCGAAAAATATGCAGCTATCAGCTCCGACTCAATCACCGCCGACAGTCATTTATTATTGGCCTGGGCCTATTCAGAGTCAGGATTGTCGTCACAAGCCATCGAACATATAGAGCTGGCGCTTGAAACTTACCAGCAACAAGGCTATCCGGTATCCATCCGATATGCCCAGGTCTCGTTACTGGACGAATACATTAAGCAGCAACAATGGCAGAAAGTCGTCTCCCTGGCCGCGAACGTGACCGACAGTTACCTGGCAAATATTTATTTAGCACGCGCTTATTATGAACTGGATAACCTCTCACAAGCCCATCAAACCCTTATGCTCACAAAAACAAGGTTTAGCAACCGCTGGAGCCTGGCCGATGAAAAAAGGTTATCCCTGTACCATCAGGGACTGAAAAATGAGGGTAAATTCAAACTTGAAAAAATCATACTGGGTGAAGAAATGAGCTCTCATCAAAACTACTGTGACGATTTATGGAATACCGAAAATATCGACAGCGTCATTCAATTAACGACATCGGCACATCAAAAGTAACAGCCTTAGCTTGCTCACCATAGTTTGCCCGCAAGACAAAATATTCGGGAAGAGAGTGTTAAAGCATAATTTCAGAATACCCGAGCATTATGCTTTAAACAACAGGACACAAGCCCCCGTCCGGCAGTTAACCCAAAGGATTAGCCTTTTTCAGCCAACTGTGCGATTTCAGCTCTTTTCAGCAAGGCCAGTAAATCTTCGGGGTTGCGGTAGCCGGGTAATAACATGCCATTTTCCAGTACGATCGTAGGCGTACTGTCAACACCGGAGCGCACACCAAACTGATAATGCTCTTCTATCGGCGCCTGACACAAAGGTTGCTGCTCGGCTTTGCTGCCCCCCGCCTGCATCGCCGTCATCGCCGACTGCTGATCTTTGGCACACCAGACACTGGCTAAATCCTGAAAAGCCGGTGAGCGCTGACCGCCCCTTGGAAAAGCAAGATACTGCACAGTGATGCCGAGGTCATTATACCCTTGCATCTCCTGATGCAATTTACCGCAATAACCACAGCTGGTATCGGTGAAAACAGAAATACGGTACTTTTCATCTTTTGCCGGGAAAGTCACTAAGCCGGACTCAAGCTTATTGATACCGGCAACCCTAAGCTGGGATAACTTCTGCTCGGTTAGATTAACCGGTCTGTCAGATTCGATATTGAACAAATTCCCCTGCAGCAACTGTTTACCATCATTGGAGACATAAAACAGTCCTTGCCCGGTGACAACCTGCATAAAACCGGGAATGGTAGACTCACTGACTTCTTCTACCTGTAAATTCATCGCCGCCAGGCGCTGCGTGGCAAACTCGGATAAGTTTGCCGCCAAAGCGTTACCCGTTAAAAAAACCGATAACAGTAATGCTAGTTTTTCCATACGCATTTTCTTTTCTCCTTGTTGTTATAAGCTGGAATTCGTGACAATAATCCGGAGTATACCCGATATCTTGCCGGAAAAGGCAGCTTTATCAATTACATTTATTTTACAAAATATGTCTAAATATAAATCAATAAACTGGACAAGGTTCAATCAAGGAAGGATAAGGGGAAGGCAGGATTGGCAAGAGCGAGCCCTGATAGCTGAAACACCATCAGGGCTTGTTAAAAAAGTAAGGAAATTAAAACTTAAAACGCGACACCAGCTCGTTTAATTGCAGCGCCATATCCCTGAGATCGCTGCAATCGTCGGAGGTTTGTTTAACCACCTCACTGTTTTCCCGGGAAATGTCGGCAATGGCGGTCACATGGGGATTAATTTCCCCCACCACCTTAGACTGCTCTCCGGTTGCCGTCGCTATCTGCAGGTTCATGTCATTCATCACGGTAATGTTATCCGCTATGCTGTGGATATGATCACCGGAATAACTGGCTTCCTGCTGGCTGTTGCTGCTAAGCTCGGTACTTTGGGCAATGGCATTGACCACCTCACGGGTTTTTGTCTGCAGCTTCTCGATAATGGTGCGGATTTCTTCGGTCGACTGGTGACTGCGTGACGCCAGGGTTCTGACCTCATCCGCCACCACGGCAAACCCGCGCCCCTGCTCGCCGGCACGGGCCGCTTCAATGGCGGCATTTAACGCCAACAGGTTGGTTTGCTCGGATACGCTGCGGATCACTTCCAGCACGGTATCGATAGAGTTGGCATCTTCCGCCAGCTGGCTGATGGTGGTACTGGTGTTCTGTAACTGCTCACTCATCTCGGTGACACTGGAAATAGTCTGCTGCACCGAATCGCTGCCCTGCTGCACCGCAGTATCGGCAGTCTGGGCATTTTCCGCGGCATTATTGGCACTGGCGGCAATCTCTTCCGCGGTCATGCCCATTTCATGCATGGCGGTAGCAATCTGTTCGATTTTTCCCACCTGCTCGACAATATCCGACTCCATGGTTTTTGCCTGGTTATCGATACGCTCAATGGCGCTATAAAGTTCATTGCCTGTGCTGGAGACCCGCTGCAATAACTCGGCTAAATAGGTCACAAACTGGTTATAACCTTTGGCCATACGCCCGGCTTCATCATGACGGCTGTCATCCAGGCGCTGGGTTAAGTCGCCACCGCCTTTGCCTATCTGCTCCAGCATTTCAGCCAACTGGCCAAACGGCGCAATCAAACGGTGAATAACCCCGGCGCTGATCACCACGGAAATCACCGCAATCACCAGTCCCATCACCACCAGGGACCAGGTCACTTCATCCAGGGCACCGAACACTTCTTCGGTAGGTACTTCGGCAATCAGATGCCAGCCGATGGCAGGAATATAACGACTGGCCACCAGCATCTCGACACCATTATTTTCATATTCGGTGGCAGCAAAATCCGCTTTAGTCAATAAAGCACCGGCATCTTCCACCCCCAAACTGGTAATGTTTTTACCTATATACTTGGTATTGGGGTGAAGTTTAATCACCCCTTTTTCATCGGCTAAAAAGATCAGTCCCTGCTCGCCGATACGGTACTGGCGGATACTCTGGGACATATTTTCCAGCGACAAACCAACCCCGGCAACGGCGCTGGGACTGCCGTCAACCTTCATCAGGTAATTAATAAACAAGGTCGGGATCTGGGTCGCTTCATCCACATCCAGGCTGAGTTCATATTGCTGGCCGCTGCGCATAAAACCATAAAACCACTGATCCTTGTCGCTGTCTTTTGAAAGGGTTTTAAATAAACCGTCCGGGGTAAAATATTGGCCGGTTCTGGCGGAGACATAAAAAGCGGTGATGGAATTAAATTCATTCTTAATCTGGGTCAGATAATCGGCGACTTTGCCATGTTCGGCTTCATTTTCACCGCTGCGGATAAACTGCTGGTAATCACTGTTAGTGGCCATGACCTGTGATACCGTGATCGGCAATAGCAACTGGGCATCAAGTTTGTTGGCAACTTCCCCCAGCGCCGCAGGTAATTCACGCTCCAAAGTCCCTTCAAGAATAATCGAATGACTGGATCTCAACGCAAAAACACTGACAAGAAGGATAGCCAGCACCATAAAAACTAAAGTGGTTAAAACAACTTTGCGGCGAATATTTAATTGAAACATAACACCTTTCCCTTACATCCCTAACAGCATAATGATGATTGCCGGCCAGAGCGGCAATCATGGCTACAACTAACAGATATCAGAATTGATCTTAGAAGTGATATTTAACCAGTAAGTTAACATTTCTTTCATCAACGCCCTGGACACCAAATTTGTTGTTCCAGTACACATACTCGACACCGAAATAAAGTTTTGATGTTAAGCCAAGCTGTGGCGCGACGTCATATTTTAACTGGGACGTCATATTAAAGCTGGTGGCCAGTTCATCATTGCTTGAGGCGTAATCAATAAAGCCGTCAAAATAAAGCGCTCCCAGCGGCAAGCCCCACACCAGGGTGGTTTGATAGTTGTCGTCGCCTAATTCATTTTCTCTGTGGTAAACATTGGCCTGGAAAAAATCAAAGCCCGGGATTTTGATGTCTGAGCCAAAACCCGCCAGATAGTTGGTAAAACTAAAGCCCTCTCCTCCTTTGGGGGAAACCGAGTCCATTTCCACCATGCCGGCAAGGTAAAGACTTGTGACCACACCGTTATCCAGATCTGTCAGCTTATAACGGGGCTGCCACTCGGCATAGGTTTCATTATCGCCGTTATCGGATTCCAGGCGGTCAACAAATAAGAAGGTGTCGCCCCAACTGGTGCCGGCAACATGTTCAAAGGTATATACCTTCCTGTGTTCATCCCCTAACTCATAATTACTGCCATTCAAATAAGTTAAGCTAAAATCTGACCAGTTGGTCTTAGCCTGGGCATTGGCCCCCACAAACAAGCATAAAAATAACGGTAAATATTTCATCAAAAATCCTCAAAGGTAGGTAATAAAAAAGTTGTTTAATTCGTTCCCTGATTAACAGGCTAACTTAAGGCCATAATAATGAGTGACTTAGCCAAGTTATATTTTATTTTACGATACAACAACACTAAAACCTGCAAATTTTCCAACAATAACAACAATTTTATCCAAGCAATCATTTCCTATAACATAGCATTAATTATTAAATAACAATTTAGATAACTGATGCTGCTTCTTATCTATCGACAATTCCGGCGATAAACTTGAGAAAATTGTTTTTAATATGCTATGCCTTGCCTTTTTTTTGCTGACATATCTCCAGCATCCTGCGGTTATATTCCGCCATAAAGGCAAACTTTTTCTTCATCTCACCCCTTTGCTTTTCCTGCTTGAGCACATCTCCCGTGCCCTTCATCGGTTTATGGCCGCACAATGCCAGCGCTTTTTTGCGCCCGGCGCCGCTAATCCCCGGTAATACCAGGCTACGTCCGGTGCTGGCATATAAGCGAAAATCATGATTTTTCAACGCCTGCTCTATCGCCTGCGCCACTTCACTTTTTGTTTTTTCCACCGGCCCCGCCACGTTATTTTTGCTGCACCCGGATAACAATCCAACGAAAAGAATCACTATCAACGATTTCATTCGGCCCCCGCTCTCAAGCTCCTGAGATTTAGTAAAGCAAGTAAAAACAATAACCAGGCAGCAGCCCCTCCCGAAGAGCCGCCACCGCCACCACTGGCCGCACTGACACTTATGGTGACATTTGCCGAGGCTTGGGCGCCTGTCGAGTCACTCAAGGTATAGGTTAAACTATCAGTGCCGGTAAAATCAGCAACGGGCGAATAACTCAATTTATTATCTACAATACTGACCGAGCCGCTGCCGCTATAAACAAAGCTATCAAGAGACAAACTGTCGCCGCTATCGCTATCTGTGTCATTGGCAAGCACATCCAGTGCATTGGCGCTGCTATCTTCGTTGACGGTAAAACTGTCATCATTGCCGTCGGGAGCATCATTGACCTCAGTGACCGAGATGGTTGCACTAAATGTTTCGCTGTCGATATTCCCCCTCGAAGCGATCACAGCGACACTGAGTTCGCCGCTATAATCGGCATCGGGCAACACCTTGTTTCCTTCGACACTATAATTTTCTCCGTCCAGCACCCGGATACTGTCGGCACTGAGTCCGCCATAGGTAAAATGCGCTGTACTCAGGGTAATGTTGCCATCTTCAGCCATAGTCAAAGTCTGTTGCCCGACAATGATCAGCTCTTCCACGCTGTCACTGATCTCCAGGCTAAAATCCCCCGCACTGATAGCAAAAAAGATATTATCAACACAAGAGATCCTGACCCGCGCCTGGTTTGAACTCAGGTTAGGCACCACCACTTCGGCGCTGCCGTCATTGGCGGTATTTTCCAGCAAGGTGGTGAAGAAACTTGTCCCGCCGTCAACCGATAAATCAATATTGACAGCATCACAGCTAATAGGCGCCTGCGAAGTCGATGCCGGATTCCAGCTCACCTGCTGGATACTCGTACTCCACTGACTTGAGACGCCCGGTTCGGTAACAGCAAAAGCCTCTGCAGTATCAATAACATTGACCGTCATACTGTCGGTGGACACCCCGCCGTTATCGTCGCGCACCACCAGGCGGAAATTCAACTCCCGGGTGGTGGTGGCATAAGTTTCACCTATCGTGGTCTCACCATCGAGAATATCCGTTAACCGCGGAAAAGTACGGCTGCTGTCCGAAACCGGCGACCAGGCCCGAAACAGCGGCCTTTGCCCGTCATCAACCATCTGATTGACATTGCTGCTGGCAGAGCCGAGATCATATTGCTCCCAGCTGTAACTTAAGCTGTCACCACTATCCTCATCACTGGCACTGCCTTTAAGGATAAACGGGGTTTGCGCCGGTATGCTGTAGTCCGCCCCCGCATCGGCAACCGGGTCGTTATTGGCCAGCACTTGATCACTGCCGCAGTTACTGCCAAATCCGGAAATGATAAAGGCAGAAATTTGACTGATGGAATGGGTATGAAAATAGGCATCTGAGTTAGATTGCAAATTCTGATTAGTGCAAATACCGGCATAACCCATAATGGTAGAAGCACTGCCGGGCTCATAGGCAGCATCGGCTTCGCGATTATCATCACAGGAACCGGCCAGGCCGTTAAAGGTATGATCGGCCCTGAACTGGTGGCCGATTTCATGGGCGACAAAATCAATATAAAAGGCATCTCCTTCGGGGGAAGGACTGCCGGTAATGCCGTCACCTTTGCGCGAGTCGTTACAAACCACGCCGTAACCGGCCAGCCCGCCGCCATCGGTATTAACGACATGGCCGATATCATAATTATCACTGCCGATAGCCTCATTAATCACAGCGGTATTTAAACCACCGTCGAAACTGTCATTGGCAAATGGATCGCTGGCGGCATCGGTGTAAATAATGGCATCATTGTCCGCTACCAACTCCAGAGATATCGCCAGATCCCTCTGGTATACAACATTCAGGCGGTTGACCAAAGTGACAATGGCGGCCAGCGCCAATTCCTTGGTGCCGCCATGATACTGGGTATATTCCCCGGTGGCAGAGATTGCCAGGCGGTAGCTCCTCATCCGGGTTTGCGCCTGCCGGAGCTGGTTTTCACGGTTTAAAAAAGCAAGTTTCTCATTTGTTTGCCCCGGCTCTTTTTTCGGGGAAAAACGCGGCATCAGCCCGGCAACAGGCAGTTGCCTGTTTTTATGGCTGTAACTGGCATAAACCTCATCTCCTCCCGGGCCGTTTGTTCGCTGGGGATCGATATAAACCGTCACCCCCTCATAGCGAAACATGCCGTAAAATCCCCGGGGGCTGATATCAAAACGCCCGTGGTTGGCAGGCTTATCCAACTGATAGCCGCTAAAGGTACGGATAGCGGGGTACTTTTCCAACAGGCCTGGCGCCGCTACCCGGGACGGAGTTAAACGAAAATCCGCTTGCAAACCGTCAGGCAAAGGCAAAGTGATCACTATATCTTCCTGGCCGGTCAGCAATAATTGCCTTAACGGGACAATATCGACCTTAAGTTGTCGGCTTTTGCCGGGGGCGGAGGAAAAGAGACCGGGTGTCGAGATATCTGTCCACTGAGAAAATTGACTCAAAGCACGGTTTTCATCACCGGCAAAGCTTGAAAAAACCGCAAACAGCCAAAAGCCAATGGTTGACAGCACCTTATTGGTATTATTATTCATCTACTGAGTCGTCCCTATTAATGATAACTTTCACTATAGTTGCTAGTTATTAGGAATACCATTTCACCAGCTAAAACAAAACCTTAAATTACGGTTTTACAAAAATTCCGATAATCCCCCGCCCCGGCAATAATTACCGGCCGAAAAGCTGTATAAATTTTCACCCGGCAAATATCAGCCAGGAAAAAAATCCAGCCCGTTTTTTTCCTGCAATCAAACAAGGGGCCAAAAAATAAAATTTCTTCACCTTCCGTCACTGATGAACTGGCCAGACATTAGAGTGAATACTTAATACACGCGCTCAAATAACAACCCACAACAGATCAAAAAACGTTCAAGATTTCCCTTGTTGTTGCCATTTAATAATGCTAAAAATCTCTAGCACCACAGGTAAGAGGTTTGACCTCAAACCTGTGGCAAATATAAAAATAAAACATATAAAAACAAACAATTACAAATTATTGAAAATGCAACGAGGAAGACAATGTTGAAAAAAACAGCAGGAGCAATCATAGGTTGCCTACTGGCCTCCAGTCCGGTATATGCAACCCAGGGACTCGCCTTTGTCCACGGCACAGGCTCCCAGACAGACGCCTACAATGACTACTGGACCGGGGACTTTGTTAATTCTGTCAGCAAGGGCTTAGCCGATGCCAGCAAATACACAGTGATCAACTGTGATTTTGACCAATACATGTGGGACGAAAAAGCCGCAGGCTGCCTGGCAGACCAGCTCAACAGCTTTATCAGTCAGCAAAATATCACCGACCTGGTCCTGGTCACCCACTCCAACGGCGGCAATGTCGCCCGCTGGATCTTATCCAATCCCACTTACGACAGCCGCTATCCCGGCATCATCAGCAAGATCAGTAAAACCATCGCCCTTGCCCCTTCCAGCGGCGGCACTCCGCTTGCAGATGCGGCGATACAAGGCAATGTGTTTGAGTCCACCCTGGGCTGGTTATTGGGCTACGACTCGGATGCAGTCATACAGCAACAAGAAAGCTGGATGGCTTATTACAACGATACCTGGCTTTACGGCACCAGCGGACGCCCGAGCCTGCCATCCACCTTTAAATCCGTGGTAGGCTCAGATGTCGACTCGGCCATCTGGGACAGCGACAGTTACTGCGGCGGTTACCAAAACCAGGTCGCACTGGAAACCACGCAAAACTGGCTGGATTCCTGCTCCGACGGCTTCTTAAACTGTTCTTCCCAAAGCGCCGCCGGCACCACCTGGTTTAAAGACAAAGACAAAACCGACGGCAGGGAGCCGCTCAGCCACCAGCAAAGCCGCCGCACCTGTTTTAGCCTGGACAAAATAATAAGAAACGATATCTAAGGGACAAAAATGAAATTATCTAAATTAACCATCGGTCTGTTAACTGCAACCAGCATCATGCTCTGTGGGCAACTGAGTGCTTCTTCCTTAGTGAAAATCGGCGACAGCGTAAAAACAACGGAACAAGACTTAGTCACTATCGCTTTACCCGAGCACAAAGTAGAACAACAAGCAGTACATTACAGCCAGAGAATCAGCGCCGACAGCCAGCTGAAACTGGCGCCGCAGGCCTATAACAGCAGCAGTGATGAATATTGGTTCGAAGTCAGCGGCAAAGAGCTCAATCGCGGCATAGCCGTCAACGTCAGCCAACCGGGGGCACTGATCCGTTTATCGGGCAAAAGAAGCACCGCCATTGACAGTGCCATGCAATCGATAGATCCGGCACATCTGGAGCTGAGTAAAGATAACAACAAACTAAGCAGCCCTTTTAGCCAGTCGGTCAGCCAAGAGCAACTGGCCACTGCCAATATCTTCCCCAACTCCAGCGCGGTAAAATTAAACAAGACGCTGGGAACAGGCAAGTTTAACCTCAGAGTGACCCAGGCCCTGGATAATAACCAGCGCTATATCATCAATGTCAAAGAGAAAAACTCGGCTCATAAACTGCAAGTGGCCCTGCCCAAGCAAAGTTACTTAAGCGGTGAAACCCTGCACTTTAATGCCGGTATCTACCGCGGTGAGCAGGTATTAGCCGACAGCTCTCATCAGGCCTTCATTAAACTGCCTTCCGGTGAAAAACAGCCGGTGAACTTGACGGTAAAAGACGGTCAGTACCGGGTGGAAGTACCGCAGGGACTCGAAGCGGCGCCGTTAGGAAAGTTATATGAACTACACCTGAGCTCCCAGGCCACGGATAACGGCACCCGGATAAAACGCAACGGCAAAGTTGCTTTTGCCGTGGCCAGGCAAACCGCACAGCTGACAGGTGAAGCTGAGGTGCTTAATGATCAGGCCCTGGTCGCCTTAGAAGTCGCCAGCGAAGGCCGCTACGAAGTCAGTGCCCTGGTTTCCGGTACCGACAGTCGCGGACAGCTCACCCGGGTAATGTTAAGCCGCTCCGCCTATTACCTCGAGCCCGGCAGCCATAAAGTCGCGCTAAACTTTGATACCGCTATCCTGGCGGATGCCGGTGTTAAAGCCCCGTACAAGGTGGAAAACCTGCGCCTGATGGATCAAAGCCGGATGGCCCTCTTGGCTCAGCAATAAGGGCTTAGCCCTACCGGAAAAAATAACGGCTTAAAAACTTAAGCCGTTTTCTGCTGATGGCAAAATGAAAACTTTTCATGATGCCATTGATCTCCTTATTTCCTCCCAATAAATCCCTTACACTTACATTGGTAAAATAAGCCCAAAGTAATAAATGGTAATACCCCAAAAGCACTAAATAAGGTAGTGTGATGCTATCGCCTGGAAACGCTTTCCTTGTGCTTAGGCATAAGGTGCCGGGAGATAGAATTTAACCCCCCCGGATTTATCACGGTTATCCCTCTGATTTACGGAAGTTAACACCTACAAACAAGCGAAACAGAAGTCCCCAAAGGACACTCCCGGTTCAGCCAGGCAAGAATAAAATGAATTTTTCATCAACAACACAGACTAAAAAGGAGGCAAACTTAATTGATTAAGCCCTCACCATTAATGGAAAAGCAGTAAAAGAATGAGTGATAAATAACAGGCTTACATGGCTAAAAGATGCAAATGAACGAAACCGGCATCATAGAAAATGACTCCCATAATAATGCCTGATTTAACCATACATTAGACCGATTAATGCCCTTGGTTATCAATTAATTTAGACATTAGTTTTTGCAGTGCCGAATTGCAGTAGATGTATAACTTATAGTGAACAACTAAAACAATAAACAAGGTGACATCAAACTCAACCTGTCTGTTTGCAGTATTCAGTCAACTCCCGGCTAATCCCGGCGCCAAGTTACCCATCTGCTCCTGTTCGACGTCAATTTAATTGTAGTAATAAATGGAACCTTACTCATGCCTGACTTTTTAGAACTTTCTTCAACAAGAAACACTTGCGCCAACCAACATCCTCTAATGCAACAAATTAACTCCACTTTGAGTAATGCAAATTTTAAAGATGCGGCAATTCAATTATATAAAACAGAGTTGCACACCCAGACGGATACCCCGCTGGACTTTACTTTCGGGCAAGGACGACAAACCCTGAAAAACCCAGGCATTTCCTATCCGATCCTCTACCAAAGAACCAAAATCGGCGATCTGCACCTGCACCAGTCCCAACAGGCCCAGGAATATGATGAAAGCCACCTGCCTTTTATCACCAAAAAACTGGCCCTGTTAATCAAACGCCATCAGGCAAATACCTTATCGAGCCGCTTCCTGGGCAAAGATTTGTCATTAACCGGCTACAGCGAGCACGTGCTCAAACTGGATGCTTTTATTGAAAAAGCCTCCAGTACCTCCTATCCGGTGATCATCAACGGCGAGTTTGGCAGTGAAAAGCTCTCTGTCGCCAGCGCCATTCACTATAACAGCCAGCTAAGGTATAAACCTTTTATTGAAATCAACTGCTCAACCCCGAGCACTGAAGAATTTCAGCGTAACCTTATCATCAGCTTCGAAAAAGCCCAGGGGGGCAGCATCTTCCTGCACGGCATAGATGAACTTTCTTTCCCGCAGCAAAACCTGTTAACTGAGCTGCTGGCCGCCAGCACCGAGCCCGGCTTATCTGGCATTAAAGTTAAAAATGTCACCAACGTCCGCCTGATGGTGTCCACCACCCGGGATCTGACCGAGATGATCAGAAATAACGAATTCTCCCGACACTTGCATGAAAAGTTCAATTTCCTGGCGATCCGTATCCCCTCACTGAATGAGCGTAAGGAAGATATTCCCTTTATCCTGGAGAAGTTGCTGGAGAAATATAAATTATTCGAAGAGCAGGGTTTTTGCGATGAAGTAAAAAAAATCCTGTCGGAATACCACTGGCCGGGCAACCATGCCGAGCTCGAACGGGTCGTCGCCCGGTTAATGACCTTAAGCTCCGCCAACCCGATAAATCGCAGCGAACTGGAAAAGCATGCCCCTGAGCTTTTAACCAACCGGGTTTCGCAAGCATTAACCGCCAAAAGCAGCGCAGATACCCTGCCGTTTGAGCTAATCCCCTGCCTGCTCAATAAAGACTATCAGCAGTTTTCCCGCTTGCATACCGGTTTGCAAAAAGCCCTGAAATACCTGGCGGAAAACTACTGTAACAGCATCTCCCTGCCCGAGCTGGCGCAAAATGCCTTTATCAGTCCTTCCCACTTATCTTATTTGTTTAAGTTCTACTTAAAGCAAAGTTTTAAACAGATAGTGTCTGAGCTGAGAATCGAGCGGGCCAAGCAGATCTTTATCAGCAGCCCGCATGCCAGGATCACCGATGTTTCGCTTGATGTCGGCTTTGGCGATTTAAGCCACTTTGAAAAAATATTTAAACGTTACACCCAGATGACGCCAAGAGAATATAAGAACAGCAATACTTAACTCCAGCAGGCCAGTCACGCCCCGCCGGCTCACGGCCGGGGCGCTGACAACACCGACCGCTCTCCCCGATATTAACTCCGGCGACGCCCCGCGATAACAACCGACTCAGGCAGAAATGGACTAAAGCATTTTCCCAACAAGCACAAGCCCCTGACATAAAAAAGAACATCTGTTAACAGTTAATAACACTCTCTCCCGCCCGCCGTCGTTTTTGTGCTAAATCTGGTCCGTTATTTACTAGTAAAAATACCATGAAAGCGCATTCTTGCTTTATCGATAGCAACAAAGTCGAGATATACATGCTTTATTCAATCATCAAACATTTACCTGCTGATAACAGCAACAGCAAGCAGAAAAAGCCCTTGCCATTTTTATACCGACCCGGTGAAAATTTTGTGCAAGGGCTTATTGAACAGCCAGACATACTGTTGCAAACAAACAACCCTCACCGCTTCGACAACTGCTCTTTCACACAACAAAGCACTAAGTTACTTAAAGCCTACCATTATCCGTAACATCATAAACTGACGGCATTTTCCGGCCAACAGCATTCGCACCTCTGGAAAATACCGCAGCCCGGATTAAGCCAAAATTCCCGAAAAACAACAATAACAAGTCCCGGGAGTCAGGCAATCACCAGCCCCTCGCTACAAACCTTCACCAAAAAAGGACTCAAGGCCAAAACCAGAAATACAAGGAGCCTAAAGTAATGCAACAGCCCCCAAAAACTCCGTGTCAAATACCGGATCTGCTTACCCTGAATATCAATGCCACCTTGGCTGCCAACAAGATCACAGGCGCCAGGGTTGAGGTTTATGCCTGCGGCATGCTTGCACAAAAAAACCGGGTATTGCCGCCGTCTTCCCGGGAAAGCCGGCCCGTCTACGCCAGCTTCCCGATCGTTTATCACAACACCAGCATAGGTATGCTTCACCTGGTGCAGCCGCAAGCGTTATCGCTGAGTGAGCTGCAAAAATTCAGCTGCGTCACCAAAAAGCTGGCATTGATCATTAAACGTTACCAGGCAACAACCTTATCCGATCATTATTTGGGAAAAACCGTCAATATCACCCCTTACAGCGATCACACCCTGAAGCTGGACGCTTTTATTGAAATTGCCGCCAGCACACATTGTCCGGTGATCATCCGCGGAGAGTTCGGCAGTGAAAAGCTTTCCGTCGCCAGCGCCATCCACTACAACAGCACGCTAAAACACCGGCCCTTTATTGAAATTGACTGCTCAACCCCCTGCCTGAGCGCCTTTGAAAAAAATATCAGGCGCTGCTTCGAACAAGGACGCGGCGGCAGCCTCTTTCTCCACGCCATAGATGAACTGCCGCTACCGCAACAACTGCTGCTGACACAACTAATACAGGCACAGCAAACCGTTAACGATAAAACCGACCAGCACATCAGGTTTCTGATCTCGACAACCCGTTCACT
Organism: Thalassomonas actiniarum; assembly: GCF_000948975.2. Classification (GTDB taxonomy): domain Bacteria; phylum Pseudomonadota; class Gammaproteobacteria; order Enterobacterales; family Alteromonadaceae; genus Thalassomonas; species Thalassomonas actiniarum. The sequence continues at coordinate 5,177,583 of NZ_CP059735.1, forward strand.
GACTCGCCAGGTAATATCGGGGGAGTTTTCACGCCAGCTTTATCTCAACTTTAACTACCTGAATATCCAGCTTGCCCCCTTAAATGAAAGAAAACAGGATATTCCCGAAATAGTAGAAAAGTTAATGAACCGCCACCGCTTGTATCCGGAGCAAAGCTTAAGTGAGACCGTCAAAGAAGCCTTTTGCCGCTATCACTGGCCGGGAAATTATCAACAACTCGAACGTGTGCTTATCCGCTTATTAACCTTAGCCGGCTCTAACCCGATACAGTTGACGGACCTGCATCACAGTGCGCCGGAGATGAGGCCGGAGCCAGACAAGGCCACGGCCAAAGCGGTGTCCGCAGCGAATAAAACCGGCTCAGGACCGGGAGAAAAATCACCGTTAATGCCGGACTTGATCATCCAGCTCATCAATAAAAACCACCAGGCCTTTAGCGATTTACATCCTGCCCTGCAAAAAGCCCTGTGTTATATCGCCGATAATTATTGTGCGCAAACGAGCTTGCAGCAATTGGCGGACAAGCTGGGCATCAGCGCTTCCCACCTTTGCGCCCTGTTTAAAAGCCAGCTCAACAACAGCTATAAGCAAATCATTACCGAGCTGAAGATAGAAAAAGCCCGGCGATTGTTTATCAGCAGCCCCCTGGCCAGGGTCAGTGACGTTGCCGAAAAGTCCGGTTTTGGCGATATCAGCCATTTTGAAAAAGCTTTCAAACGTTTTACCGACTGCACCCCCAGGGCTTTTAAAAGCGCCCTCACCCAGGCCAGGCCAGGGGTAAATTAAACTTGTCCGCCCTCAAGCTATCGTCTTTCCTGTTCATCCATAAACTCAAGACATACCGTTCATCCTGAACATAAAAATAACCCGGCCAGCGCCGGGTTATTCGAACTTTTTTTAAGCAAATAAAGTAACTTAGCCGGTTTACAGCATTTATCCGTAAGATAAGCCGATATCTCACCAAAGCAAACTTATACCATTTCACCATCTTAAACACAGGGAGAAAAGGATATGAGTGACCAGTCACCAAGCGATGTATGTAACGCACTTGTCAGTCAATACGCTCCTGCAATTTCAAGATCTATGCTGGTGCAGGCAACGGCCCAGGCACTGGGCAACGCCGCCCATAATGCCACCTTTGCCCAGCAGCAACACAACATGATCATCAATACCAGCACATCGGTATGTGCCGGGATGTTACAGGCATTAGGCGCCGCTTATGCCAAAAAATAATTCCGGGCTGATGCCCGCAGGGTAAGGCGCAGGTATCAGGCCCTGAATAACAGCAAGTTGTCAGTGCAACACCAGAAAAAACAGTTAATAAACAGGAGAATATTATGCCAGTAAACGATCAAATCACAGACTCAGTTACCCAGGTAAATACCCAGGTTGTCGGCGATACACCGGCTATGGCCACAGGTAACCTGCTGATGTCTACCGGACAAGCATTAGGTACTTCGGCGCTTAATGCCACCGGCGCTAACCAGCAAGGTCAGATCGTCATGCAAGCCGCCACCGTTCAGGGAGTGAACTCCTTATTGGCAACCGGCAGCGCCGTTGTCGGCCGTGGTTCAGAAGAAATTCTGGAAAAAGGCTAATCGACTTTCGCTGACAAAGGTCGCCGCCAGGTTTTTTAGCCAACCTGCCACGGCTTTTGTCGGCAAAAGATTCATCGCCCGGCGATGAGCATTTCATAGCAAAAAATCAAATTACTTTGATGTTAAAACAAGGAAAACATTATGCCAGTTAACGAGCAAATTACTGATTCAGTCACTCAGGTAAACACTAAAGTTGTCGGCGAAACACCGGCCATGGCCATGGGTAACCTGCTAATGGCTACCAGCCAGGCACTGGGCAATGCCGCTCATAACGCCACCGCTGCGCAGCAACAAGCGCAAATCACCATGCAGGCCGCTACGGTACAAGGTGTTAACTCATTGATGTCAATCGGCGGCTCAGTTGTCGGTCGCAGTGCTGAAGGCATTATCGAGAAAGGTTAATGCCCGACTCATCCCCAGAATACCCTGAAAGTATAACTAATCAACCAACGATAAAATAAGGAAAAATTATGCCAGTAAATGAACAGGTTACCGACTCAGTCACACAAGTAAACACCAAAGTTGTAGGTGAAACTCCGGCGATGGCCATGGGTAACTTACTGATGTCTACCAGCCAGGCATTAGGTAATGCGGCGCACAATGCCACAGCAGCGCAGCAGCAGGCACAAATCACCATGCAGGCAGCAACAGTGCAAGGTGTTAACTCATTAATGTCTATCGGCGGCTCAGTTATCGGTCGTAGTGCTGAAGGCATTATCGAAAAAGACTAAGGCTAGACCTGGTCTGACGGGCAAGCCCTGCTTGCCCAACACTTCAATCTAAAATAGTAAAGGAAATATTATGCCAGTTAATGAACAAATCACAGACTCAGTTACTCAGGTTAACACTAAAGTTGTTGGCGAAACGCCGGCAATGGCAACAGGTAACCTGCTGCTGTCTACCAGCCAGGCATTAGGCAACTCTGCCCACAACGCCACAGCTGCCCAGCAACAAGCGCAAATCACTATGCAGGCGGCGACAGTACAGGGCGTTAACTCCCTGATGTCTATCGGCAGCTCAGTGATCGGCCGCAGCGCTGAAGGTATCATTGAAAAAGATGCCTAAGTAGACGGGAAGTTTTCCCAACCAAGCCTTTATTTCGCCTTTACCGGCAAATAAAGGCTTCTCCTTATAACAGACAATAACAATCAGCTTTTAACGTAAACAACCAGTTTGGTGGGATCAATATGAGCAACACAAATACTATACCTGAGCCGGCACAAACGGCGATTGAAAATGCGCAACAGTCCATCGCCCAGTCTACTGCGCTGGCCCTGTCAGATGCCACAGATAACCTGCGCAACCTCAATACCTTAAGCACCACAGCCATAGGTGTTGCCCTGTCACAGTATATCGAAACCGGGGATGATAAGTTCTGCAATATCATTAAGGAAGCGCAAAGCGTCGTGACCCGCGGAGCAGAAAACTTCAGCACTGTGGGGGAGAAAATTGCAACCGTTTTATATGAGAGCGAATAAGTCGGCGTTACCAGCAACAGGCAAGATGCCGGACAAACAAGTTTCAAGATTTCAGTCATAAATTTACCCTTACCAGCAGCGAGCTTACCGCCACTGGCAGCTTTCCCGGGTGAAGCCATGACTGAAATACCGGCTGCTTTTCCCCGCTTGTTTTGCCACCTGGCATCACAAAATATCAAGATAAATTCAAATTTCCCATGCCCGCTTTGTCCGGCTTGCAACCAGGCAGTTCGTCATAAAAGCATTTTCAAACCATATATTTAGCCAACAATCAGGGAAAAATCATAGAAATACCGGAAAACCGCCGATAGTTTACTTTTTCACTCCATAGATTTGCCTGAGTTTGACAGTAAATCCACCGATTAATTTCCCCCGCTATTCCTTATTCTGGGCATCAATTATTCCGGTGACGACCCGCTTTGGCTGCTCGTTGAGGAAACACACATGGAGGAGCAAAATATGAGTGATACCGCAAGCAACACCGCAGAGCCTGAAGAGAAAAGACCCCAGTCGTCTGCACCATCTTTTTCTGCCCAACCCACCGGACTGGTGGAAACAACCTTTGCCGAAACCTTAGGTTTGTCGATGCACAATGCCATAACCAACCAGCAAAGCTCGCAAATGACGACATCGGCTTCGATCACCAATGCCTGCGCACGCCTGCTGCAAGTCGCTACCCCGGTAGCCGCGAAAAAACAGGAGCCGGAGGCAGATGCCGAAGCTGCATCAGACGATGAACAGACCGCCCCGGAAAAAAAAAGAAGACGGCTTAACGTCTTTAACTTTCTAAAAGGCAAAAACAACGAGGAAAAACCGGCGCAGGAGGCGCAAAGCACTGACAATGCCAAAGGAGAGCAGCAATGACCAACGAAAGCTCTTCGTCATCAGGCAGTGACGACCCGCTGAGCAAGATAGTGGCCTTTACCGAGCAACAGCAGGAAAAGACCCAGGAACTGATCGATGCCACCCAAAAAACCATGGACGCCTTCAAACCCTTTGAACAGGCCACCGAGATCAATACCCAGGTGGAAGAGTTAATGGCCAGTGTTCAGGAACAGCTGGAAAAATCTATGACGGCGATTAATCAACAAATGGAAAACATCAACCAGGGCACAGGTTAATACCGGTGCCTGAGACCGAGATAAAATTCAACCACAACAAAAGGAAGACCATATGGCTACTACCGTAAACGAGCAAATTACCGATTCACTAACCCAGGTTAATACCAAGGTTGTCGCCGAGGCCCCGGCCATGGCAATGGGCAACTTATACACCAGCATGGGACTGGCGATTTCCAATGCCAGCCTTAACGCCACTTCGGCCCAGCAGCAGGCCGGCATTACCATGCAATCAGCAACGGTTCAGGGCATTAACTCCCTGACTGCCATCGGCAGTGCCGTGCTCGGCCGCGCCGCTGAAGGTGTTATCGAAAAAGATTAAGGCTATTTAATTAGCGTAAACACAAACAGATACCTTAATACCGGGTATCTGTTTTCTTTAACGAAAAGCAAAACAACAATAAAAACTAAGGGATTATGATGCCTGAACAGGACATGCAAGAGGTCAATGAAATCATCAGCCAGCTCAGCGAAGCCAGCATGGCCGATACCGTGGGGTTACTGATGCAAAACGCCATCACAATACAGCAAAGCATGCAAACCGTAACCAATGCTTCGGTTTCTTCCTCCTGCGCATTAATCCTGGCACAGGGAGGCAGCTAATGTTAATCATAAAGACAATGCAAAACGCGCCATATAACCGCTGTATTCAGCAAAGCATGCAAACCGTAACCAATGCTTCGGTTTCTTCTTCCTGCGCGTTGATCCTGGCACAGGGAGGCGGCTAATCGTGTTAGGACTCTCCGTTATCACCGTAATCCGGGGCTGTTGCCATGTCTGATAACCAAGCCTTTGCCAAAGCCCAACAATCGGTGGCGCAATCCACGGCTATCGCCATCCAGGATGCCTCCGACAATCTGCGTAACCTCAGCACCATCACCACCACGGCGATAGGTGTCGCCCTGTCGCAACTATTGGCCACCGGCGATCCCAAATACAGCAAGGTGATAGAAGAAGCACAAAAGGTCATGGTGAAAGGTGCGGAAAGCTATGCCGACATCGGCCAAAAGTCGGCCCAGATCCTTAAGGATTACCCAAGTTAACCCGCTTAAGGAAAACGGTTAACCATAAAGGCTTAATGATTAAATATCATAAAGTTACGTTCTTTCTCCGTTCGGGAATTTTTTTAGCCGTCCAAAGATAAAAAAATAACCAACATTTAGCCTGAACATCCCCCCTTACCTGTCAATTTATGGCTATGCTTTCGTTGACTGTTGCCGCCCTAAAACACCTGCTTTTATTCTTATATTTCATGAAGTTGATATTTTCGTACTGCTATCGATACAGTGCGGGCAATTGACATAAATATTAAATGCCAACCCAGGGGGATTTTTCCGGTATTTTGTACTATCACTAACAGGTGAATTCCCTGTCAGCGGAGGTGTTTAAAGAAGAGAACCTGCAGATAAACCAAGCGCTGCCCCTAAGTGTAGGAGCACTCAGAGACAGCTAACCACAACAGATAAACGGAGTATCCATTATGGCTAAATCTAATGATATGCCAGAGTTTCACTCGGTTAAAGCTTACCTAACAGAAAGTTTAACAGAAAATATGCCAACCCCCACCGTCAGGCAGCCACCATCGGCTTATGCCAGTAACTATACGCCGTTAACCGGCAAGGGAGGAAACCGTCATGTCTGAATCAAACCTACCACTCACGGAGGATGCAATCAAAAGGGAACAACTGTCGAACGATTTTGCCAACCTGCGTGAAGACTTTAGCAAATTCAGTGAAGAATGCGCCTTCCTGTTCGATGCATTTTCAGCGATTACCCGCGAGCCCGAATGCATCACGGAGCACACCAGTGAAGGTATCAGACACCTGTGCTATTGGCTCAAATATCAGGTTATCGGCTACCGGGAGAAAATAGGCGAGATGCAAGAATCCTGGAGAGTGCTTAGCCGCAAGAAGTCATGTTAACGACGTAAGATTGATTATGGCGTAAACGGAGCAAAAGCCGGGCGGGTTAACGGCAATAAGCGTTTCAGCTCAGCCAGTGACCCGCCCGATATTAAATGCAACCCTGGGAGGAATCGCCTTCCTGTTAGCGCATTTTAACGACTGCCCCCCAAGTAACAAAAGGACTGGAGAGCCAAGAATTGACACAAGCCCAACAATAGCAGGCATATTCAGCAACCGCATTTAGCCGTAACTAACCACGGCCTAATGCTTACCTGTGCCCCGCTCTATCAGGCCAGCGCCGGAGCCAACTCTGCACTTGGCGGCAGCTTACTGCCGATAGTTTTGCCGGTAAAGGCATGGTAGGCCAAACCGGAAAGCATTTTTTTCTGGACCCCTTTCATCATAGGGCGCATCATCGCCATGCCCATTAACGCGCCAAGCGGGCCGAACTTGACAACAAAGTCCATGTGCATTGACACTTCACAGCTGGTATCACTGATCTTTTCAACCTTAAAACCGGCATACATACTTTCCATCGGCATTGAAAATTCACTCAGCACCACCTTAAAACTTTTGTTCTCCTGGTACTCGACGATTTCTTCATTTACGCTGCTGTTGTCATGAAAAACACAATGTCTTTTGGCTCCCAAGCCCGAATGTTTGTCACCTATGATCGGTGACTTTTGCAAACCGAAACTAAACTTTTCAACAGCGCCGAAGTCATCCAATATTTCCCATACTTTTTCGGCAGTTGCGTTGATTTTTACTGCAGACTCAACTCGATGTTCCATGATACTCTCATATGTTCGTTTATTATATTTTTAAGTATCCCACACCACTCCTGACAACATTATGTCAGGAGACAATTGGGCCTGACAAATAAGAACAAACACCAGACAACCGTTACTGGGCTGGTTGCCGGGTAAGTGAAATTTTAGCTATATCAGCCTTCGGCTGTTGCAGTATTTTCTTAAGACGAGTTGTGACTGAGTTGACCTGAACAGCCAAATATTGAGTATGGCTTATTTTTCGACAAGCTAATCTTGAACCAGCCATTAACCAAGACCATCAGATAAATTAAAACAACAGTCTCATGGTCTTTTTTAACAAGCATGTCAGTGCGTAGTTAATGGCCTTGATATAGAGGTGTTATTTAGTATGTTTTTCGATAAAAGGTTGTACTCTTTCTATTAACAGATGCTGCTTTAACTGCCCTTCTTTCATACCAATTTGTGCCCCGAGCTTCATCAGCTCCGGAGACTTTTCCAACAACTTCTGACCTGTTGGCGATTTATAAAAGGTGAGCAGCTCAGCTATTTCTTTTTCGCTAAAAGTCTGGGCATACAGTTCAACCATTTCAGCTTTAATTTTTACCCGGTCGATATCATGTTCGAACCAGTTTCTGTATATATTCTTAAGCTCTTCTGTTTCTTCTCCATTGAGCTGAAGACGGGCTGCCTGCTGATCAACCGTCAGCATCATGGCTTCAAAACCGCCATAGATTTGCTTGTCCATCCCCATCACGACAAACACCTCTTCAATAGCTGCCTTCTTACTTGGAGATTCGGCATTTACCGGATAGGCAAACATGGCCAGCGCGAAAGTGGCTGATAAAAACACTTTATTCATTTTTTGATTTTCCTTAATTAATATAATTCCGACGAATTGGATGGCCAAGCATTGCCTGATGCCGGTAACCACTATTTTGGCCACCCGTAATTGTCCAACCCACCTTTAAAATAAATACCACTAGCTATGGGCTTACTTTAAATGCCCATATCTGCTGAAATAACAACTTTAGGGTATCTGGGTTTTTCTGCGTTCAATTTAAAATACGTTTCAGCTTGCTCAATTCTGTAGCGGTTAGCAGAATTGTTAAGTTGTTCCGGGTCAATTTCTACAGAAGATAATCCAGAAAACTCGATATCATAGAAACGGTGTAGATCTTCGCCATTAAAAGCAGTCCATCTGGAAATCAGCTTAAACGGCCGCTCTTCAATTTCAACTTTCGCGTAATAAGTTTTCCCTTTCTCAACTTCAATTTCTAACGGCGAAAAACCATTTATATAGGTATAAAGCGTATGCTTTCCTTCCGGAAGCAAAATCTGACTAACATCTTCCCCGCCAACAACCTCGAGTAACTTGCCATCCGACCAGATAGCCAGTTCAAATTCTTTCAACACAGTGCTGGGCCTGGCAATATTTAACAGGGCAAAATCTTTACTCGCTTTCTTTTCGAGCACTTTCGTTTGTGACTTCAGTTTCATTCCCGCTACCGAAGGGTTCATTAAGGCATTGGGGTAATACTCCGCCTGATCTCGTGAGGGCACTTTAGGAGTTAGCTTAGTTTGCATCACCAGTGACTTACCCAACGCAGGCCTTACTTCGTTGAATTCTAAGGTTATGGGATTAAAATAGAAAAATAATGTTTCACCTTTCCTGTTGTCTATCCGTTTAAAGTGAAATGTCTCACCAAATTGTGATAAATATAAAGTATTAAATCCTGAGCCCATTCTGATCAAATCATAAGTTCCACTTCTCAGATAGGACACCAGTCTATCTCCGACGCCAACTTCCAGGCCGTGGGCACTTCCCGCCCAGGCCGGTCCCCTGATCACATAAACATGGGTTTCTGACTCTGTAGGCTTAGGGTCATGCCTGAATTTCCTTACCAGCTCCGGCTTTACATCTAAAGTCAAAGTTGATGTACAGCCGACAACCAACAGAGACAACAATATGAACACTATATTCTTCATTAAATTTTTCCTGCGTATTTTTCATGCTTAACACCGATGGTTAACAACAGCATTTTGCAGCGACGTCGAGATATGATATCTGCTTAATTTTTCGGGCAAGTTTACCTTTTTGTATGACATTTTCAAGGTAAACAAAGCAGTGTTGTTTTTTGCAAAAAATAGATAAATTTCCCTTCATGCCGGGATGAAAAAAATGCCTCAACAAACTCAGATCGTAAAATTCCCGGCTTTATCACCTGCTTTCCCCCAAGTTAGTTTTCCCTGACTTCATTATATTGACCTCACTTACTATTCATTGCTGATAAACGCTTACCAGCAAAGGCGTTAACACCCGGCAGAAACATTTTTAAATGGCCACAGCCTGTCCGCAGCTATTAGTTGCGCTCTTTCCTGCTCCCTCACCAGAAGGATTTTTACTATGCCCTGTATTCATTTTGCCAAAATGCCCATTTTTCATCCGGCTTCTGCAGCCGTGGTCAGTTACGAGGTATTACTCAGGCAATGCGGTCACTTAAACCTGCAAGACTTCAACCAGGAACCGCAACTTTTTCACCAGCATCATCAAGAACTTATCACTAACTTACGAGAGTTGGATCTGGCAGATAAAATCCGCTCCCGGGGGCAAAAACTTTTTATCAACCTGCTGCCCCAGCAACTGGCATCCTCCCAGGCAATGGAGGCGGTCAAGGCACTGCACCGGCCGCCGCATTACCCGTTAGTGATAGAAATAACCGAAGGCGAACTCAGCACAAAACCTGAAGATATGCTTGCCGCTTTAAAGTGCATACGCAAAAGTGGCTGCCAGCTCGCCATTGATGATTTTGGTTATGGCTATTCCAATTTTTACCGGCTGCTGGAGTTTTCCCCCCAGATAGTCAAACTTGACCAGGCTTTTATTCAGGCCGATAACCGCCAGCAAAGCAGGCGTATGCAGTTAAAACAACTGATCAGCCTGTTCCATCACTGGCAAAAAGAAGTCATTATCGAAGGCGTGGAAACCAGGGAACAATACCAGTTAAGCCAATGGCTTGGCGCCGATTATGTCCAGGGCTATTATTTCGGCAAACCGCAAATGATTGAATAAAAACTCAAAGCTCAAAAAAGCAGCAAAAGCACCGGGGTTGAACGGACACTTTTGCTGGTTTCGCTTTTATCGGGGATAGATGAAGACGTTGTTATAAATACACTTCCAGGCGTATTGTCGGCAACCAGTAATTTTGCTGCCCCGTGTCGCCATCAATCAGATTCCGCCGCTGAATAGATGGCGTAAAATAGATATTTTTGTAAAGCGGCAGCCGGTAGTAAACCTCCCATTCGCGCTGGATCTGGTGGTGGGCCCCGTCGAAGCGGGTAAAACTCATGCCGTAACCTAAAACCCCGGGATTTAGCGCACCGGTATTCACTTTCGTTTCAAAGCTCAGAGAGACGAATTGGCTGGGCCAGGCGGTATCCGGCTTTTGCGCTACATCTAACAATGACGAAGCCTGGCCGTAACGCACATTGATATCCCCGTACGGACCCAGATAATCCAGGCTGAGGTAAACCCCGTAAGCTTGCACATCGTCGGCGCTGTTTTTCCAGTAGCCCAATCCCGCCTGGTGGCTGTGGCCGCGATGTACCAGTTCGGCTGCCGCAAAAACCCCTTTACTGCCGGGCTTTAAGGACAATAAATCGCTGTAGTTGCCGTTATTTTCGGCAAGACCGGCGGCGCTGCTCAGCACCAGGCGGTAACCTAAGCTATCAAAGGCACTCAAATCCTGAAGCCGGCCGGACAGGGCATAATCGGGAAACGCTATGGTACTGTTATTTACCAAACCGGCAGAGAGGAACTGGCTGACTTCATCATTGGCAATTTCACTGCTGTCGATCAGGGTTGAAACTTCCATCAGGCCAAATTGCCAGCCGGACTCCCCCAGGGCATCCTGATCACCGAAAAAATAAAAGGCTGAAATCTGGCTGCGTCCGGTGGTTATATCCCCTTTGACTTTGCCCGAGGTAGTACCGGCATCACTGTTGGCATTTTCAAAATTAGCACTCACCCCATTTACCTTAGGGTCGCTGCTGTGCTCCAGCCAGAGCAAAACGCCGAAATTATCGAAATGGTGCTCCAGCTCAAGGTCAAGGGAATATAAGGCTTCACTGTTAACCCCCGCCTTATTTGTTCCCTGGTAGCTGGTTGTTACGCCAAGCTGAACTTCACTGCTTTTAGTCAAGTCGCCTGCCTCTGCCGCTGGCGGCTGTTGATAGCCAAAAATTTTATAAGGCTGTAAAAAAACAATACATAAACCTATTTGAACCAATACCTTACGCATATTTGCCACAATAGTTTCCTTTTACGATAAATAAAATGAAACTATGGGGGAAACGCCTGTCCCTGACTCGGCTTTTCCCATGGAAGTTTGACCGGCATTTACACCGAATAGGCCGCCAGGCATAACCTTGGTTTACCGGCTCTTTGCATCTGGCACAACCTGGAAATACTGCTGCTGCCCCTTAAGGCCGAATCGAGCAAATAGCTGCACCGGCTGCTGTTGTCCAGCGCTTTAAAGGCTTCAATTTCCTTATTTTCAAAAGCGCCGAAAAAGGCAAAGACTACGGTAATATTCAGGCCCGGGTTAGCCTTTTTCATCGCTTCTATACGCAACATATCCGACTCAACCTTAAGCAGGTCTTTGCTTTTGGAAAAGACACTTTTATTGCCACAGCGGATCTCAAAATAAGACTCGCCATCCGGCATTTTCACCGAAAAATCACACCTGGATGCCAGGCGCTTTTCTGTTACCGCCTCCGGTGTTTTACCATTTTGGTAACGCAGAAACTCCGCACTTTCCTGGTCGTTTTGCTTAACTGCCGGGCTTTTTATTGCCGGGTAATAAACATCCGTTTGCAGCTCAAAAGGCGCATCAGCCTGATTAAACACATGCACCAACTCTGCTGTCATCCAGTGCTTCCAGCAATTTTTCAGGTTAATTTCAGACAAGATGCCATTGGCACGGGCAAAGTCATATTCATTTTGAACAAAGGACAAAAAGTTGTATGCATTCATAAAGATGGGCTACCGGTAAAAAAATGGAACCTGTAAAATAGCAAAGGACGATTATCAGGACTCGGCGGTTCCTACGAAAAAAATCCCCTTTAGCGGCATAAAAAATACCGACAAAAAGCTCCTCTGCCTTTTAGCTTATTCGCCCTAGTCTGTGCCCCCTGCCGCCCGTTAACTTGATAGTGGACTGACCTTTAATGGCAGTTATAAACAAGTTTGAAAAAAGGAGCAGCAATGAAAATGGATAATTCAAGAGCATCAGCAACAACGCCAGACAATGCCGGTAACAAGAAAAAACTCAATCTTGAAGATTATGAATTTATCGAAATAAGCGATCAGGAAAATAGTGACTCACCAACAAGCAACCGGGTTGCCGTCATCGTCGGCCAGTGGGCAATGCCAACCACGGTAGTCTTGGTGCTTATCACCTGCTTTTCAGGTTTCTTTCTCAGCGAAGCAGCATTTACTCCGGTAGTCGGCATGATAGCCCCTGTGGTGATGGCCCTGATCATGGTGATCCGCGATGCTTCCGCAGGCAAAGAAGAAGATCCCACCATCAAGGACAGGGAGAACGAACGTAAAGAACGCAACCAGCATTACCAGCATTACCAGCATGAAAAAGACGTCACCCTGGCCAGGATGACTCTGGAAGAAAGAATGAAAAATCAGGAAATCACCGAGCACGCCAGGCAATTTAATGTGCTGCAGGAGTCAACCAAGGAATTCTTCGAATTAATCAAAGAAATGAACACTAAGATGACCCAGCAGATGAATAAACCTAAGTCCACCGAGTTTGCCGTTGGCGACACTAAAGTCATTATTAACGACGGTAGCAGTAAGGTTGAAAGCAACACAAAAGCCACCGGTCAATAATCTTTGCCATCATCATGTCCGCAGTGAGGAAATGTTTAAATCAGCTCCTCACTCGCTACGACTAAAACCATAAAAATTAAAATATTGCTATCATGCCCTAAGCTTTTGTCGGGATAATTAAAACAGAGAAGAGTAATAACCCGGGTAGGAGCTTTCGCAACTCCCCCCGGCATCAAGCTAGGTTAGCTTTCAAGAAAAGCCATACGGCGGTTGAAACGATCCTCAGGCACGTTTGGCCAATTTTCCCGGGTGGTTAACGCTTGTTTATAACCGTCAAGATCATTCGCTGCAACAAACGCCTGAATGAGTTTTCGGCTGCCAGGGGTATAATCGCCGCGATACCTGAGATCTATCAGCACATCTTTGATTTTTTCATCAAGCCCCGGCCAGTCAACCGCACCATACGCCGCCACGCAATCCGCTTTACTGCAAATGCGCTCAACGTCCCGGCTAAGCTCATCATAGGTTTGCTTAAACAACACTTCCTGTGCATCCATGGAGATCTCAAGATCACTTAAACCGTGCTTCTCGATAAAATCTTTGGCCTCTTTACCGCTAAGCCCCGCCGCCCCGCCAAGCAGCTTGGCCTGCTGTGATTCGACCCCGGCAGCCACTAAATCGGCACTGATTTTCTCACTGCTTTTCTCTTTCATGTCATAACCGCGTCCTATGGTCAGGCCGGAAGTATCACCCGGCACATGCAACTTACGGCTGTGATACGGGCCTCCTTCCATGCCTTCGGCTTCATAAGTTAATAATCCGTGGGTAATCGCCATGAGTAAACTCCTGATATCTGATCATCTTATATATAGACAAAATATTTCACCCCTAATATAAAAAGAGGAAAAAAGTGGGAATACATGAACCCTAAGCCCATGCGGCCTAAAGCTACAAACCATGTTATTCCCACAACAACAATCGACTTTTAGGGAGTGAAGTTGATTGACACCAAACCGGTGAAGTAACGTACCGCTAAGCAAGCGGTAACCAGCTTGATAACACCCGGAGTAACTACTCCCCGGGTGCAAGCTAATGTACCTTTAGCAGCGGGCAGAGACTCGTCAGAAACCGGCAAAAATACCGTCAAACACAGGAAGCAGGCGGAAGGTGTCCAAAAAGTACCATGAACAGAAGCGCGGGATGTAGACAGCTAATGCACAATAACAAAGATTAGCGTACTGCAGTTATCGCTAACGCAAGTAATTTCACGTAAAATACCGGCTATGCCCGGTAAACCCGGATCTGTTATATAACCCCCAGGATAAACATGAAAAAGACATTTAAGCTCAGCCACCCTAAACTCAAGCTTGCCAGACTGGTCGACTCGATAAAATATGAGGTGAAAAAGTACATCAAAAGAGAGCGCAACAAAGCCTTGCCTGACGATGTCGATTTTTGGGACTTTGATTGCAAATATGGCACCACAGAGCAAGAAGCCAGTGTTATCCACCTGTCACAAATCAACAAATGTATCGATGAAGCCGAGCAACAAAACCTGGAATCTTTCTATTTAGAAATCCTGGTAAAACCCGGTTACCGTACCAAAAAGACAGACTTTGATTTCGAGTCTTAATGTCAGCCAAGCATTAGCCCTTGAAGTCATGACTACAGTGAGCCGCAATAACCGGTAACCTGAGTTTTTAATTCCAGAAAAAGTTGATGAAGTTAGCCACTAACTTCATCATATTTTTTATAGAGGATGTTTTCCTCCTTGCGGATCCTCTGGCTTAAGGTAGCAAATAATCCGCCGAAGTCTTTAGCGAACGCTATACCGGAACTGTCTGAGGCATATTTATCAAAAAAAGCCAGGGCACTGCTTGATACCTGATTCATATCCGCCGCAAAAACGGCTAGAGTACGCTTAAGGCTTTCATTGCTTTGCGCCGCACGGTTCAGTGCCGGATATAACAGCCGATCTTCCTTTTCCAGGTGTGCCAATAAGCCTTTTTTCGCCGCCAGCAAGGTATCCCGCCCTTCCTGTGACTGAATACCTAACTGTTTTACTCTATTCAGCGCCTGGGTTATCTCAAGATGCTCGGCAACCAACGCCTTGATTAAAGGTGACATAATTTATCCTTCATGCTTGTTTTTCAAGGCTTAAACCTTAACCTGAAACCAGGCTGGAATAATCGGCACTTTCATCGCAGAAACAGCGATGATTATCGGCAAAAAAGCAGCTAAAGTTCAGCAAAACACGGGAAATCACGTTATAGTCGGTTGATACTCAAAACCGTCGATATAAGCTTTTCGGGAAACAAAACTCAGGCTGCCCTGCCGGTTAAGCCGCCCCTTGTCAGCCGCCCCGGTCCGGCGTTTAAGCAAGGGCTTATCCTTTGGCTTGTCTGACGAAATACCGCCGGGCGAATAATGAACCGGGCCGCCGCCCCCGTGACGCTGGTAATAAAAAGCTTCCGCTTCTTTGGCATTTTCCGGCGCCTTGCCTTTGAGCTTGATAATGCCGGCAGCCGAATAATAAAAATTTTCAAGCTGCTGTTTGCACCAAAGCTCAAAGCACTCTTTTGCCTGGTTTGAGTGATAGGCCAAAACCTGCTTGCCCGCTGCCTGCCAATTCGCCACCCGAACCCCGGCCCGGATATTGATTTCCCGGGTCAACAACAGTTTGCGCTCAACTTGCCAGCAACCGACCACATCATGCCAGGGCAGTTTATCGGTGGCGGCATCGCCGTATAGCTGCCTGGGGCTGCACCAGCCGTGCTCACCTTTGCCCCGGGGGTCGTAGGGGTAATAACTGTCTATCACCCCGTTATCGTCCGGATTAATCAGCCTGTGTACCTGCCTTTGCATCCGGTCGAGATCGCAATAGCCGCCGGTCAGCTCCACCGCGTACAGATACACTTTTTCCTGGCCCTTATTCGGGTAACCGGGGTAGAACAGCGCCCCCGGAATGGTTTTGGATAAACCAATAACGCTTTGCCGGTCGACACCATTTTCCAGGCCGCCACCAAACCAGCTAAAGCCTGATTTTTTCACCGGCAACAGCAATTGTTGCTGTAACTGCTCGGGAGAGCGGGGATCGCAGCGCCAAAACACCCGGCTCGGCTCGGCAAGCTCGGGATAAAGATTAATAATGCCCGGCCTGCGGCTTAAATTGAAGGTGACACTGTTCTCCTTACGCCCGGGCAAGGCACTTTTTTCCAGCAAGGCACGGTAGCTATGGCCCAGGGCCTCATAAACGGTATGGTAACCAGTTGATTTTTTTTCAGACATAAACACTCCTTGGCATCGAAAAAAATGACGAAGTGCGTATTGCGAAATAGGGTAACGGCTAAGGTAGGGATACTTCATCAAACGGCAACCAGTGTAACAGCCAAGGTCAAAGTCACTTGGTAAAAACCACGGTTAACGCGGGGAAATAAATGCCGTTAGCCGTTTAGCGACAAACGGAACTAGCTGCGACAATATAAATCCAAATCAGGCACCCGGGTTGTCCGGCATGCCCCCTTTTTTTGCTGGCAGCCTTTAAGGTAATTGCCGGTAGCCCTGGCAAAGTTGCGGTACACCACAGGCAAGTCAAATCCCTGTTTTTCTGCCCTGTGTTCGCGCATATAAACAATAGACTGATGGGTTGTACGCACCGCCTGCTCTCCGGGCAAGATGCCGAGTTCAAGATAATCCACCGCCATTTTCGCGGCTTCGCTGCCCTGCTCCAACGGCGAAACCCCCAAAGCAAAATAACCGCCGTCTTCGACAAAAAAGCCATAGGTGCCGATCGCCGGAATCTTGCTGTTGGCCAGCGTCCACCGGATCAAATCCCGCGGAGCAATACGCCTGCTGCCCTTATCTGCCCGGCACCTGACGGTATGGTACAAGGTAAATAACAGCAGATCCCCCTGGCGGCTGGCTTGTTGTATCTGCTGTTGCCAGTCGGCAAGCGTCACCATCACAGGATATTCAATGTCAATCGCCAGCGGTTTTAACTCCCTGGCCAGCTCACGCAGGGAATGTTTAAGGTTATATGCGCTGGTCACCGAATCATCTACCGGGGCAATAATTTTCAGTTGCTCTTTTGCCAGCTGGTTTTTAACCTCCTGCAGGCTGAGGCTTAAAAACTTTGCATCAACCGGATCTAAGATGCCGCCGATATGGCCTTGCCCGCTAAAGCCATAATCTTTCGGCTCAGCGCCGACACCGGCAAAAACAATTTTCATTGTTGAATGGCGGCGGTAACACTCTCCCAGGGCGGGCAAACGCTGCTTTAACTTGACCACCTCTGCCGGGTCAAGCGCTTCGACATTAACATAACAGCCCGATACCAGGCTTTGGGCATTATCATCAACGGCAATCACCACATCCGGCGACCAATTGTCTATCTGCTTTTTCACCCGCCGGGCAGCCTGCTTTTTAAATTTGTCACTCGAGCGTTTTTTAGTATCCATATAAAAGTGGCGCACTTCATAATGCCAGGGGGCCAGGGTTCTGCTGATGGCGTTATCGATTTCCCGGGTCCAGGAAAAGTCATTGGCATAACTTTGCACCACCAACACCCGCGGCCGTTGCAACGACTGCCAGATTAAGCAGACACTCAATAACAAGAAAAAAATGATTTTCAGCAAATCATTTATTTTAGCTATCATATCCGGCACTCCCTTGCTGCAGACAATCTTATTCAAACCAGGGATTAACTCTGACAATACAGCTGCAAATCCGGCACTTTATGCTCATTGGCAGCACATTCGTTAAGACCGGCATTACACTCGCTGATATAGTTTTCTGTCGCCCGGGAAAAATTACGGTAAATAATCGGCAAATCAAAGCCCTGCTTTTGTGCCCTGTGCTCCCTCATATAAATGATCGACTGCTGGGTGGTCTTCACATCCTGCTGTCCGGGCAGTATGCCGCGCTCCAGGTAATCCACCGCCATATTCGCCGCGACCGTGCCCTGCTCAAAGGGAGAAACGCCGATGGAGAGCAGGCCGCCGTCTTCAACAAAAAAGCCCCAGGCGCCGATGGAGGGAATTTCGCTGTTGGCCATGGTCCATTGAATTAAATCCCTGGGAGAAAGTCGCTTGGCTTCATCATTGGCTTCACAGCGCACCGTGTGATACAGGGTAAATAGCAACAAATCCCCCTGCTCATTGGCCTCTAATATATTGCGCTGCCAGTCTTCGGCGGTCACCGCCACTTTGTGCTCTAAGCTGATATCCAGCGGCGCCAAGGTTTCGGATAAAGAGCGAAAGGCATTTTTAATGTTGTAATGGCTGGTGGTGGAATTATCCACCGGGGCAATGATCTTCAGCGAAGACTTGTCCAGGCCGGATTTTACCATCTCCAGGGTATCCGTTAGCGCCGGGATATCGATGCGCTCTGTGATGCCGCCGATATGTTTTTGCCCGGTAAAACCATAGTCTTTCGGCTCGGCCCCGACCCCGGCATAGATCACCATCATCTCGGAATGGTTGTCGAAACAGTCGCCAAAATCCGGGAAGTCGGCTTTTAGCAAGACCAGCTCTTCTTCGGTTAAATCCAGCTTTTCGGTATCGACATAACAGGTGGAAACCAGGCTCTGGGCATTATCGTCCACGGCAATCAAGACATTCGGCGACCAGTCATCGATTTGTTTTCTCACCAGCGAACCGGCAATTTTCTTAAACTTAGCATCGGAATGGTTTTTGGTATCCATATAATAGTAACGTACGTCATAGAGCTGCTTATTCAGCACCTGGCGGATGGCATGGTCGATATCTTCAGTCCAGGAAAACTCATTGGTATAACTTTGCACCACCAACACCCGGGGCCTTTGAATGGTTTCCCAGATCAGATACAACACCAAACCGATAAAAAAACAAATTTTAAAAACATTATTCACTCTACTGCTCATTATAAAATCTCCATGGCGCGCCATACCGGAATCGAGGCGTATACCGCAAACAGGCGGAATAAGGTCATCCAGATATTAAATCGTAAAAAGGCCCCCTCGTGATAAAGGGGTTGCGGGCTGTTGATACCTTTAAACAACACGTAATAGGTGCTTTGGTAGGGCAGCAAAAAGGCCTCTGACAAGGTCAGGATAATAAAGCCCACCACCCACATATTGACCCCGGCAATATTGGCCAGCGGCAAAAATACCGACGAAGCGATCACTATGGTCGCTATGGTGGACAGTGCGGTTCTGAGCACTAAGATCACGCCAAACAGCACCAGCACGAATAAATAGAAGTTATCCGTCATCAGCTGCTGCAAGCCGGAAAGCTTATTGGCCAGCAACTGATCCAGGCCGAGGTAATTCAAGGTCCGGGTCAGGCCTATCAGGGTGCCGAGCAGAAATAAAAACGGCCAGTCGATTTTTTCCCGAAAAGACTTTTTCGATAACGAGCCCAGGGCCAGGAAAATAAACATGATCGCCAGGCCAATCCAGGCAGGTTTGATCTTATGGATAGAGGTAGTCACTATGCCCGCCACCAAAAGCAAGACGCCAAAAACCGCCCCCCACTCTTTAAGGCTCATGCGTCCTAAAATATTCAGCTGCAGCTTGATCTGCGACTTATCCAGCTCGGGATGTTTATCGGTATTAAACAGTAAATAACTGAGTACCATAAACAAGGCGAACAGGGTAACCCCGGTGATCGCCGCCGCCTGTGCCCAGTCGCTCCACTGGAAACTGTCCTGCACCTGGGTCGGCAACATGGTAAACACCAGAAAATTAATCGCCTTGGAAGTTAAAAATATCGATGAAAACAAACTGACGCCGAAAAAGGCCGACAGCGCCATACGGGTGGCATCCCGACCCTGGGCGGTAAATTTCAGCGACGACAGCAGATCTTTGAGCAAGGGTGAAATCAAACCGACCCGGCCATTGGCGGAAGGTAAAATCGGGGTAAACAGCAGGCCTATCAGGGTCAGCATCAGGTTGTAAAAAAAGGTCGAGCAAGGGGTAAGCTTCAGCAGCAATAAAGACAAGCGGTACACCAGCCCGGAATCGACAATCACCACCGCCAGCACAAAAATGCTCATCGCCATAAAAAAGCCCGATGACTGGAAGCCGCTCAGCACCACATCGCTGGGGGTGATCCCCAGCACCAGCACCACTAAAATCGACAACATACCGGCGACATAATCCGGCACCAGCTTAAAGGCCCACATAAAAATGGACACCAGGAACACGGACACAAAAGTACGGGCATTTTCGGTGATATCCAGCGGCGCCGTTAGAAAATACACCAGCAGCGGCACGGTAAACACCAGCAGCCAGCCCAGTAAGGTAACCAGGCCTTTTTTCCCCTGCGTCTGCTTTTCGCTGTTTAAGTTCACTTCCCAGGGTTCCTGGTCGTGGTGACGGGTATAAGAGGCCAGGAATAAATCTATCATGGTACTGTCCTGGGACAGCAGGCGTTTGGCATCTTCACCGTGAAACGCCAACAGCCGGCAGCCGCTGCTATTGGCTTTGGCGCCGCCGGTATAGCTGGCGCGGTTAAGCAATAGCTCTTCCCCCAGGTAGCCATGATCTAGGGTGATATCGGACGGCATCGACGAGTGTAGCGTCAGCTCGCCGCCGAGAATATAATACAGACTATCCGCCTCATCACCCGGGTTGAATAACACCTCATCGGGAGCCAGCTCTTTTAGCTCGACATAAGGCAGTAAGCGCGCCATATCGGCGCGGCACAGGCGATCCAATATCGGCGCCGTGGTCAGGGTTGTTAATAGTTGTTGGTTTATTGAAGTCATTTAATACGCCATAGTTAATTACTGGACACACTTAAGCTCGACAGAGCCATTGTTCGAACATGCAGGTAGCTAAAGCCCCCTTGGTTTAATCCACACGGGAGAGGGTATCGGGATCCAATACCTCTAATCGGATCTGCTTGCCGCTGACATGAAACAGCACCAGGGCATGCTGCATGGAAAAGGTCACCACATCCGACGACCAGGGCAATTTTTCCTGGGCATAATAGGGAGCCCCGGCAGCGCCGTTATTGATTTGCCACAGCGGCCGGGTCAGCAGTTTTTCCCTGGGCGCCGACCCCGGCGGGTGAATATCGGAGTCCGGGGTGATCAGGGTACGGGCATAGTTATGCTCGTCGCCGGTCAGCAGGGCGAACACCTTGGGGTGCCTGTCCATCAGGGCAAGCAGCTTGTTTCTTTGCTCGATAATGCCGCGGGAAAGGCCCACTCCCCCCAGATGAGGCCTGGGAGCATTGCTGCCGTAATACCACATGCCGTCGCTTTTGTGGCCGCCGTTGGGAAACACCGGGGTATGCTGGGTGACAAAGATAAAATCTATGGTGTCATCGCCCTGATAGACCTGCAGGGTTTGTTCAAGCCAGGCCATTTGCTGATCCATGATATAACCGTGCAGACCGCCGCCGCCAAGCAAAGAGCCGCTTTTTCCCTGCTTGGCAAACCAGTATTTAAACGAGCGGGAAAATAAATAATTGGAATTGAGCACCACCATGGCAACATTATCGTAGCGGTAGGTGTAAACCGTTTCCTTATAGGGAGGAAAATCGTCAGATGTGCTGCTATCGGGATCATAAACTGCGCCATCTTCGCTTAACGGGCCATTTTCCGGTAAAACAAAAGTATCGGCGAAAATAGCCTCAGCCGACACCGTAGCAAAAGGAAAGCGGTCGACATTGATGCCGGTCGCGCTGCCGTCTTCAAAGGTGTAAAACAAACCTTCATGGTTGCCCATAGTGGCATAAACCGGCAACTCACCGGTGAAAGGCGCAATGGCCTGTTGCCAGTTACGGTACTGGAGTTTTTGTTCCCCTATGGAGTTGCTGCGCCCGTCGATAAGATCGCCGCTGAACTGTAAAAAAGCCGCATCTTGGGAGAGCGCCAGCGCCGTCAGCTTTTTCAGCATATAGGCATTGACCCCGTAAAAATCCCGCTCTCCGCCCCCCTGGCCCCTGCGGGAGTCAGAAGCATAAGCAAAAGTAAAAGATTTCCGGCTGCCCGCCAGCGGTGCGGTGGAAAAAGACGCCCGGCGGATATTTTCATACACCTGGCCGTTTTTTTCATCGGCAGCAAAAACTTCCACCCGGTAAAGATATTTGCTTTGCGGCAGCAAATTGTTCAGGGGAATTTCAAAGCGGCGTTTGGGTCCCGGCTGAGCCACGATTTTGCCGTTGAGGCGGATAGTAGCCGAGCTGTTAAAGTTAGTTTCAAACGCCAGCACGGCGCTGGTGGCGGTCACATTGTGTATGCTCGGGGGGCGTATAAAACCCAGGCTTTCCCTGAACTCACCGCCCTGGTAGAGAAAAGAGACCTGGCCGTCAAAGATCATTTGCCCCCGGTTATTGACCACCCGGTAACCCAGCTCCCCCTGCCCGGACTTACGCCAGCCGGTGGCATCGTATTTGCCGCTGAGCTGCTTAAAATTCACCTCGGCTTTGCCGTCGATGATCTGTGCCGTTTTTTTAAAATAAACCGGCAAGGGGTAACGGCTGTTTTGGGTGTCGATTAAACCGAAATATAAGGTGCCGTTGACGGTATTGTCGCCGGCAGTGAAATCGAATATCAGACCTTGCTTGTTGCCGCTGATCGCCCGGGTAAACTGCGCCAACAGATAAGCCGGTTTTTCTTCCCTTAGCGGGTAAGTGATCCCTTTTTCTTCATCGCGCAGCACCAGTTGCTGATCCTGGTATTTAATGGCATGGCTGAATATTTTCGGAATGGCCGTTAAAGACTTGTCATCCGCCGCACTTGCTGCCCCACCATAGGCAGGCAACACCGATAAACCGGGTATAACCAGCAAAACTAAAGCGTGGCGAAAACCGTTAACAAAATCCATGTTCTCCCTCCTTAAAAAGATAAATAAAATTGATGCAAGGTAACTGTCAGGATCAGGCAAAATAACAGCGGCCAGAAGATAAGTTTCGGCAGCAGGTTATCCGACCATTTCACTAACTTGCAGTGAGGATATTTGGCAAAAATATAAGCGTTTAAGATCACCAGCAGCAGCATCAGGTACATGATCAGGTAGAAGCTTTCCAGGTACACCAGTCCGGCAGCCTTAAGGGCGGCACGCAGCTCGGTATGGCCGATCAACACGCCGAACAGCAAACCGCTGCTCGAAGCAAGCACGCCGGAGAAACTAAACCCCAGCACTTCCACCCGTCCTTCCCTGCTGGTACTCAACACCAAAGCAAACAGCACGGCGGAGACCACCAGCAGCGGCATCAGATTACCGATAAAGGCCCCGAGGAAACGGCGTTTTAAAATGATATTAAAATGCAGCTCGGGAAAGTTTTGCTTGGCTTCGACATGCCCCAAACCGAAGTTGGTACGGTAACCGTGGGCCTTGTAGTCAAAAAACGACGACACCAGCTGCCAGCCCGGCAAGACAAAATCCGCTTCCAGCCCTGGCAGGGACACGGGATTAAAGCCGGGATAGGCGGACAAGTCCGGGGTCAGGATGACATTTTTTCCGATATCCCGGTGCCACATGCGCAGCCAGACATTTTCGACATCAAAAGGATATAGCTGGTAGCCAAAACGCTCCCGCAGCAGGATATCAAAATACCAGCCAACGGTGAGGCCGCCGTCCGGCGAGGCGTGGCGATAACTCTCCAGAAACGGCCAGGGGGAAGCGCTGTCGATATCTTTGGCTTCCGGGAAAATCACCCCGGCAGAAATCTGCTGACATTTCCCCTGCTCATCCCGCAGCCAGAAACTTAATTCCTGCGCCCCGGTTTTGTTTTTCTTACGCCGCGGCGAATCCGACACTTGCTGCTCAGCCAAAGCACAACCTTCGGCGTCTGCGGGTAATTTCTGCCACAAATAGCCGGTGAGTTTAACGCTGTTGGCATCGACAAAATTCAGCGACTGGATAAACACCCCGGTGGGAATAAATACCGGTCCGATACCGCTGAGCTGATGCCGATCGCTATTGTCCCGGCTGATATCTTGCTGAAACTGCTCCACCTGCCACTCGCTCATGATCATATGACTTTGCTGTGTCGGCGCTGTATTCTCTCCCCGGTAACCGTCCAGGCTGACGCTGTTGCCGTCTTTATAGATGGGATAGTGGATCACCGTATGCCAGGCACTGGCAATGGCGATAAACAAAAACAGCGTCACCAGCCAGGAGTAACTCCACCAGCGCCTTTTTCCCGGCGGCGAAAACAAGCGCACCATCAACAGCAAAAAGAACAGCCCAAAAGCGATCAGCGACAAAGAGATGGCAATGAGCTGCAAGCGCTCGACCTTAGGATGACCAAGCAAGTCCTGCTTTTGATAGACCAGCCCCAACACCCACTGAGTACGGTGGATAGGTTCAAACACCCAGATCGCCGGATTGCCGGATAATGGGTCGATATGCTCCCCCACCCGGGTGCCGTAGGCAATGGCCTGGCTGAACAAGGCATAGAGATCATCGCCGCCGTCAACCTGCTCGGCGGTGATGGTGCGGGCGGTTTTAATGTAGTCCGTATCCGGGTGGGCAATAAACTTGCCCTTGGGGGATAAGATAAACCCATAACCGGAATGGCCGAAGTTCATCGACGCCATCAGCTTTTTAAAATCGCGCAGCGACATATTGGCCCAGACACTGCCGCTTGGCTGGCCGTCCTGCTGCAGCATTTGCGGCGCATAAAACGGCAGGCTGAATTCCTCCACCATGCGCTGGCTCGCCTGGCCAAAATAAGGCTCCTGCCAGCTGTCGAGCTGGGGCTTGGGACAATTTACCGGATCTAATCCCAAAGGGCAGAGATACCAGAATTTATCGCCGCAGGTATAGTCGTAGGCTTTATTGACCATCACCAGATCCCGTTGGCGGTTATTTTGATCATTGCGCCTTAAATAAGGGGCAAACAAATAAGGCTGCAACTCAGGCGTAGTACAGCCGGACATGCCCCAGGAAGTTGCCCCGCCGCGCATGGCCAGCAAGGGCATGGTTTCTACCGGCGCCTGCTGCCCGGCCATAAAGGCTTTTAACACTTCCGGCCGGTAGGCAGCGCCGACACCGAAGATCAACGGGGTATTTTTGCTCTGCTCCCGCAGCCGCTGCTCCAGGTTGCCGATATGGGTGCGCCCGGCATTAAGTTCATACGCCAGAGCGCGCGCCGCACTTTCCACCATTTTCAGCGTCTTATCTATCTCATTTGCCGCCTGATAGGCCGCTTTTCGCGCCTTTTTCAGCGACATTTCCTGCTGCTGCGCCAGCCATTCCTGCCTTTGGCTATAAAACCAGGCGCTGGCAACCAGACATACCAGGATCAACACCAGTAACACCGGCGTCAGGGTATGGGTCAGGCGAAAAATCAGCGGCTCGCCACGACGGCATAACGCCGTGGCCTGTTCAAATAACTTCATCAGGGCATCCAAACATTTAAGGTTTCAACTCTGGCCGGGCAGGCCGATAGACAAACAAAAATCAGAAACTGTACCTGGCGCTAAATTCCAGGCGTTTGATTTCACCGCTGGAGACCTCATTGCCACTGCTGAGTTCCCGCTCGCCATAGGCATATTCCACCCCGAGTAAAAAGCGCTTATTAACCTGATAGAGAAGGTTGGCCAGATAAGTGTCGTAACTGTATTTTTCCCCGCCATGGCTATGATCCACCCGGGCAAAACCCAGAGCGAAATTGGAACGCCAGCTATCATTCCACCAGTGACGGTACGCCAGGTAACCGCCGCTGCTGTCATTGGCGGACAAATTCAATTTGTCATCAGCATCGAGATAAAGGTCGCCGGCGGCATTGGTAGACTCCTGAATATAACGGCCCGCCCCCTTGCCGGAAGCCAATGAAAAACGGATATCGTCCTGCCCCGGGAGTTTGAACTTACCGGTCACAGCCACGGCATATCCCGAGGTTTTAGCCGTTTCTTCCCGGCCATCTAGCTCTTCATAGGCCGCCAACTGCCGCCGGGCATACTGCAGCGAGACATGCCCCCAGGATTTATTCACCATTCCCCGCAGGATAAAGTCCGGCTGCTTGTCCTGCTCTACAGCGTTATCGGTGCCGTCGGCGAAATTAAGATCTGTTTCCGGGTTTTCCAAACTGGTCATCAGCTTAAAATCATCAAAAGAGGTGCTGTAACGCACCATGGGCTGACGCAGCAGGGTTTGTCCGGCGGCGTTACCCAGGTTTATGGTTTCCGGATAGGATTTGACATCAACAAAGGTTGACCAGGTTTGCCCCAGCAGCCAGTTACCCCAGCTGCCGTACGCATGGCGAATACGAAAACCCGTAGAATTGGTCAGCAGCTCGTTGCCGCCGCCGCCAAGAAAATCCCCTTCGACAAAAACCGCTAACGGCCCGGAAGGAGTCGCAAAAGACTTTTTGATATTGATACGCGACTGGCGGGCATGAAAACGCACATGGCCCTCGGCGACATTGCTATCAAGGGAGATATTTTGATAGTTAATGACATCGTCCCCTTTGCCCGCCAGATCATAAATAAAGTCGGCCTTGATATAACCATGGATCTCCAGCGGAGCATCCCCCGCCTTATCTGCAGCCGGCTTAACCGGATAAGGATTTACCACGACCTTGGCGGCCTCGGCTAAGCCTTGCGTCAGTTGCACCAAGGCTTTATCTTCTACAAGCGGCGCCGGTGCTGCCGCAAGCTGCAGCGGCGAAAAGAAAACTGCCGGCAAGACACTGGCAGAGCACAACTTAATATAAGACTTAACACGACCGGGCCAAGCGCCCAATTTCACCAAAAGTGTGCACGCAAACAGGTGCTTAAATAACACTTTATCCTTCATACCTTATCCTCTGATTTTTATGGCTGATGGCGCGCTTATCTCAGCCGGTCAATCGCTAAAAGAAAGCCGATATAAGCGCTAAACGTTTTGTTGTTATGAATGCCATCAGCATATAAGGGAAAAGGGTTTAAGCATTGGCGGGATCAACGAAGTTTTAAGGCAAAGCTAGCAAGTTTAAAACGAATCAAGGAATAGCGAGCAAGACAGCAATCAATTCAGCGCTTTTGCCAGGCTTTTTGTAGAAAATAAACCAGCAGCAATACGCAAATAAAACTAAGCAAAGTCACCGGGGGCAAATAAGCAGGCCAGGAAGTTGGCGTGAACCAGGAATAACCGCCGAGAAACAACAAGTGATAGGCCAACGCGCATATCTGCAAATACTGCAATAGCCGTTTTTGCAGCATACCGGTAAAATGCCCCACGCTGATCACAAAAAACAAATAGCCGCACAACAGGCCAAAGAATAAAGCCAGGTTGGCGACAGCACTGAAACTTGCCATTTGCAGCACCTGCTCGTCGCCGGCTGTTAACAGTACCTGAGAAAATTTAGGGTAATAACCTGCCGGTAACAACACCAGGGTAAACAACACATGTAGCAGAGCACAATGCAGTGCCATTTTCCCTAAAGTCAGCGCTGACCCCCGGCGGCCTTTAATGCCCGCCCTTCCGGCAAACAGCAAAGCCAATACCGACGACATCGCCAGTGCCTTATTAACAATATATAAAGGCAACTGGCTCCAGCCCACCCCGGCAGCCAGGTTATAGCGCACAACGGCATATAGCAGGGGAAAGAGTAGAATAACCACTTTGACATTGAACACACAGGGATAATGACGCCTTATCTCAGCTCCTATCTGAATAACTTTATATCGCAGCAAAGTACTCCCCCTTCCCAAGTAATATCTCACAAAAGCACTTTATGCTCCGCGCTCAAATATCACTTGGTCAGGGAGATGGAAAAATAGGTTTTTCAACGGAAAATAAGCTAATAAACGACTATTGCTACTTGAATAAGCCTGTCAAACGAAACCAGCATAAAATGTCAGACAAGCTCAGAAAAATGGAGCAAGCAAACCATAACGTTTTAATGACTTTTCAGAGCAAGAAACACTATGGTTAACTTGAAAATTTGCTAGGTTAAATAAGTTAATTTAACTTTCCTTATACCTTGATATAGGATGCCTTAAGCCTTAGGGATCTTCCTGAAACATTTTTTAAAAGTCCGAACCATATGTTCGAATTGATTATTTATAATTGCTTTAGATTTATCAACAGCATAGACATTAGCAGTATCACTGCCGCTCCAAGTTAAACCAATCCATGTATTGGCTGCAACAGACGGGATAAACGCACTACCGTTATATCCTGTACTGGGATCTTCCACGACCCATCGATAATCACAATATTTGGGAGTAAAAGGTGCAGTGTCTTCGGTAATTTCAACCCAGACCTGACCATCGAGTACTGCATTTCCCTGCAAACTTATAAAAGTAACCCCCATTACGACTAACAATAAAACTTTTTTCAATCTACGATACAGAGAAGCCAAAAACATAAATCACCTCCAGTTAGCAAATATGTTACTTAGCCTATTTTCAACACCTTAATTCGGGCTTACAGAACATCGAAGCTGCAAAAAACCACCGTATTATGATGGATTAAATAAACAAGCAACAACCCGACATATCCACTATAGAACTTTGCTTTTTTTTCACCTAGAACTTATTGATATAAATACCGGCCCTCGATAATGTTGTTAGCAAAAAGCTCCTCGAATTCAGCATTCACCGCCTGCCTAGACTGCTAATCTATCAGGCTACCCTAATAATAATCCTGGTGTTTTTTACACTTACAGTCCCCTCCGGTACAGGTTGTTTTTATAAGTGATAGCTATAAACAACAGCAAACTTTTACCATATGCTAAGCAGGCCTGTGCCCTGGTGAAGAGAAGCCTTAAATTCAACGCCGTCATTAGCCGTATTGTCACAGATAATGGTGCAATAAAAACAAGACTCTGACATACTTCTGGAAAATAAAATCAAGGTAAGCAGCTTAATGGAGCCCTACTTGGCTATGGAATTTCGAGAAGCAACCGATAAAGATATTACCAATATAGCTACTTTACATACCCTCAGCTGGCAAGAAAATTATAGCGAGGCCCTATCTACCGAATACCTCCAGCATCAAGTATTAGATGAGAGGTTAGCGGTGTGGACCAGGCGTTTACAGGAAAAGCCCGCGAATCAGTTGGTATTGTTAGCAGAAGAAAATGGTATGCTTTGCGGCTTTATTTACGCGTATGGCGAACAGCACCCTGAACATGGCACCATTATAGACAACCTGCATATACACGCTAACTTTAAAGGCCAGGGTCTGGGGACGAAGTTGTTAGCGGCAGCTGCCACCTGGGCCTGTGAAAACTATCAAGGCAGCTCTCTCTATCTTGAAGTATTGGACTGTAATACTAAAGCCAGAAAGTTTTACCTGTCACTGGGAGCAAAACATATTAGCTCAGGTTATTGGCAGACTCCCTGTGGCAATAAAGCAAAAGAGCATATCTATAGCTGGCATAAGCCAAGCAAACTGACTAATCAAACATGAAAGACAGGCAAAAAAGCATAGGTTTATAACCTGGCAATGTATAACCCAAAGTTTCTCTGCTGCTTGATAGCGTATCAATTTCATCAAAGGCTTCATCAAAATATGAATATCTTCTTAATTATTGCCGGAGTATTGAGTGCCCTTGCTGCCATGATTCATCTCGGCTGTATTTATTTTGGCGCTCCCTGGTACCGATTTTTTGGTGCCGGTGAGCATATGGCAAGGCTTGCAGAGCAAGGCAATATGCAACCGACGATAATAACCGCTGCCATCGTACTCGTGCTTTCAACCTGGTCACTTTATGCCTTCTCGGCGGCAGGTCTTATTGTTCGCTTACCTTTACTGCGTGTAGCGCTTATTTTAATAACAGCCATTTACCTGATTCGCGCTATTGCAGGTTTCTTTTTGATAAATGATCCAATGGGGCGCAGTCCTGATTTTTGGTTATGGAGCTCTGTGATTTGTTTATCTGTAGGTCTTTTCCATCTGTTTGGTTTGAAGCAACAATGGGCAAGTTTATAAACCATAAAAGAGTGGAAAGACAAGTGATGAAAAGTCCTTCAACCCTGTTGGTTGTTCAGGATATCGATATTTCCTGTGAGTTTTATACCAAGGTTTTGGGATTGGAGTTCATTGAAACACACCAGGATTGTATAAAACTAAAGACGGGGGAGCATGAAGTCATCATATTCCAAGGCACCGGGGCAGCAGTCCAGTATGACCATGGCTATCATGCCAACTCCACCTTATTATTCACGGTTGATGATTTAGACAGCAAAATAGCAGAGTTAAAGTCAAAGGGAATCGCTTTTATTCATGACACGCCCAACCAGAATAGATGGGGCCGTTATGCTGCTTTTAGGGATCCCTCTGGTATCGTGCACGAATTATTCGAGCTCAATACCTGAGCAGCATAAAGACCGGGACGAATAGGATTTACCGGTTAAATAAAGGCCCCAAATAAATCAATTTTATTTGGGGCTCTTGTTTTTACATAACCAAGCTAACCGGAGAATACCAATAACGGCGCAAACTATCCCCGGCAGCAAGCAGGCTAATTTAGTCCTAACTCATTATCCGTCGGCAGAGTATTTTCCAGCGGCCGGTTGCCCGTTTGCACAAACAGCCTGGCGGCGGCAATCAGGTTAAGCCTTTGCGCAGTCCAGTCATGCACGGCATCAATATCGAGCAAGACCTCATGTGCCCGGATTTGATCCTCGGCGATCACCCGGTTGCCGAGCTGATCCACCAGGTAACCTTTAAGGTTTCGGATCAAACCGCGGTACACAGCGGCCATATCCCCGATAGCAACATCCTGGTAACCCAATACCGGGCGGAAACTGTTTTCGATGGCGCCGATATTGTCGATAATATATTGCAAGCGGGTGGTATTACCCTCCACTATCCTGTCCAGGCCACCGGCATAAGCCGCCAGCGCCGTCCGCAGGTTATCTGTGGTGGTCTGAGGGCTGTTATCAAAATAGGTTAATATCGCATGGTAGAAACAGTTACCGTCCCTGTCCATATCCCTCAGATTGCCATTGGCTTCCCGCACCCAGTAGTGGTTGCCTATTTTCACCAATGTCATCATCACCGGCACCGGCCCTGTCATGGTTTGCGGCACGCCGGCCAGTTGCAGCGGCTGCACCGGAGGGAATGGCGTATGGCGATAATCCGGCGCCAGAAGCTGGTCAAATCTGTGCACCTGACGTAAACGCCCCTGGCGCACATCCTCAGGTGAAGCCGCTGAGGCGACTTCCAGCGGGAAACCTAACATCTGAGACATCAACAACGGCGCTATATCGCCACCTATGTTTGACCAGCTGGTATCCCGCCCTATATCCAAAATCGCCTGTGCCGCCGTGGTATTAGCATAAACTACCGGCTGGGAGAAATTGGTGGTTGAAATTGACGAATAAGAAATCGGCGCCTTATAGGTATTCAAACTGGAGTAAATATTAATACCACCGCTGCCGATATCCGTGCGTTTGGGCGGGAAGGTGGTTACTGTGGTCTTATACTCTGTCCTGTGGTGATCTAACCAGTGCATCTGGAAGAAGCTGGCGGTATGGGCAATTTTCAAGTCCATATGTTTAATGGCTTCCGGCGCCAGTAAAATACGGTACACGCCATCGTTGCCGATAAATTCCGCGGTACTCAAATGGTTAAAGGTCAGCAATAACTGCTTGTTATAACTGTTAACATTGGCTTCATCTATGGTCAGGTTCACCAGGTTGCGATCTTCGTCTAACTTCTCTTGCAAAGTCTCCCTGGTGGGAACTTGCTTGCTTGTTGACTCTTTTTGATCAAAAGCATGCACCAGCTGTTTACGTGTCCCCGAAATGGCTAAACGTAGTTTTCTTAATTTCTTGGTGATTTCCAGCTCGGTTTGCTCAAAAACCTTGGCGCCGTGGAAGGCCGCTTCCGGGCTCAGTTTTTCACCCATACGAATAACTATCGGCAAATCAAATCCCGGGTAATAGAGCTGGACACTGGGCAGTGCGGTAACATCTTTGGCATTGTAAGGAATATATTCGTCCGCCAGATATTTGGGATTGAGTTTGTTCAATGCCTGGATCATATTCTGCACCGGGGTTTTATCGTCTGTAATGACAAAGAGTTCAACAAAGGGGAAATGGTAGTCAAAAAGCCCTTCGCCTGTGATGCTCTTCATATGGATCATCGAACTTAATAAACCGCAGAAACTACAGACATCAACAAAAGGTAAATCTTCTATTTCTTGCCTTAAGCCGTTGACGATAGAGATATCTTTCGCCGAACTTGGCTGATCAAGAAATTCTAGCTGCACCTTAAAGCCCTCGTGCACCTTTTCATAGAGTTTCATAAAGCCGAGCATGGCCTGGGCCTTGGCGTAATTGGCATCGCCGTGCTGCTTGTCTTTGTTTTTCACCTCTTTGATCAAGATGGCATCATAGGTATCGCTGGAGCTTGAGTCCGGGTTTTTATGCTCCAGCTCTTTCCAGTTCGTCTGCAGCGTTTGTGCAATATCATCACCGATAAGCTTTTCGATATCGACCGACTTTAATGCCTTAAACTTAACCAGGGCCGGGCCTATGCTTTTCAATAAATAATCGTCCTGGACCACGTTATACAGGTCGACTATCAACGGCGTTAAAAACGCCAACGCCTTATTTTTCACCAGGTCGTCAAATGCCTGGATAAAGTTGTCAGACGTCATGCCGGTTTTAAGATCCCCCAGGTTAAACTCGCCAAAACGCGAGATATAACTTTGATGAATCGCTTCCACGGCATTACAGCCGCGCATCACCCGCTTATAAAACTTATGGGGTGAGCCGCTCATATTGCCGAAAACTTCCAAAATCAAGAGCACGTTTTCGTTCAACTGATAACGCCAGTCAGGTACATTGACCCACACGGCATTATGCCCTTCTCCGGGCTTATACAGCAAAGGCATGGTTTTTACCTGTACCCACTGCTGAATAGCCTCGTATGAATCTCTTCTTGGAATACTGATATCAAGCAGCTCGCCGCGGAACTTGGCAATGGAGCGGCTATCAAACATTTTCTGCCCCGGACCAAAGGCATACTCTTTACCCGCCGACAGTTTAGGGCTGCCATCCACCTGGAAGTCGTAGGTTTTATAGCGCACCACTACCCGGTAGAGGATAAACTTGGAAATCGAGGTATTGACCAATATCGAACTCGAATAAGGGTTTTCCGTGGCTATCAAGGTGGTATCCAGCTCCATCGGGGCCGGCGGGAAGTAGGCGTTATAGAAGACCTCATCCGGGTGCAGCCCTTGCTCTTCCATCACGGTTAAAATCGACTCGCCAATTTCCGGAATGATCATGGCATTGTCAAAATGGTTTAACGGATGCAGCAAGGCCATGCCGGAGTTAAACACCATATTGCTCTGGGTTTTCTTATCCAGGGTGAGGTTCATCTGCAACACCTGCTTTTCGACCACAACCTGCTCAGGCTCGACCGGCACCTTAACATCAGATTCTTTCGGGATCGGCGCCTTCACCACTTCTTTCATCTCCAGGGACGGCTCCTGGCTTTCTTGTTCAGAAGTCTCCTCGGGGGCACTTGCTTTTTTCTTACCGTCCAAATTACGGGGATCTTCCCCCTTGCCCTGGTTGACGGTCAATTCCAGCGTCGGGTAATCAAAAATTTTATTATCGATCAACTTGCCCTTAAACAGCTTTAATCCCTGCTGCTGGAAACCGTCGAGCTCCTTGCGGTTACAGGTTAAAAAAGCTTCCCAGTCCTGCTGGAACCTGGGCATGTATTCTTCTTTAAGATAACCATGTACCTCCGACATGATCTGGTACCAGCGGTAA
Organism: Thalassomonas actiniarum; assembly: GCF_000948975.2. Lineage (GTDB taxonomy): Bacteria > Pseudomonadota > Gammaproteobacteria > Enterobacterales > Alteromonadaceae > Thalassomonas > Thalassomonas actiniarum. The sequence continues at coordinate 5,210,955 of NZ_CP059735.1, forward strand.
ACCGGCAAGTTGGGATTGATAATGATCTGGTTGTCAAAATCACTCCATTTGCTCGGCTCTATGCCCGAGACCACATTTTTCATGATATTAAGCGATGAACCGCCCTTGATAAAAATACGGATATCGTCACCGTAGCTTTCTTCCAGGTGCCGGATCAGCTTGGCGATCCTGCTTAAAAGAAAACACCTTACCTCGGGCACATTATTAAAGTTTTCCGTCAATGTATCGTCTATATCCCGCTGAAATGCCGTTCTGCCTTTCGCCATTATTTAATCTCCTCAATGTATGAATTAGTCAACTGCTTATGAACCATTACGCTTGCTCGGATCCGGCATCTCTATCCAGCGGGACAGTTGCGTCCTGAAGTTGGTAATGTTGGATTTATAATGCACTCTTTTATGATCCAGCCAGTGCAGCAGGTAGAAGTCCCGGGTTTTCCCGATGTAATAATGGAAATACTGATTAATTTGCGGCTCGCGCAGAATGCGGAAAGGACGACCTTCGATTAATACCCCGCGGTCATTATTACCCCGGGCAAAAATCAAACTTTCCTGGTTGTTTTCCAGGTTGTCGGCACTTTTTTGCAATGCCTTCATCACCAGCGCCTGATCTTTTCTCGGATTGATTTTCAAGGCTTCCGTTTGCCCGCGCAATTCATTGGCAGCCAAAATAAGCTCATTGACATGCTCGTCGGTGATACCGAATTCGCCATAGCGTTTGGCAACAATATTTTTACCGGCATCCGTGCCTTTAACGATACCTTGCTCAATTAGCTTAACGATGTTTTCTGCCGGTATGCTCAGCTCTTTATGACGCTCCAGCAGATCTCGGATATGGCCTTTTTTCTCCGCCTTGTTCACCAGTTTTTTCAAAGGACAAAGCTGGCCATAGATATCTTTAAGGGGCTTGAGCAGATAGGTATCAATATCCTGCATTTTATCGGCCAGAGTTTTCAGGTGTTTTTCCCGCGCCTGAATTTCTGTGGCACGCAAAGGATCCGACTGATAAACCTCTACCGCCGCCTTGTCTCTTTCTTCTTCATTTTTATAGCGCTTATAAACTTCAATTAACCGGGCATTCATGCCGGCAATGCAGTTATATAAGTGATCCGCCTGCTGCGACAGGGTATTGATCCCCAGGCGATCGTTGACCCGCTGCGTGGTTAATTCCTTATCAAATTCAACAATAGCGGTATCATGCTGAACCGCCAGCCCCTGATTTTCACTGTCGATAAAAATCACCCGGATTTTATGGGGAGCGAGGGACTTCTGCTGCCAGATAAATTGATTGGGATCCGGATTTTCCTGCTTGTCTATCAGGTAAGCCTCTTTCAGTTTTGCCCATTGCCCTTTGGTACATTTAAGGTAAAGATTGACCACAGGGAAGAAGTAGTCCAAACCCAGCTCCTGAACATTAAACAGCTTCATGCGCATGGCAAGGTCTAAACTGCTGCTTAAGATGCCGCAAAAATAACAGCTGGCCGGCGGCGCTTCATGTTCATCAACCGTGGTTAACACTTGCTTCGGACTTTGCGGAATATATTCCTTCTCGATGTCCAAAGTGCTATCGAGCACATCCTGCAAAGACAGCTTGCCTTTTAAACCAAATCCCACCTGATTTTCCTCCTGGCTAGTTAACGAGGATGAACTCTCTTTCTTAGGCGCTTTGCTCATCGGCTGCAGTTCAATGGAAGGACCCAGCTCCTTGCTGTCCATATCATAAGAGCTGTCTTCTCCGGTATATAAATAAGGCTCATGCTCTTCTCCGAGCAAGAGCTCGATCTCCTTAGGCCTTTTTCCTGTGTTGCAGCACTCTTCCAATCCCATTCGAAAGGTATTGATGCGGTAGATCTGGGCAATATCCAGATGGAATTTACGGCCAAAAGCCTTATTGCTTTCATGCACGATAAACAAATGGCGCAGCAATTCCTTATAATTTTCAATTGCTTGATTGGCCGCCGCTATCGCCTCTTCTTTCTCCTGCTGTGAATCAAAGCGGTCGCTTTCTTTCACCGAAAAGGCATCTTTTAAAATATAATTGGCGCTTTTTTTCTCGTCCTCACCATCTTTTTCCACATTAAATTTATTGAGCAAATCTTCTATGGTATCGCTGTGCTTCTGAACCAGCTGCTCTATGGCAGGCAGATACTTGACCACCAGCTCCTGCCTGGCTTCTTTATCGAGCACATCCCAGTGATAATCTTCCCGCAAAATGGCGGCAAATTGTTTATAAAAAGACTTAATCGCATCCTGGTTGTAAAACTGATAATGCTGCTGCAACTCGGGAATATGCTTGAACAAGGCGGAATTTAATTTGCTCAGCTTTTGTTTTTCCGATGACTGCTCAATGGCGGTCAACGCCGGCCAGGCCCGCTCCAGCCGTTTATAGAATTTATGCGCCGAGCCGCTGGTATAGGTTAAAACCTCATGCAGCATGATGACATTTTCCTGCAACTGGTACTCCCAGCCGGGTACCCTGAGCGCCCTCATTTTCGCCAGCTCAGGTAATTTTTTCTTGGCAACCAAATCCCTGAGATAAGTATTGGTATCCGTCAGCTGATGCAGATCGCCTTTAAACCTGGACCAGTAATTGATGGTTTCTTCGCTTTCACGCCGGGGAATGGAAATATCGATAACCTCCCCCCTGAACTTACCGGTTTCGCCATTGATATCGTCCCGGCACTTTTCGCCGTTAAAATTTACCCCGGGAGAGCTGTAGCGCACAATCAAGCGATATAACAGGAACTTACTTATGGTGCAGTTGATCCAGATAGAAGAGTCCGATTTAACTTTTTTACCGTCTTCTCCTTTTAGCACCGTCACTGAAGGGGGAAAGAAGTTATTGGCCTCGGTAAAGTCCTCCGACATAAAATCTATGTCTTTATCCGGCCTTTTTCCGAATACGGTACGGGTATTATCAAAGAAATTCAGCGGATGCAGGTATTCATTGCCGAGACAGAGCAACACATGGCTCTGCATTTTCTGGGCATGTTTGAGTTCGGTTTCCGGGCCGTAAAGGTCGATTTGACGGCGCAGTTTCTGGCCGAAAGGCACTTGCGCCATATGGGGCGCCTGGTAATCGTCCGGGGTTTGCGGCTCGGCTTTCACCATAAAGGTATCCCGCACCGAAGGCAGATATTCATCGCGCAAGTAACAATGGATCTGGTTAAAAATTTCATACCACCAGGTGCGGGGAAGATAAGGGTTGATGATGATCTGATTATCAAAATCACTCCAGCCCAATTCTTCCGCCTTTTCTTCATTAGAGTCCGCTTTCATGGTGTTTAGCTTCATCAGCTTCAATGAGGACTTCCCTTTGATATACACCTGAACCAATTCCGGTCCGAAGCGATCTTCTATTTCCTTGGCCATCCTGGCGGTATTTCTTAAAATAAACTCCCGGGCGCCCCGGTTGTTATTGATGCTTTCCGTCAAGACATCGTCTACATCTCGCTGAAACTCAGATCTCGGTTGTTTTCTCGCCATCATCTTTACCTTTTTTCAATCCCCGCACCGGCGATTTTTTCGTCACTTTTGGCACAGGTTTAGCCCATAAATTTCTGCCTCCCTGCCGGCTTTCACTGGCAAAGAGCACATAGTCCATTCTCAGGATTTTTCGCTGAAATCTCCTGACCCCAGCTTAAGGCTCCAGGGGGCTTGGCTCTTGGGGGAAACAAGGGGGAATACGGTAAGATCTCTGTTGTTCGCTGTTGAAAAGAGGTGTGGAGAAAACAGGAGAAAGAAGCCGGCATTTCCCGGCAGAGACTTGCCTTAACTGACCTTAAAAATATTGACCATGGCGCGTAAGTCGCAGGCCAGGCGGGATAAATCCAAACTCGCCTGCTCGACTTGTTCGGCGCCGCGGGAAGTCTCCCCGGTAAGCTCATTGATCAGGCAAATATGCTCGTTGATATGCTCCGAGGCCTGGCTTTGCTCTTTGGCGGCGGTGACTATCTGGCCGTTCATCTGGGTGATCTGTGCCACCGACTGGCTGATCTCGGTTAATGCCCGGCTGGTTTGTTGTGCCTGATTGGCACTTTCCCGGGCGCTGGCTTCTCCCTTATCCATGATTTTAACTACATATTGACTGCCAAATTGCAGACGTTCGATCACTTGCTGGATTTCTTCTGTGGATTGCTGGGTTTTCTGTGCCAGATCCCTGACTTCATTTGCCACCACGGCAAAGCCCCGCCCGGAGTCGCCGGCACGGGCGGCTTCGATGGCGGCATTTAACGCCAATAAATTGGTTTGATCGGCAATGCCTTTGATCACCTCAAGCACTAGCCCTATGCTTTGGGTATCCTGCTCAACCTTATGCACCGCCTCGGATGCCTGCTGTACTATCGCCGCCAGCGCATCAATTCCCGAGACGGTTTGCTGTACCACCCGGTAACCGTTTTGTGCCTGAGCGTTGGCGCTTAAGCTCGCTTCATTGGTGTCTGTGGCATGCTGACAGACCTGCTGCACCGACACCGACATTTCGCTGATAGCCGAGGCTGCCTGCCCGGTTTGTGTTTGTTGCTGCCTTGTATTTTCATTGGTCTGCATACTCACCGCCGACATTTCTTCCGCCGCGGTGGCTATTTGCTCGGTCGCTGAAGTGATATCAAGAATTAACTTGCTGATTTTCAAAAGCATAGATTCAAAAGCAGATGCCATAGCACCAATTTCATCCCGGCTGCTAATCTTAGTGGTGAACGTCAAATCCGAATGGCGGGAGATTTGTTCCATGGTGCTGCGCAAAGCACTTAGCGGGACAATCACAGACCGACTGATCATCAACCTTAAGGCCAATAACAACACCAGAATAATAATGCCGCCGATAACAAAAGCGGCAACAGACTCCCGATACCAAAGCTCGATATGCTCACGCTCCTGACCGGCAAGCTCAAGCTGCAACTGGATCAATTCACTGATTTTATCGCTGATGGGGTCAATATCTTCATACAAGGGGCCGTCGATATCGTCTAGCCCACCTTTAACCCCGCCAAAAAAGGACGCCAGTTTTTTCTCGATAGCTTCAATCGCTCTGTTGGCGCGGGTGAATAACACATTCGCTTCATTGGCCAGCTGCACTTCCCGGCCGCTTAACCCGGAATCAAGATAGTCTTGCCACTTTTGCGCAATCAGGTGTTTGGCCTGGTTTATCTGCATCAAGGCCTGCTCTGCGGTAAAAATACCGGCATTGGCCTTATTTACCGCATCGATAACCCGCACCGCATAATTATCAGCGATCACTTTCAGGCTTTCCGTCGGTACTATCCGCTTTTGGTACATACGGTCAACGGCCCGGTTAATTTCATCAAGGATATATAAAGTACTGGTAAACAAAATCAAAATGGCAACAAAAGGCACCAGGGCCGCCATCAGCAACTTAGTACGCACGGTTTTGATATTGAAAGAAAAAAATCGGGAACGAGTTTTACCGCCCTTGTTCTGCTCTGCTGCCATTTTTTGTTCACCCAAGAATAAAATGACCGGCGTCCCTGCGGTACTGTTTGAAGTTAGCTGCCTTAAAACCTCGCGGATTAAGGCAGTTAGTTTGAAGTTACAACGCGGCGGAAACCGCCGACGATAATACATTCATCGCACTGTTCACGGCTTTTTGCACCGCCGCCTTTCCGGCAATTTCCAATCCGATTAGCTCGGCCTGTAATACCTCTTTTTCCCGGGCTATTTCCACATCAAAATCTTCCTGGTTGATATCGCCAAAAGTACGGGCTTCTACCAACTCAGCAATAGATGCCTTATTCCTTTCCAGAGCCGAACGAAACTCATCGCCAAGCTCAACGCCTTCCCCCTGTAAACTTTGTCCGGCTATGTTCGCCATATCTTTAAATACCTTGCTAATATCTATACTCATGCTCTTTCCTTATTTGGTTTTTGTGCTGGTGTCAGGCATCATAAAGCCGTTATATTTTTTTCCCGTCAGCAGTGACCTTTTGTTTGGCTTCTTCCCCTTTTATCATCGCCAAAAATAACCTTTGATACTGGTCCTTGCGGCGCTTGATTAAAAAGTCCGACAAACTATCCGCCGTCTTATGGCGTAGTCTGTCTTCCCGCCACAACTTGAGGGTGATCTCCACCTGTTTCAGGGTCAATTCATTCATGGGGCGGATCATCTGACGGTTTTTCAACGCTTCAAGATCGGCTTCAATATTCAGGTAAGCTGAATGGCTGGCTTTAAAAAGGCGCTTTTCTTTAGACTGATAACTGAGCCCGAGATAAAAACGGTTAACCTTTTGCGCAACACGCTCCATACTCTCCAGGGATTTTTCATCATAGTCAGACACCAACTGCAGCGCACAGCCGGACAATAAAAAAGTCATCGCCAGCAGCAGCCATAAAGCCTTATTCGGGTGATAGGTTTTGTTCATTAAAGGGTCCTTTCATTTGAGGTTAAAAACAGCTGATATTGACTAAGCAGCTGCTGTATTTGACTGTGACTGATCTCTTCATTCGCCAGCACCTGTTGCTGTATCTTGCTTAATTCGGCACTGAGCTCAGAGATCAGCTGGATTTTTTCCTGATTAAACTGATTGACTAACGCCTGCTTCAACTCTTGCGGATCTTCGCTTGTTGCCGGGGAAACAAAAGAAGCTATGGTTTCTACCGTGCGGTCTAAAATGGTGTACACCAGGTTGGCGGAAAAGCCCCCCACCAGCGCCATGGAAATACGTAAAGCCGCATGACTGACACCGGAAGTCTCATCTTGCCCGTCGACATTAACATTGCCCATGGCGCCTCCTGCGGCGCGGGCAACACTGTCGAGGTTAAGGGGGATCAACTGGGTCAAAATAATGCCGGCGATCAGCCCGACCACAAAGCGCACCCAATAGGAGCTTTCATATTTAGGATCGTAACAACCTGCGGTCACATAAGAATTGGCTTTAAACAAGGCGGCAAAAGAAGCACCGATAGCGGCGGAGGCCAGTAGAATCGCCTGCACAAACAAGAGGCGGGTGCCCTCCATATCAAACATGCTGGTCACCATGTTTTCATTATTGATATAGCTGGACAGGCTCAGGGCTATCAGCACCACCAGGGATAAGATCGCCACCATCATCATTTTACGGATCAGCGGCACCCGTCCGAGAAACAAAAACAGCGAGGCTTTCTCCGTTTCTTTTGCCATCAGCATAATAGTGACGGGTTTCGCCGGTGATACCAGCTCGGCAAGCTGGTTGTGGATCTGGGTCAGTTGCTCGGCCCTGCCTTCATCCTGAGGGTTAAGGCTTTGCTGGTGAAGGGCTTTGGTTACTTTTACCGGTACCTTAAGACCTTTGGCAAAAGCATGTTTCACCATGGCCTGGCACTCATGCTCTACCGAAAGCCAAAAATCGTTTTCACTACCCGGTTTACCCTGGCTAATCTGAGGGGCCTGGCTGGCCTGAGCGGCTTTGGCGGCAAGATCCATGTATTTTCTCTTTTCTGGGAAATTTTTAGTTATTGTAGGGTTGGCAATAACGGGAAACTCGGGGAAAAAGCGGGAACTCAAACAGGAGCAGATCAGAGATTTGCCGGTATGACATTTTCTCTGCAAAAGCCCCTATATCAGCTAAAAGTAATAGCTAGAACATAAAAATAAAAAAGGAGTATGACCGGCCAAAGCCATACTCCTTGCACTGAAAACCTGATAAATACAATAAACTTAACCGTTTGTCTGGCTGCTCTTAGCCCCTGCCGCCTGGATTGAAGCAGGCTGAGGACCAGCTGATTGACCGCTATCTGGCTTGCCGATAGATTGCTTAATATTGCCAATCACCTTATCCATCAGGGAAAAGAGTACGTCAACGTTATAACCCATCAAAAATGCCAGCGCCATCGGCGACAGCGAGGCTAAGGCATTGGCTTCTTCCGGTTTAAGGAACCAGCCGATCACCATGCCCCCCAAGGCGCCTAAGGTCAGGCGAAGCCGGTATTTTATTTCACTGCTAAAGGTATAGGTCAGGGCCTTGATTTCCCGCATCAGGCTGCGCAACACAAAAATAAAAGCGCCGAGCAGACCATACATCAAGGGTAAAATATATCCCTGCAACACCTGTAAAATGGCATCGGCGGCCAGGATGTTTTCAAAAAACAAAATGCGGGCCTGGTGCAGGCTGCGCTCTAATTCCAGGGTATCGAGTTTGTCGCCGTTCGCTTCGGGATCGCGGGACAGGGATTTTTTTGTCAGTTCATATTTGCTCTGGAAATAACGTGGCAGGCTATCGCTGAACGTGCCCCCCAGCGACCAGATCTGATTCCAGATCATCAAAAGCTTGTAGTTGGCATCGAGCTGCTGGTTGAGACGCTCTACCTTATCGGCTAATACACCGGCTTCCTGGCTGCCGGTTTCAAGCTTGCTTAATGCCGCCTGATTAGTTTCTCTCTCGCTAAAAATATCGTGCAGGTTAGTACTGAGATCTTTGCCGAACAGATGATAAACTTGTGTCAATAGCAACAAAATCAAAGCCACCAGGGTATAGCGCCGATACCAGGCAACGGCTGCTTCAGCCCGGGTGACAGGGCGTTTGCCCGAGTGGCCGGACATAGTTTTCTTCTTTTCCCCCTCCGGGGTTTGGCTCGGCATTTTTTCCGGTAAAATAGCATCCAGGCTCTCCACCGTTACCGGATAAACCACTTCCGCCAGTTTGTCATAATTAACTAAAAATAATGTTTCGTCTGCCGAGCTCCATTCTTTTTTACCCAGCTGATGTTTGGCATTAATAATAACTTCAGTCACTTCGGGGTCTAATCGGGTATTGCCGCACCTGGCAATATAACTGAGCAGTTTCTGGCCATCATGTATCACTTGTTCAATTTCGGGAGAAATGGCGTAAAGAGGCTCACTGTTTTTCTTATGCATATTTATTTCCGCTGTCTGATGCTGCCGGGAATTTCCGCCTGCCCAAATAACGGCAGGCGGACTGCGCTTTACTTGTGCGCACCATAGCGGTATTCGCGGACAATATTGCCTTTATAATCGGACAATTTGCCGATATCGCCCTTATTGTTCCAGATGGCCCTGGGGCTGTTAAAAGAGAAACCGCCGCTTTCCTGATCAACATGGTTAGTGTAAACCCGGATCTTGGCATTGGGTTTTAACACCGCGCCTTCGGGGAAAGTAAAATTCTGATCTTTACCGGCACTAAGCTGCCAGCCGCTTAAATCAAGCCAGCCGCTGCTTAAATTAGCCAGCTCGGCGTACTCGTCTGCCTCGGTGTATTTTTCTTTGCCGTCAAAACAGATATTGGTGATCTCTATCGCGTCATGGGCTTTAACACCATATCGCCAGCTGGAAACCAGCTCTCCTGAAGCATCGAATAAGAAGGCGGCATCACCTCGGTTGTTCCATACCGCCTGCTTGGAATTAAAACTTAACTCCCCCGCTTTATCTGTGTAGATACGCAGGCTTTTTCCCGGGTAACACAGGGTATTTTCGGGGAAAATCATATCCTGGCCTTCACTGCCGGCATTGATGCGCCAACCGGCCAAATCCAGGATCAAAGGGCCGTTATTGAATAACTCGATATATTCGCCGCCTTCCTTACCTTCAAAGTCCAAGCCTTTAATCACCACTTGCCGTGGCGCCAACAACTGACAACAACTTAACCACCAGTCGTTAAAGGCTGAGCCCGGCTGACAATTGTCGACCCGCTTTTGATGGATTAACCTGGCATGCTCCAGTACGCCTGATTCCAGGCTATTCCAGCTATTTTGCACATCTGATGAAAACTGGACATCGGACAACTGTTGTAAAAAGGTTTCTTTATTAAAGTCACTCACCTTCGCTTTCCTTCTCTCGTTCAATGAAAAAACTGACCGGCAGGTTTCATATCTTCCCGCGATATAACCCGGGCTAAACCCCGGGCGGTCACTGACGGATAAGATGCCAGACAAATCCCGTTAAAACTCAGCGAAACCCCGCCTCTATTGCCGCAAATTTAGGATTCATGCTCCGCGGTCGAGAATAAGTCCCCGGTAAAAACAAGAGTGAAAAAACTCAGCTCAGCCACCGAAAAATAGCGGCCTGTAGCTGGATGTCGTCAAAAAGAAACACCGTAACACACTGAAAAATAAAGACTTAAACAGACAACAGTAAAACCTGTTGTCATATAGCGACAGCTTTTACCCTGACTTTCAGGGTGAAAACAGCACATAATCACATAAACAACTGATTATTAAGAATTAATTATTTCTGGCACCGATATTGATATATACCTGAGTAACCGGACGCTGAACTTGAAAATATCGGCAGCATCAATAACTTGTGATGACACTGACAAGTTTTACAGCAAACGGCTTATCACCGGGAAAGCAACACCCGGCAAAATAGATAAAACATTCAGGAGTAGATATGAAAGCAATAAAATTATTCATGACCTTATCACTGGCAACAGCAGCATTTTCACTAACAACAGCGGCCAACGCCACTCAGGCTAAAGACAACTTCAGCCAGCTTGATAGTGACAAAAACGGTATGATTTCCATGGGCGAAGCCAGCGGCGATACCGAGCTTACCAATAACTTCAAGCAGTGGGATAAGGACCGGGACGGCCAGTTATCCAAGGAAGAATACACCGCCTATATCCAAGCTTCATAAAGCTGTTAGCAGGACGATGAATCCGCTGGATAAGCGGATTTGAAAAACATATACGGAGCATACCATGAAAATAACCAGATCATTTTTTCTGTTAACGGCGTTATTACTGACCGCCAAGGTATATGCCATGGACAGCCACAAAAAGTTTGCCGCCTTAGACCATGATAAAAATGGTTTTGTCACCCTGGATGAAGCAGGTGCTGATTCGGTGCTGGCGATGACTTTTGAAAAATGGGATAAGGACAAAAATGGTCGCTTATCTAAAGAAGAGTACAGCGAATACCACAACGAGATATAGCTGACGGTATTCAAATAGTTTCCCGACTTTGTTAACGAATCTGATTTTATATTTAAGCAGAGTATAATTTTAGTATGTTACACTGCCTGTCAATGTTTTCCTAAGCAATAGCTAAGGTGTAACGACAGGCAGCTTTTTTTCACTATTCTTTTTATTAATAAACCACTATTCTAGCTAATCCTTGATTTTCCCTGATAATTTCTTTCATCATCACCGCAAATACACGGCTTTTAACCTTTATTAGACCCGCGTTTGATTTATATCTGACAGCGACCGGCTTTTTATATGTTATAGTAAGCAAGTTCATTGGTCTGATCTCTTTAGGTTATACAATTTTTTATGGCTAGCAGTACCCTTAAAATTCGTGACAAAACCATCTTTGACGGTTTTTTTGTCAAATACATATTGAAATTCATCTTTCGCCTCTGGTTTAAATTATCCGGCTGGAAAACCACGCCCTCTGCGCCAAACGGTGCCGGTATTACCATTGCCGCTCCCCATACTTCCAACTGGGATTTTATTTATGCCCTGGCGGCGGCGATCTTATGCGATGTGAAGATCTATTTTTCCATCAAGGACAGCTGGTGCAAGATGCCTGTTGTCGGCAGTATTATTATGTGGCTGGGGGCTATCCCCATCAACCGCTCTGCCGGCGGCCAGGGGCAAGTGAAACTGATCAAGGAATTTGTTGAACGCCATAAGGAGCAAAGAGTGTTTTTCCTGTTCACCCCGGAAGGCACCCGCGGCCCGGTAACAAAATGGAAAACCGGCTTTTACCATGTTGCCCAGGATTGCGGCTTGCCGATTTTCCTGGCAAAAGTCGACTTCATCAACAAAGAATCCGGCGTATTTCACTCCTATGAACTCACCGGCGATAAAGACACAGACGTCAGGGCAATCCAGGAATCTTACAAGCGCATCTGCGGTAAGTTTCCCAAAGATCAATATCCTCATTATACCGGCCCAATTCCGACCTTGTCGGATGCCGAAGCTATGGTCATGCGCGCCTTATATTCCTTTAAGGGTGTTGCCACCAAAATGGATATTTCCGCCAAAGCCAAACTCGGCGAACTTTCCACGACTATGCTGGATTTTTTAATCGAGAAAGGCATTTTAGAGCAAACCAATGCCCCGGGAGATAAACACGAACCTACCTATCGGCTGACTTTTGCCGGCAGAGGTTGCCTGTTACATTTATACCCGACTCTGGCACGCAGCTAAACAGCAAAAACCTAGACAATATCGCCCGCTATAACCTGCGGGCGTGCCTTCAACAAAGAAACCATTAAGCACCTCTTTATATCAGCGGCTAATTCGAAGCAGCACCTGGTTAAACATTGCTCCATCCACAAACAAGACACCGATATTGAGGGGAAGGCAAAACACAAATAGCTCTTAGCATATATACTAATGACATTGCTTGTTTCAGGTGATATGCCATGAACAAAAGCTTGGTAAATTCCTCCTTATACCTTACCGCTATAGCCTTGATAACGCTATGGAGCTATAACGCCCAGGCCGATGAACGTATCCATGCCAGGGGAACCTATGGCAACTACAGCTCCTTTGGTGTTACTGATGACCTTCCTGTAGTGGTTTATACCGCCAGCTGGTGTGATGCCTGCACTGAGCTAATGGCATTTTTGCAGCAGCAGAAGGTAGCATTTAAAGCCGTGGATATAGGAAAAGATCCGGCGGCTGCCAGATTACTCAAAGCGAAACATTTACGAAGCCTGCCGGTGATCATCATCAAAAATACCCTACTGCAAGGGTTTAGCAAATCAACTGTGACCAGAAAACTTCGGGAGCTCAAACCCGGCAAACTTTAACTAAATAGGGAGTAAGTGTAATTCTCTTTACGATAAACAAATTAAATTAAGTGCTTAAAAGTTAGAGTTAACAATAAAGTCATTTGTTAAGTGCTTGATACACCCAAGCAAATGATGAAAATAATGACCATAAGAATCAGCCAAGAAAACAGTTGATGAAAAATAGTGCCCGCCACAATTTTTGCGACTTTACTTTTAGACCTGTTTATAAAGTTAAACATATGCTCTGAAGTATACAAAACGAATACAGCTGACACAGCCAAAGACCAACGCTGATAATCATTTATGTACAATGCCAAAGAGTACCTAACAGCAAAAAGCCTACGATTGGAATAACAAAATATTCTAAAAATTTATTAATGTCGTTAAATCTCCAAGAGCACATAACATTCATATTTCGGAAAATTGGAACACAGCGGAAGTTTTCCATAACATAGTAACTTGTTATATTCCGTTTGCTCTAAAACCTCTCTTTTGCCGTAATTGAATACCAAGAAGCGTCCCCAATAAAACCGCTATCACATTTAGCAATACTGGAAATACAAATGCCAGCGGCACAAAAATTATTCCTAGGAAAACATCCATTAAAACACCTGCCCCTAAACTAATGCACCAATAAAGCGCTGTAATATAAATCGCATGTAGATAGGGTTTAAATACTTGTTTATAAGCAAGATAAATATACATAAGTAGCAACAAAATAAAACCCAGAATTTCTAGAGTCACAATGAATGGCATACTCTGGGTAACTTCACCTGCACCGACGGCAACTGTGGCACCCGCTGTTACGAGTACCAATAATAAATAAATGCCGATAGAAAATAATATAATCCTAGAGTAATTCACGATAATCCTTTAGCAACAATCAAGCCCAGCACATTGGCGCGCGGTTAGCGCGTCCTTAATGCTGCTTATTTAGCTTTATTTTTCTTCTGAATACAATAAGGCTATCTAAGATAAATAGATTATTCACTATCCATTTATCTTTAGGCTTAATGTCCTTATTTCGCAATCCCCTGCCTATACAGCCATATCGAGGCTAATTGATAAACTCTTAAACCAAAACAACTAAGGCCAGCCCTGTTAACAATAAAACTAGAGGACCAGCCCAAATTAACACCCGCAGCTATTAAGCAAATTGCTCCTGAGGTTGCTCCTGGTTTTCCAATACCGCCGTACCGCTATCAAACTGATACATGCGATCCGCCAAATGGAAATACCTGTCATCATGACTGATAACAATCACGGTTTTTCCTCTGCCCTTAAGCTCGGGCAACAGTTCCCGGTAAAAATAATCGCGGAAATAAGGGTCCTGATCCGCCGCCCATTCATCAAACAGGTAAATGGCGGCATCTTCGGCATAAGCCAGTATCATTGCCAGGCGCTTACGCTGCCCCTGGGATAAAGTGGTCATGGTCAACTTGCCATCCCTGACCGAAACTTTATCCGCCATCTGCAGTTTTTCCAGGTGTGCCTGTACTTCTGCCTGTTCGACCAAGGCACCGTGCTTATCCAAAATATGTTCAAACAAGTAAAAATCGGAAAATATCGTGGAAAAATGATTGCGGTACCACTGGATATTATCTTTATCTATGCGCTTATTCCCCAGCCGTAGCTCTCCTTTTTGAGCCTGGTATAAGCCCACCAATACTTTGGCAAAAGTTGACTTACCGCTGCCGTTTGAACCGCGAATATAAACCACTTCTCCCTGAGACACGCTAAAATCTATCGGCCCGATGGAGAAAGGCGTTTCCTGCTCTTGTCGGTAGCTGTAGCACAGCCCTTTAGCAGTAAGCGTCTGCCAGTCCGTTAACCTTTCCTGCGCAGCATTTCTTTGTTCAACTTGCTCATGCTCGAATAAATTTAACGACTGAATTTTTTGATAAGCCACCTTACCTTTGAAAACCGAAGAAAAAGAGCGCATCACAAAACCTATCGGCCCCATCAAATAGGTCATAAACAGCACGAAACTGGTTAATACCTCATGGGGTACCTTAACAACAAGACTACCGATATAAACCAGCAAGCCCAGGCCAAGAAACAATACCGAGCCCGCCCAGTTCTGGTTAAGGATCCAAAAAAAGTTGGCGCTCATTTCCGCACTTTTGACCTGATCCAGATTAGGGGTGGCTAAATCCTTATAGAAAAAATCCCGGCGGTGCTGGTTGATATTTAATTCTTTACTGCCGTCCACCAGGGTTTTAAAGGTATTGAACAAACCGTCCTCTTGCTCCCTTAATTCGGTAAAGCATTTTTCCCCCTTGCGCATGATCATCGTAGATAATCCCGCTCCCAGGAATAAAATAGTAAACAAAACTAAAAACAGAGGAAAAGACAAATACCCCAGATAAGTGAAACAGCCTAAAATAGTGGCAAAATTCACGGCAAAAATAGGAATAATCGACAAAGATTCCGCAATGCTGGCGACATCTGTGGTTACGGTTGCAAGCACCCTGTGGCCACCAATACGCTCCAGGTTTTCATAATTAACACCCAGTACCCGCTTAAGCAAAATCAAACGGATTTTATACACCAAAGAAGTGCCCAGTTGAGCCAGCAACCACTGAGACAAGAAACCTATGGCCAGCATGCCAAGCAGGGCCAGTAGAAATATCCCCGCCAGGCCCCTGAGATCATCTTCGGAAGCGGCATTAACCCCTTCATTAACTAAGGTAATAAGGGAAATGCTTAATATCGAACTCAGGGCGCTGAAAACGGTCGCCCAAATAAAAGGCCCTTTAAATTTTTTTACTAATTCTTGTATCATTTTGACACCTTAATTTAACTTCAAAAAAAGTTGTTTTTACAACTTTTAGCTTGCTTAGCCACTTCCCGAGATCTCCCTCAAAATAGTGGATAAACAAGCCGCTATAACCAGCCGGGATAAATAGCGCACATGCCACTGTTACCCATTTTAAATCACGATTTCGGTCTGATTATTTAACCTCTCCAGGGACAGTTTCAACCGCTTTGCCAGAGCGCTGACATAGGGTTGCTTCACCATATCGCTGTGTTTACCTTCAACATCAACAATCTCGATTTCCCCCGAGCTGATATCACTCCAGCCATAATCGGCCAAGGCATTATTTTCCGATACCGGCTTAGCCACTTTAAACAGCTCCAACGGCAAAGACGAAGATTTTGCCTGGTACTGATTAAGGGCCAAACTGGTATCAACCAGATAGCGGAAATAACGACTCATGACTTCGGCTTCAATACCATCCGGGGCAAAACCATTGGTCATGGCTTGCTGCACCAGAGCGGCGATACCGGCATCCTGGGTACAAGTCTCGATTGGTGACCAGTCAAACTCGTCTTCAAACAGACCTTTGATCCTTTGATACCAAAGGGCTGGCTCGGCATCCGTGGAATCAAGTACAGGCGCTTCATCAAAGAGTCCCAAATAGGCAATCTCTTGCCCCCTGGCCGCAAGTTGCACCGCTACTTCATATGCCAGCGAGCCCCCCAACGACCAGCCCAGAAGCACATAAGGGCCGCTGGCCTGTACCGCCATAATGCCTTCAACATAATAAGCCGCCAGGCTTTCTATGGTTAAAAAGCGCAGCTCAGTTGCCAGTGCCGGTGTTTGAATACCGTAAAAAGCGGCTTGATCTTCAACCTCTGTGGCTAAGTCGGCATAACAGCTGACGGTGCCGCCTAAGGGATGTAAACAAAAGATATTGGTTTGTGCCTGGCTTTGGTTAAGCTTAATAATACAGGCACTTAAATCCTCATCATCCCCTTGCCCCCCAGCTTCTGCCGGACTTACCATCAAGCTTTCACTTTCAAGCCCCTCCGGCATTTCCCCTTGAAAATCAATCAGCTCGGTTAAGGCGGTTTTTATTAACACTAACAGCTGCTCAATTGAGCTTTGACTATGCTGGGCCAGGTTAAAACCAAGATCGAATTTCAAGCAGGCCGACGAAATCAGGGCATTGATAGTGAGTTCATGAGTTTGTCGCCTGTTTTCACTCATGGCTAAACCGACATCTTCACCCGCCACCGATAAACCATCATTATCCCGAGTTACCTGATCAAATTGTCCTAAATAGTTAAATAGCACCGCCGACTCAGGTAGGTTCGCAAATGCGGCATCCTGACTTAAATATTTTAAGATGCCATAGCCTATGCCGTGATGGGGAATTTCCCGGTAGGCCTGCTTCACCTTGGTCGTCAGCTGTTCCAGATTACCTTCACCATAGCCATCGCCATCATTCAGCCTAAGCGGATAAAGGGAAGTAAACCAACCCACCGTTTGGCTTAAATCCAATTGCTCAGTCAAAGACTCACGGCCATGCCCTTCCAAATCAAGCTGAAGCGCGGCTTGTCCGTTCCAGCGCTGCATTCCGAGCCAAAGCGCGGCGATAAGCAACTCATTGATCGACAGCCGGGCTCCCTGCCCCGATTGTGCTAACAATTGCCCGGTTAACTCCTGCGTGAGTTCAAAACCGGCATTAGCCAACTGTGTCTGCCCGGCAAGCGCTTCAGGACCAGAATCAGGTGGAGCAATCGAAGTTGCCAACGGCAAAGATAAGGTTTCAAGCCAGTAACTGCGCTCCTGCTTCAAGCTCTCGCTTTGAGCATAATCCTGCAAAAATGCCCCCCACTGCTGGAAAGAAGAAGTTTTATCCGCCAATACCTTAGGCTGCGTAGGATCCTGGCTTGATAATAATGTATCCACATCTTCAAGCAAGATCCGCCATGACACCCCGTCCACCATAAGGTGATGAATAATCAGCAATAACCGGCTGTCATTACTGTTATTGGTAAAATGCACCACCTTAAACATAGGGCCGTCAGACAAAGACAGGCTTAACTGTGCCTGCTGTGCATACGGCGTCAGGACACTAAAGTCCTCTCCGGGTAACGGCTGAAATACCAGGGTTGAGTCCAACATCTGCTGGTCAAAAGCCTGATGATAGCCGCGCCAGCCATCATCTGTCTTTTCAAAGCGCAGACGCAGCGCATCATGACGCTGATATAAGGCCGTAACCATCTGCCTTAGATGTTCGGGTTCCAGCTGTGTATCCAGAGTCAACAGCACCGACTGATTGTAATGATGAAGCTCGGTTTCATCGCTGAAAAAGTCATGCTGGATCGGCAATAATGCCAACTCCCCTTCTACCGCCTTCTGTGGTGCCAGCACCTGCTTATTGGTTTTCACTTTAGCCGCCAGCGCCCGTATGCTCTGGAATTCGAAAATATCCTTCACACTTAAGGTAAGACCCACCTGACGGGCTTTTGATACCAGCTGGATGGATAAGATCGAATCTCCCCCCAGGGCAAAAAAGTTGGCATTGACGCTTAAGGTTTCTGCCTCCTGATTTAACAACTCACTCCATAGGCGTACTAAAGTAAACTCGGCTTCATTACTTGCAGCCTGGTAATCCCCATCACCACCGTTATCTTCAGGCTCGGGCAAGGCGCTTTTATCTACCTTGCCGTTAGGCATCAAAGGAAACTCAGGCAATACCAGATAAACCGAAGGCAGCATATAAGCAGGCAATACCTTGGCCAATTCGCTCCGAATTCCCTCAATGGCCTGTTTACCGTCGCCGTTGCCGTTGCCGTTGCCGTTAAGCAGCAAGTAAGCCACCAATCGCGTCGGCTGATCGCCATCATCACGCGCCAGTACCACGACACCGCTAACCTCGGCTAACAGCGATAATTGCTCTTCTATCTCCGCCAGCTCGATACGGAAGCCTCGTATTTTCACCTGCTCATCAACACGCCCGGCAAAAGCCAGCTGACCATCGGCCAGATAACGCACCCTGTCACCCGTACGATACAGGCGTAAAGCCTGTCCGTTTGGCAGCTCCCAGCTGATAAAGCGCTCATCGGTTAGTTGTGCCTGGTTGAGGTAACCCCGGGCCAAACAGGGGCCGCCGATATATAATTCACCGGTAGCACCAAACGGCACCAGCTGAAGGTTGTTATCCAGTACGTATAAGGCTCTGCCAGTTAAGGCTTTTCCTATCGGCAGCCAGGACCGGGCAACATCTATTTCGCTGATGCTGCTGGTAATGGTTGCCTCGGTCGGGCCATAGGCATTAAACAGGCGGCAAGTATCCGCCAGCCCCAGCTGCTGCCACCTGGACAGGATACCCAAAGGCAAGGCTTCGCCCCCGACCACGACCCGGTTCAAACTGGTTTGCTGCCAATAGCTGGATGAAAGCTCACTTTCCCGCAATAACTCCATCAAATAAGCGGGAGATAAATCCGTCACCGTGATCTGATGGCGGTCGCTGTAACGATAGAAGTCTTCACTGCTCCAAACCTTATCATCCCTAAGGTGCAGACAAGCGCCTGTGGCTAATGCCGCAAAGGTTTGCTCAATAAAAGTATCAAAACTGACGGAGGCAAACTGTAAAACATTATCCTGCCCTTTAAGCTGCAAATATTCCTTCATCACCTGCACATGCAAGCTGGCACTGCCATGTTCTATCATCACCCCTTTAGGCTGCCCGGTCGTACCCGAGGTATAGATCACATAAGCCAGGCTATCAGGCCGCCATTGTTGAGGCACTTCTCCCTCATATTCTCCGGAGCGCCACAGCTGCTGTACCTTGTTTTCATCGATACAAATCGCCGTGACCTTCTGCTGCTCAGGCAATACCCGGATATCCGAGCGGGTAACCAGGTATTGCATGCCGCTGTCCTGCATCATATAAGCTAAACGCGCTGCAGGATAAGCGGGATCCAAAGGCACATAGGCAGCACCTGTTTTTAATATCGCCAACAGGGATACCATCATATCCAGGCTGCGTTCCAGACAAATCCCCACCAGGCTGTCCGCTTCAACCCCTTGCTGACAAAGGTGATAAGCCAGTTGATTGGCCCTTTGCTCTAACTCCCGGTAACTCAGTCCCTGCTCATGGCAAAATACCGCAGTGTTATCCGGGGTTTTTAGCGCCTGTTGTGAAACCAGCTGGTGGATTGCTAGAGGTTGACTGTCAAAGTCGGCATTTTGGTTAAGGGTTTGCACCAGGTACTCCTGCTCCTGGCGGGGCAGTACCGTTATGTCCTGCAGCTTCCTTTGCAGCTGGCTACCGTCACTGACGATATTTTCCAACAAGACACCAATATGTTGCGCCAGGCGCTGTATCTGCTGCGGAGCAAACAAGTCGCTGTTATATTCCAAATCAAAGGCCAGCTGATCCCCCATATCCACCGCGTTTAAAGTCAGATCAAATTTAGCGCTGACCTCTTCCGGTTCAATCAGGCTCAAGGCGACCTCAGGCAATGTCAGGCTGACATCCTCATTGGTATCCATGGAAAACATGATCTGGAATAACGGAGAATAAGCCGTGCTGCGCTGTGGCTGCAATTGCTCCACCAGGTATTCAAACGGGGTATCCTGATGCGCCAGGGCATCCAGGTTCACTTGTTTCACCCGCTCCAGATATTGCTGCAGAGATAACTCCGGCGAGCAATCAAGACGTAATACCAGGGTATTGACGAAGAAGCCCACCAGGGATTCCAGCTCTTTTTGCTGGCGGTTCGCCACCGGAGTACCGACAACAATATCCGATTCGCCGCTGTTGCGGGATATCACCAGGGAAAAAGCGCCGTGTAATAACATAAACAAACTGATCTGCTGCTCGGCGGCAAACTGCTTTAATTTTTGCGACAGTTCGCTACTAAGCGACCAGGAATATTCCGCCCCGGCAAAGGTTTGATATTGTGGACGAACACCCGACAGCGGCAGGTGGTGTACCTGAGGTAATCCGCTTAATTGCTGCTGCCAATAGCTAAGCTGATCTTTCAGCACATGCTCGCTGAACCAGTGGCGCTGCCAATGGGCATAATCGCTGTAACGTAATGCCAGTTCGGGCAGCTCTGGGCTTTCCTTGGCAGACAGTGCGTGGTAAAGAGATGAAAATTCTTTGATGATCAAACGGGTAGACCAACCATCAGAGGCGATGTGGTGCACATTAATCAGCAACACTCCCTGATGTTCGGCTATCTTCAGGTAACTTGCCCTGAGCATCACATCCCGGGATAAATCAAATAATCCCGATTGATCTGCGCTGATCAACTCCCGCAGCCGGTGATCTTGCTCTTGTGCCGCCAAATCGCTGAGATCATGTTGGGCGAAGTTGATTTCCGCCTGTTCCATGATAATTTGCGTCGCTTCCCCGCCTTCAGTGCTGCTAAACACAGTACGCAGCGGTTCGTGGCGGGCTACGATGCGGTTAAAAACCTCCCGGGCAATCTCTGGGCAGAAATCTCCTTCAACCTTAAGGGCAAAAGGAATATTGTAATGGGCACTGCCACCGTCCATCTCATCCAGGAACCATAACCTTTGCTGGGAGAAAGAGGTCGGCAACTGTTTCAGTAAAGCACTTACCGGCTTAATTTTACCGCCATCAAGCATTTCAGGTGTTTGCGCAATCAACCCGGCAAGCTGTCCCAACAGCGGATGTTCAAAGATATCCCGTACCGCCAGCGCTTTATTAAAGGCTTGCTTAATTTCGGCAATCAGGCGCACCGACAGCAACGAGTGCCCTCCCAATTCGAAAAAGTTCGCCTTAAGTCCCAGTACTTGCTCTTCCACCGACAACAAGGAAGACCAGATGGCCGCCAGGGCTTTTTCCCCTTCAGATTCAGGTGCCTGATAATCCTGCGCCAGATGGGCATGATCAGGCTCGGGTAAGGCTTTACGGTTCACCTTACCATTAGGGGTTAACGGCCATTCCTTAAGCGGAATAAAGACCGACGGCAACATATAAGCAGGCAAACGGGTGCTGAGTTCGGTACGGATCAGCGACTGAATATTGCCCTCATCCACAGATACCGGCTGCTTAAGGGTAAAATACGCGGCTAACGCCGGTTCATCCCCGTAAGGCATCACCACTACATCCTGGATAAAATGCAGCTGCATTAAATGGCTTTCCACTTCACTGAGTTCAATGCGGTAACCGCGGATTTTTAACTGATGATCTATCCTGCCAAGATAACTCACCTGGCCCTGCCCGGTGATCCGCACCAGATCCCCGGTGCGGTAACCACGCCCGGCGGGAGTGTTGATAAACTGCTGCTTAGTTAATTCCTTCAAACCGGCGTAACCTAAAGTAACGCTTTTACCCACCACCACAAGTTCACCGACCATGCCCGGCGGCACCGGGTTGCCGCTGCGGTCAACCACAGTAGTGGCCACACCGGAAATGGCCTGTCCCAACGGCACATAAGCCTGGGTTTCCCGGCCGGTAACGCCATAAAAAAGCACATCAGACAAGACTTCGGTGGAGCCATACAGGTTAACGAATTGTGTCTCTGGCAAACGCTCTACGAACTGGTGCGCTAACGAAGTCGCCAGGGCCTCACCGCTGACAAACCAATAACGCAGCCGGGCGGAAAACTCCGGCTCAACTCTCAAATAGGCATCTATCGCCCGCATCAAAGAAGGAGCGGTGACCATACGGGTTACCCCGCGCTCTGTCAGCTGCTGCAAAAAGGCTTTTGGATCTTTGACCACATCCCGGTCAAACAGCTCTAACGCCACTCCGCCACACAGGGGCACCCAAAGTTCCCACACCCCACGGATAAAGGCCATAGAGGTAATATGGGCTGCTCTTTCCTCTTGCAGATAAGGGAAAGCCTGGTGCATCCAGGAGACCCGGTTATAAAGTGCACCGTGGTTACCCAGAACGCCTTTGGGGCGTCCGGTAGAACCCGAGGTAAAGATCATATGGGACAGGGTTTGCTCACCAATGCCCGGACATGCCAGATTTTCACCCGGATAAACCTGGCGCTGCATTATCACGGCATCATCGTTTATCACCAGCACTTCGGCCAGAGAGGTGAACTCAGCCGCCCAGGCTGAGGTCTCAACATCTGTCAGCACCAGGGATGCCTGAGAGTCTTCCAGCATCATGGCAATACGCGCTATCGGCAACTCCTGCGTTAACGGCACATATGCCGCCCCGGCTTTTAATATCGCCAGCATAGCCACCACACGATCAACCGAGCGAGTCATGGCAAAAGCCACCCGGCTATTCAGGCCGATGTGATACTTATCCTGCAACAAGGCGGCAAGCTGGTTAGCCTGCTGATTTAATTCCCGGTAACTCAAACGGCTGTCTTGGGTCACGACCGCATCGCGATCACCGCCCCTGGCCACCTGGGCTTCAAACAGGGACAGAATATTTTCCGGCTTCCCTTCTGCCGGCATTTCCTGGACACTATCCGTCTCGGGAAGCCGCTGCCAGCTTGCCGCCGCCGACCAGGCATGGGAAAACACAGATGTTTCCGGCGTCTGCATCAGAGCCGTCAGCAATGCATTAAATTCCCGGGCCGCCAGCTCGATATGTTCGGCATTAAACAGCCCGCTATCGTACACCCAGTCAAGGCGGATCAGATCTTCTCCCTGCTCTTGGTACTCGTTGATATAAAGGGTGAGATCATATTTATTTTCAAAGCCCTTTTCCTCTTCATATGAAGAAAAGTTCAACCCCGGAAAACTGACGTCCGTGCCCGGGGTATTGTTCATATTAATCAACACCTGGAACACCGGGGTATGCTTCAAACTCCTGACCGGGTTTAAGTGCTCCACCAATAACTCAAAGGGCACATCATTGTAATCCCCTGCCAGCAGGTGCTCCTGCCTGGTTGTTGACAGCAATTCAATAAAGGTTGGGTTATCGCCAAGATCTGTTCTGAACACCTGGGTATTGAGGAATAAACCAATCAGGCCATGAAAGGCCTTCTGACTGCGCCCGGCGCTCGGAGAGCCCATAACTATATCGGTTTCATTACTCCAGCGGGCCAGGTGTATCGCAAAAGCCGACTGCAAGGTCATAAACAAACTCGCCTGCTGCTTCAGGCTAAAGTCTTTCATTTTCCGCGTCAGCGTGGCGGGAATGATCTGGCTAACCTGTGCTCCCTGCCTGTGTTCCAGCTCTTTTCTCGGCTGGTCCAGCGGCAAGCCGTGTACCTGGGGAATATCCCGTAATTTCTCCAGCCAGAATTGAATTTTCGGTGCTAAATGCGCTTCGCTTAGCTGGCTGTTTTGCCAGTGGGCAAAGTCAACATACTGCAGACTCAGCGGAGACAGTTCAGCATTCTCCCCCGCCAGCGCCGCCCGATAAAAATGAACAAACTCATTTACCAGAATGCCCATAGACCAGCCGTCGGCGGCAATATGATGGACATTCAATAACAGCACGCTTTCGCTTGCCGACAGGGTATATACCCTGGCACGCAGCATAAGCTCCCGGGTCAGATCAAAAGAAAGCTCGCTATCATAGGTAATGGCCTGAGACACCTGGTGCTTTTGCCCGCCGGCATCCACCTCGGTTAAATCGATAACCTTTAAAGAAAAATCGACATCTTCTTTAATGATTTGTACCGGCTTATGACCGTCACTGGCAAAAACCGTTCTCAGAGGTTCATGGCGTTTGATAATTTGTCTAAAAGCAGTTTCGGCAGCAACAAGATCAAAAGTCCCGGATAACCTGAAGGCACTGGCGATATTATATTGGCTGCTGTCGCTTGCCATCTGATCTAAAAACCACAACCTTTGCTGGGCAAAAGAAGCCTCATATGTCTCACGATTGCGCCCAATAGCAACAGGAGCAAATTGCTGAACATCCTGACTGTCTTGTTCAATCCGCTCAGCCAACGCCTGTAATACCGGATATTCGAAGATGGTTTTAACCGCCAGCTCCCGTCCGAATACCTCGTTGACTTCCGCCGCCAGGCGCACACAAAGCAGGGAGTGGCCCCCTAAGGCGAAAAAGTTGCCGTTGCGGCCGATTTTTTTGCCATCAATTGCCAACAACTCTCCCCAGATAGCCGCCAGGCGGATTTCCGCAGCCGTTTCAGGAGCAATAAAGAACGCCTGATCTTGGCTCTCAGGTACCGGCAAGGCTTTACGGTCAACTTTGCCATTGGTGGTAAAAGGCATGTTATCGAGTATCTGGATAACAGCAGGCACCATATGTTCAGGCAGGGCCGCCGATAAGTTTTGCCTCAAGCTTTCCCTTACCCGGGCCGGTTCCTGCTCCGTTTGCTCTAAAGTGACATAGGCAACCAGCTGCTTCAGATCCCGGGTATCTTCACGCAAGAGCACAACCGCAGAATTAACTTGTGGCTGGCTCGCCAGCAGGTGTTCGATTTCTCCCAATTCCACCCGGAAACCGCGAATTTTCACCTGGTCATCAATACGGCCGATATATTCAATTTGACCGTCTTGCTGGTAACGCACTAAATCCCCGGTGCGGTATAACCTTTCCCCCGACCAGGGTGCTGAAATAAAGCGCTCTGCAGTTAAGGTCTCTTTATGCAGGTAACCCCGGGCAAGTCCGGCTCCGCCTATATATAACTCCCCTTCGGCGCCAAAAGGCAGCAATTGCTGCATCTGGTCCAAAACATAACACTGCACATTGGCAACGGGATAACCTATGGTGTGCTTGTCTATCTTATGCTGGTGCCTTGCACGGGTTGCGGTAATGGTCGTTTCCGTCGGTCCATATAGGTTGTAATAACTGCGGTTATTGGCCCATAAATCGGCGATATCCCTGGGGCAATGCTCCCCGCCCGTGCCTACGACTTTTAACTTAGGCAACTCCCTATAACGCTGCGCCGCCAGTAGCGCCGCCGGAAAAATGCCATGGGTAATGTCATGTTCCGCCATAAACTGTGACAGATCCCTTTGACTATCCGTCAGGTACAAGGTAGCCCCGGCATTAAGGCAAATAAACAGATGGCTGATGGCTGGGTCAAAACTAAAGGACACCAGATGCAGTACACGTGAACTCGCTTCTACCTGAAAATCTTCCAATTCAAAGTAATTAAGATTAACTAAACCGCCATGCTCTACCGCTACTCCTTTCGGCTGCCCGGTAGAACCTGAGGTATAAATCACATAAGCTAAATCCGTTGCCGCCGCTGAAGAAGACAAAGCCTCCCCTTGCTGCCCTTTAAACGCGTCAATGCCTGCTTTGGTATTTTCATCATCCAGCAACACAGTGTCATACGCATAGTCGCCGAGTTTATGTTTCAGCGACGACTGGCTTAATACCAGCTTAAGGCCGCTGTCGCTGAGCATATAAGCCAGCCGCTGCTCCGGATAGGCGGGGTCTAAAGGCACAAAAGCGCCCCCGGCTTTAAGTACCGCCAGCAAGCTGATCACCAGCTCAAAAGAGCGCTCCAGGCATAATCCCACCAGAACATCCCGGCCAACTCCGCGGGCTTTTAAATAATGTGCCAGTTGCTCCGCTTGCTGATCCAGGGCGCGGTAGGTCAGGCTTTGTCCCTCGCAGATCATGGCTATGGCTTCAGGGCTTTTCGCCACCTGCTGCTCAAAAAGCAAGTGGATGCCCGGCGTTTGCGGGTAATCCCTGGCTGTATCGTTAACGCCGCTCAGCAAAAACTCCTGCTGCTGCGCACTGAGTAACGCCAAATTGCCGACATTGCTCGCCTGCCCGGTTAACATATCCTCAAGCAGGATAGTCAGGTTCTGTGCCAGGCCTTGAATGCGCTGGTTACTAAAGAGAGCTGTGTTATATTCAAACACCAGCTCTAATCCGGCTTCGCTCTCAATGGCATTGAGGGTGAGCTCATATTTCGCCTCCACCCTGTCTTCATCTAGTGGAGTAAAATCAAGCTCCCCTAAGGCAAACTCCTGGCTTTGGGTGGTGTTCATGGTAAACATGATCTGGAACAGCGGCGAATAACCGAGATCCCGCACCGGGTTCAGGTGCTCCACCAAATGCTCAAAAGGCACATCCTGATGCTGTTGTGCTTCCAGGTTGACATCTTTTACCCGGGCAAGGAAATCCGCCAGGCTTTGTTCGCCGCTGCAATCGAGCCTGAGCACCAGGGTATTGATAAAACAGCCCACCAGGGGTTCCAGTTCTTTTTGCAGCCGATTGGCTACAGGTGTGCCGATCACTATATCCGCTGTGTTGCTGTGGCGGGACAACACCAGGGAAAACGCCCCGTGCAACAACATAAACAGGGTGATGTTGTGCTCCAGCGCCAGCGCTTGTAGCTGCTTTAACCTCCCCCCGTCGAGCTGCAGCGAGGTTGTCGCTCCGGCAAAACCCTGGATTTTCGGCCGGTCAAAGTCCAGCGGTAAGTTATGTACCAAAGGCAACTGATTTAACTGCTGCTGCCAATAAGCCAATTGCTGCTCAAGCACATCACCGGCTAAAAAGTCATGCTGCCAGCAGGCATAATCGCCGTATTGCAGGCTTAGCGGCTCCAGCGTTACCACTTGCCCGGAAACAGCTCCCTGATATAGCTGACTGAATTCTTGTAACATCACGCCGATAGACCAGCCGTCGGCAGCAATATGGTGCATGTTAAAGACTAAGGCCCCCCGGGTAGCAGCCAGTGAGAAATATGTCACCTTAAGCATTAAATCAGCTTTAAGATCAAACACATATGCCCGCTGCTGATTTATTTTTTCTTTCAGTAGCTCGCTTTGCTCTTCCCCGGAGACAGCGCTCAGATCGATATCGGCCAGGGTAAAATCAAAGTCTTGAACAATGTGCTGTCTGACACCGCTATCGCTGTCGGCAAATACCGTTCTTAATACCTGATGCCGATGGATAATCTCTGTCAGGGCCGACTCGGCCGCCGCCAGATCAAAGTTGCCGTTCACGATAAAGGCGGCGGGCATATTATAATGGCTGCTGCCCCCTTCCATCTGATCGATAAACCACAACCTTTGCTGGGAAAAGGAGGCGGGTAACTCTTTTTTATCTTGGCTAACGGCAGTGACTTGCTTTCTGACAACACCCGTTTCTGCCTTCTGGATCCGCCGAGCTAATACCTCAAGCACCGAGGATTCAAAAACATCTTTGACCTGCATTTCAATCGCGAAGCGCTCGCGGATAGCCGATACCAGACGTACTGCCAGCAGGGAGTGACCTCCCAGCTCGAAGAAAGACGCCGAGGCGCTGATTTCTTTTTCCGTCAAACCCAGCAAACGGGCAAAAATTTGTGCCAAAGCCAGCTCGGCCTCGCCACTTGGCGCCTGATAAGCAGATGTTAACCGGCCGCTTTGTGCTTCCGGCAAAGCCTTGCGGTCCACTTTACCATTGGCGGTTAACGGCATTTTATCCAAAAGCACAAAAAATGCCGGGATCATAAAGGCCGGTAACCGCTGCTGAAGCAGCTGTTTTATGGCATCTTGCAAATCTGCCAATTCATCCCCGGCGTAACCGCTGTAGCCCTCAACCACAAGATAAGCGGCCAGTGCAGGTTCCTGTTGCTCGTTTTCAGTTACTAACACCAGGGCATCGAGCACCTGCTCACATGAAGCCAGTACCTGCTCTATTTCCCCCAACTCAATGCGGAAGCCGCGTATTTTTACCTGGTGATCAATACGTCCCAAAAATTCCAGGTTGCCATCTGCCAGCTGACGCACCAGATCGCCGGTTTTATATAAACGCTGCTTGTTTTTTCCGCCGCCCAGGTCAAGTTCGATAAACTTTTCCGCCGTGAGCGCCTCCCGGTTGAGATACCCCCGTGCCAGTCCTGCACCGCCGATATGCAACTCCCCGGCAACACCGGGAGGCACAAGCGCCCCTAGATCATTTAACACATAGGCCCGGGTATTATTGATCGGCCGCCCGATATGCAGACTTTCCTGCTCCGGCTCAAAACTGCCCATGGTGGCACAAACCGTTGTTTCCGAAGGCCCGTAGGCATTGATAAAACGGCGGTTTTCAGACCACTTACGGGCATCCCCTTTGGCACAGGCATCCCCGGCCACCACTAAGGTTTCAACCGAAGACCAGGCCCTGGCATCAAGATGAGGCAAGAGCACAGGCGGTAAAGTCGCATGGCTGATCTGATATTGACTCACCAGAGCGTTTAACGCCTCGGGCGATTTCACCGTCTGCTCGCTCGCCAGCACTAAACAGGCGCCCCGGGCCAATGCGGTAAAGAATTCTGAGGTGGCGGCATCAAAGGCCATGGAAGCAAATTGCAATACCTTACTGTTTGCTTCGATAGCAAACTCCCGGATTTGCGCCAGGGCCAGGTTGCATAAACCCTGATGCTCTAACAGCACACCTTTGGGCTGTCCGGTGGAGCCGGAAGTGTAGATGACATAAGCTAAATGCTCCGCCGTAAGAGTGAGGGAAGCACAGGGAATATTTTCGCTGCTATAGTTGCCAAGCTCGGTTAATAGCGCGTCATCATCAAGAAGCAACAGCTGGCTGCTGTCTAAGGGAAGCTTTTCAGTCAGGGCTTTTTGCGTTAATACGCAGTTTAAACCGGCGTCCGCAACCATATATTCCAGCCGGGCACCTGGATAACTGGCATCTAACGGCACATAAGCACCGCCGGCTTTGATGATGGCTAAAATGCCCACCAGCATGTCGAAGGAGCGGGTCAGAGATATCCCGACTAAGGTATCCGGTTTCACGCCTTTTTGCTCGATAAGGTAACGGGCAAGGCGGTTTGCCCGGCTATTAAGCTCACCGTAACTCAGCTGCTGGTTTTCCAGGATCAGGGCAGTTGCCCCGGGATCTTTTTCCACCCGCTGTTCAAATAATTCATGGATACACAAGCACTCCGGATAAGGGACGGCAGTGTTATTCCAGTCAAGCAGCTGTTGCCGGCGTCCGGCTTCACTGACTACCGGCAAGGCCAGGACATTTTCTTCCGGCTCATTGAGCAGGGCACCGACTAACAGCTCAAAACTTGAGGCCATGGCCTGGATGGTGCCAGCCTTAAATAAATCCCGGTTATATTCCCATTCCAGGCTGAGTCCTTGCTCACTTTCCTCAACCGTGAGGGTTAAATCATATTTTGCCTGGCTTTTCTCCTGTGCCAACGGCGTCAGGCTCAACCCCGGTAATTCCAGGCTGGTTTCGTCATTGTTTTGCAGCACCAGTACCACCTGGAATAACGGACTGTGCTGTAAATTACGCTCCGGCTGCAAACGCTCAACGATCTGCTCAAAAGGCACCTGCTGGTGACGGTAGGCATCGAGCAGCATTTGTTTGCTCTGCCCCAGCAGGGTTTTAAATCCGGGAGCGGCAGACAGATCGCAACGCAATACCAGGGTATTGACAAAAAAGCCGATAAGTCCGGCAACTTCCGCCTGTTCCCGGTTGGCTATCGGGCTGCCGATAACGATATCATTTTCATTACTGTAACGGCCAAGCAGTACGGAGAAGGCGGCATGCAAGCCCATGAACAGGGTCGCCCCCTGCTCCCGGCAAAGGTTTTTCAACTTCATCAGCTGATCTTGGGCGATAAAACTTTCCACCGCATCACCGGCAAAGGTTTGCACCTTGGGCCGGGCATAGTCCAGGGGTAAATTATGCACTTGCGGTAATTGTGCCAGTTGCTTTTGCCAGTAAGAAAGTTGTTTATCCAGCACTTCCCCTTGTAGCCACTGGCGTTGCCAGTGGGCATAATCGCCATACTGGATCGGCAAAGGCGGCAACACCGCCGCCTGCCCCTGCTGATAACCGCTATATAAAGCGCTGAACTCCTTAACCAATACCGACATCGACCAGCCGTCGGCGGCAATATGATGCAAGGTAACCAGTAACACATGCTCACTATCCGACAACTTCAGCACTTTCGCCCTGAGCATAAGATCATTTTTCAAATCAAAAGGCTGCTGCGCTTCTGTTGCAATACAGCTTGTTAACATCTCTCCTTGCTCCGGGGATGCCAATCCGGACAGATCTTCCAGCGTCACCCGGATGCGGTCAGCCGGGCGGATCATTTGCCGCGCCTCTCCGGCTTCGTCTTCGACAAAACAAGTTCTCAGACTTTCATGGCGCTTCAGCAGGGTATTGAAGGCATTTTCCAGGGCAGAAAAGTCCAGCTGCCCGGATAATTTCAACGCCCCGGGCAAATTATAGTGGGCGCTAGAGCCGTCCATTTGCTCAAGCAGCCACAACCTTTGCTGGGCGAAAGACAAGACACAGCCGCTGTCTTGCTCACCGGGCCGCTTGGTGATAGCGGGCACCGAAGGTTTGGCTGCTTTAGTTTTGGCCAAACGTTTTTTTAATAATTCACGTTTTTGTTCCAGGGTGAGCGCCTGGCTTGGAGTTTGCTCCATTATGCTTTCCTTATTCTTATTATTCTTCTGTCTGCAACGCCAAATAACGGTCTAACTCTTCATCACTGAGATCTTCGATGGCCAACTCTCCCGAGAGTAATTTATTCATCTGGATTTGCTCATCCAGGGAGGCGGCCAGCTCAGACACGGTTTGCAGATTAAAAATCTCTTGCATAGCCAGCTCCAGGGCAAAAACCTGGTTAACTTGTGTGACCAGGCGCGTAGCTAATAAAGAATGCCCCCCCAGATCAAAGAAGTTGTCGGTCACCCCAACTCTTTCCAAGCCGAGAATTTCCTGCCACAGCTCACACAAGGCCTGTTCGGTTGCCGATACCGGCGCCACATAATCAAGACCTGCTTGCTGCCAAACCGGCTCAGGCAGGGCTTTAACATCCAGCTTGCCGTTTGCCGTGAGCGGCAAGGCGGCTAACGGCATATAGGCGCCCGGCAACATGTACTCGGGCAAGCTTTGCTTTAACCAAGTACGCAAATTGGCAATCACATCCGGCTGCTGCTCACCTGCGGTGACAACGTAAGCGGCCAGGCGTTTATTGCCCCCTTCATCTTCTTTGGCCAGCACCAGGGCATCGCGCACCGCGTAATGCTCTCTTAACTTTTGTTCAATTTCTCCCAGCTCAATGCGAAAGCCGCGAATTTTCACCTGATGATCTATACGTCCGACAAACGCCAGGTTGCCGTCATCAAGCCAGCGCACCAGATCGCCGGTTTTATACAAGCGCTCTCCCGGAGCATTGGCAAAAGGATGCTTGATAAATTTTTCTGCGCTCAGTTCAGCCTGGTTTAAATAGCCTCTGGCCAGGCCTTCACCGCCGATATAAAGCTCGCCTATCACCCCTTTGGGTACCAGGTTCAGGTGTTTGTCCAGGATCACCAATGAACTGTTGTTTAAGGCTTTGCCGATAGGGATCGTTTTATCCCCGCCGTCAAATGTCGTGACATCGAAGCTGCTGGCGATCACGGTCGCCTCTGTCGGCCCATAGGTATTTAACAAACGGATCCCTTGCCCGGCATTTTGTTGCCAGCGAGTCAGATGCGCGGGAGAAATCGCTTCGCCACCGACAATTACCTGTCTTAAGGAAGTATTTTGCACCCGGGCGGCCAGCGATTCTTCTTCGGCCAATTGGTGCCAGTAGGCTGTGGGCAAGCTGGCAAGGGTAATTTGATGCCTGTCCACCAGCTGCCAGAATTCAAAAGGCGCCAGCACCTGATCACCGCCTGGCAGGACCAGGGTGCCGCCGCTCAGTAATGACAGGGTCAGCTCTTCCACCAAAATATCAAAGGATAAGGAAGAAAACTGCACCAGCTTGTCGTTGGCGGTCATTTGATATTCTTCCGCCGCACCGGCCCGGTATGACTGCCAGTTTTGATGGCTGACCATCACCCCTTTGGGCTGTCCGGTGGAACCTGAGGTGTAAATAACATAAGCCAAATCATCCGCCCCGGAGGTCGTTGCCGTAACCGGCAGATCTGTATCCTCATAATCATTGACGCAGCTCGTCACTGCTTCCCGGTCCAGGTATACCGCCTGCTCCTCGCTGATCGGTGTTTGCAGGGTGCTATCGGTTAATATCGCCTCTAACTCGGCATCTGCCAGCATATAAGCCAAACGCTCTGCCGGATAACCGGGATCAAGCGGCACATAGGCGCCGCCCGCTTTCAGCACGGCTAAAATACTCACCACCATATCGATTGAGCGCTTAAGGCAAATCCCCACCAGCCGACCCGGTTTTATCCCCTGCTGATTTACCAGGTAACGGGCCAGGCGGTTCGCCCTGGCATTTAATTGTGCATAGCTTAGTTCCTGCCCGGCAAGTTCCAGGGCAATCGCCTGCCCCTGCTCGCGCACCCGCTGTTCAAACACCTCGTGGATACAAAGGTTATCGCCTTTATCCACCCGGCCTGAACTGAGTTGTTGCCCGGCCTGGTCTTGTGCGATAAACGGCAGTTTAAAGACATTTTCTTGCGGCCGTGCCAGCAAGGCCGCCACAAGCGCTTCAAAATGCGCCGCCATTGCGGTGATGGTTTGTTCTTTAAATAAATCCGTGTTGTATTCCCAGTGCAGCACCAGTTGCTGATCTTTTTCTTCCGCCGTCAGGGTGAGATCGAACATGGCCAGCTCGTTTTCCTCGGCAACAGGAGTTAAGGTCAACTCAGGTAATACCAGCTGCTGCTGTTCATTGTTTTGCAGCACCAACATCACCTGAAACAACGGGCTGTGCTGCAGGCTTCGCTCGGGCTGCAGCCGTTCCACCAGCTGCTCGAACGGCACCTGCTGATGGGCATAGGCGTCCGTCAGCATCTGCTTGCTCTGCTGCAATAAAGCAGCAAAACCCGGCTCTTGTGACAGATCGCTACGCAGCACTAAGGTATTGACAAAAAAGCCGATCAGCTTGGCAACTTCCTGCTGCTCCCGGTTGGCAATCGGACTGCCGATAACAATATCCCGTTCATTACTGTAACGCGCCAGCAACACGGAAAAGGCGGCATGCAAACCCATAAAAAGGGTTGCCCCCTGGCCCCGGCACAAGGTTTTTAAAGCCGTGAGCGGCTCCCGCCCCAGGCGGCTGCTGACGGCTTTTCCGGTAAAACTCTGGGCCGCAGGGCGACTGTAATCCAGGGGCAGGCCATGAACCACAGGCAGGTCCGCCAGCTGCTGTTGCCAATAGCCGAGCTGCTGCTCCAGTACTTCATCTTTCAGGTATTGCCTTTGCCAATGGGCATAATCGGCATATTGCACCTCCAATGCAGGCAAAGCACTGGCCTGCCCGCGGCTATAGGCGGCATAAAGGGCAGAAAACTCCTTGATCAGCACAGACATCGACCAGCCGTCTGAGGCAATATGGTGCATGGTCACTACCAACACATGTTGCTGAGGCGCGCATTTGATCAGATGTACCCTGAGCATTAAGTCCTGGCTCAAATCAAATACTTTACTGCCTTCAAGGGCAATTTGCTCCTTAACCGCCTGCGCCTGCTCCTGCCCCGCCAGCAACGAACAATCCGAGCTGGTCAGTTTAAACGTTCCCGCCTCACGGATAAGCTGGACCACCTGGTTGTTTTCTTCAACAAAACTGGTGCGCAGGCTTTCATGACGCTTGATAATCTCATCAAAACTAAGCTCCAGCGCCTGAATATTCAGGGCACCCAATAAATTCAGCGCCCCTGTGATATTGTAATGGGCGCTGCCGCCGTCAATTTGATCCAACAGCCACAACCTTTGCTGGGCAAAAGACAATAACAGCGGCTGTTCTCCCCGCGGCACCCGGGTAATCGCAGGAACATTACCCCCGGTATTTTGCCGCAAGGTGTTCACTATCTCCGGCTTATGTTGTCGTATCTGGGCCACCAGCGCAGGCGTAAGGGCCGTTTTATCTCCCCTGACCACTAAATCTCCTTTTTCATCAAGAGCCAGTTTGATCTGTAAAGTTTTTAAGGTGGTTAATAAGGTTACTACCGGGGTCATATCGTTAATTCCATTTCGTCTTCTGAAAGTGTGCCATCGTCAACCGATTGCACGCTTAAAATTAATAATTGCTGCTCAATAATACCGGCCAGCATTTCAATGGACTGGGCTTTAAAGACCTGGTCCAGCAAGAGCACAATATTAAAAGTTTCATTGATTTGGGCGATCAAACGCGTCGCCTGCAAGGAGTTACCTCCCAGTTCGAAGAAGTTGTCTTTTATACCTACCTGTTCCAGGCCGAGCAGGTCTTGCCACAGCTGGCATAACTTCTGCTCCGCCTCGGTTACCGGCGGCACAAATTCGGCGAATACCCCGACAGTCCGGTTGATGGACAGGGCAAATTGATCCACCCTGGCCTGGATAGCCTGAATATCCGCCAACGAGTTCGCGATACCTTGATAGTCGATCACCGCTTCAGGCATGGCCGCCTCGGTATTGGCCGATTTCCCGGCGGCTTTTTCTGCCGATTTCCCGGCGCCGGATTCAGCGCTATTGTCCTGCTGCCCGCCAGCCTGCAGGTAATTGACCTGCTCCGCCATCGCCGTTGTTAAAGACCAGGACTCCAGCTCGGGCCCGCCACCTTCAAGCCCCAGGGTTTGCAGGAAATTTAATGCCGGCAGGTTTTTCTTCGACTGGCGGTAAAGCAGATCTACCGAGGCCAGTCCCTGTCGCTTGGCAACCGACGCCAGGTGGCGCACCATGGTATGCTCAACACCGCGCCCCATCGCCCGGCAACTGAGCATAAAGTCGGTGACTTTTAAGCTTTGCTGATCCGCCTCAGCCAGCAACAGACCAACGTCGCCGTAATCACCAAAGCGGTCGCTCACCGAAACATTCCAGCCGAGCTGACCATTAGCGATAAAATCACGGATCTGGCCTTCACTGTGGCGGCGCGTAGTCAGGTTAAACTGGTTGGTACGCAGACTCAGCTCCGAAGCCCTGGGGATATGCCGTTCCTCGATCTGCCGGATCTCTATGTTCAGCTCCAGGCTCTCAAGGAATTCCGACAGGTCAAAATGGCTCTGTTGCAATTGCTGCCTTTGCTGATCCGCCTTGTAATAACGGCTGCGCTCCGCCCCCATGCCGGAAGATGTTACCCGGTCAAAAGCCCAGCTATGGGCTAAAAACTGCTCAATACGCCCGGTATCTGCCGGCAACTGCAGGGTCAATACCTGAGGCACACGGCTGCGCACTTCGGCGCATTGCATGGTATCGTCATCAACAAAAATAAAGCTGTCTAAACCCAGGTTAAGCTCAGCCGCTATTTCCCTGATATTTTCCGACTTGGCATGCCAGTTCACTTTCGCCAGCA
This sequence comes from Thalassomonas actiniarum, assembly GCF_000948975.2. Taxonomy (GTDB): domain Bacteria; phylum Pseudomonadota; class Gammaproteobacteria; order Enterobacterales; family Alteromonadaceae; genus Thalassomonas; species Thalassomonas actiniarum. The sequence continues at coordinate 5,246,502 of NZ_CP059735.1, forward strand.
CGATATGCTCCATGGTCAACAACATATCCGGATGTTGATCAAAGACTTGCTGGACATCTTCCGGATTGTTTTTACTGTTCAGGCATAACACTACCCCCTGGTGATATTGCTCCAGCATAAACTGCTGCAACGCCAGGTAAGGACCGCTGATCTCCACCCCTAAGGCGCCAACTTCACCGCATACCCCCTGCCACAAGGTATTGTCGCAATCGAGGACAATCACCTTATAGGGACGTCGCCCCTGGCAGCTGAAACGTCGATATAAAGAGGTCGCCATCGCGGTATAAGCCTCTGGCGTATATGGAATACTGGCTTCCTGCTCCATAAAGGCATCCAGGGTTTGGGATACCGGATAGGCCTCAAACACATCCGCAGGTAAAATCAACTCTAACAGCGGCTGCGCCTGTGCCAGCTGCGCTAATTTAGCTTCCAGCGCCAGACATTGCTCGACAAATGCCTGGTCTTCGAGCAGGGCGCTTGATGCCGGACATACCATCAGGATCAAAGGTGAGCTTGTCCTGCTCAGCGCCTGTTCCAAGGCACCGAAAAAGTGTGACGCATTCAGGGCGAGTTCATCGCCGCTGGCCCCGAGCCAGTCTTGCCAGCGGAACAATATCGCCCCACAGCCATGGGAGATGTTCACCAGCTCGCTGTCGGGGTTAAGCAGCTCCTGGAATACCTGGTTATAAGGGGCAAAATCCACCTTAAGTGCCTGATTAAATTCTTTACCCCAAAACATCAGCGGCTCTTTTATCGGCTCGGCGGTAAAGCTTGCCGCCAGATAAAACTGCGGGAACAGTTGCTGTGATCTCTGCCTTTGCTCCGCCAGAGAAGTACTCAAGCTAAGCCCATCCAGGCTTAGTGCCTGCTCCGTCATCATCATCGACAAGATGTCCTGATAATTGGCCAGCAGCAAAGCTATGGTCTGTTCGCTAAAGTACTTGCCCTCATATTGGACAACCAGCTCCAGTCCGTCCGGACGTTCGATGGCTTCAAACATCAGATCCAGCTGAGTACCGCCGGCGCTGAGATCCTGCTCCAGGCTTTCCATTGCCAAACCATCGAGAGAAAGGTTTTCTTCCTTGATATTTTGCAGCCGCAGCGAGACGTTATTAAACGGGTTTTGACTGCCGGTGCGCTCCGGATTGATATGCTCCACCAGCAAGTCAAACGGCAAATCCTGGTTGGCCAGGCCATTCACCACCACCTCGTTGGTCTGCCTGACAATATCGATAAGCTGCAGCTGAGGGTTCAAGCGGGTACGCAGGGTCAGAACATTAATAAAACAGCCGATGACCGATGCCAGTTCGAGCTGGTGCCGCCCGGCCACAACCGTGCCTATCACCACATCCTGTTCACCGGTCCATTTTGCCATCAGGGTATTTAACCCCGCCAGCAACACGGAAAATAAGGTGGCATTTTCACCGCGGGCAAAAGCCTGCAGTTGTTCGCTTTGCTCCCGAGTTAACATCAAAGAGCCGGTTTTTCTCTGGGACGGCTTTTCGTCGTCTGCCAGGAAATCCTGCGCTAAAGGTAAAGACCTTGGCGCATCCGATAAATGTGCTGACCAGTAATCAAGCATCTCGCGGCCGGACTCGCTTAGCGGCTCACTGAAACATTGATGCTGCCAAACACTGTAATCCTGGTACTGGTAATCAAGCGGGCTCAACCCAGGTACTTGCCCCCGGCTATAAGCCAGGTAGAGATGGTTAAACTCCTTGATCAATAATGCAACAGACCAGCCGTCGGCAATAATATGGTGCAGCTTGGCCAGTAAAATAAACTCACCGTTGGTAAGCAAAAGCAATTGCAGTTTAAATAAAGACGGTTTTGCCAGGTCAAAACTTGCCGTGGCATGGGCCTGCATCGCAGCGGTTAACTCCTGTTCATCTACGGCGACCACCTCAATTTCCAGCGCCAGTTCATCAAGTGCATAGATTTTTTGTACCGCTTCCCCGCGGTGATTGGTGACAAAAGCACTCCTGAAGACATCATGTCGTGCCACCAGCGCCTGGTAGGCTTGCTTAAGGGCTGCCTGATTGACCTCGCCGCCAAGCTTAATAGCCGCCGGCATGTTATAGGCGCTGTTTGCCCCGGTCATTTGCTCCGCCAACCAGAAGCCTTGTTGGGCAAACGATAGCGGATATTCCTGCACCTGAGCAGCTTTCACTAACTTAGGCAATTGACTGGTCTTTGACGTCTCAAGCGACTGGGCCAGCAGGCGTATGGTTTGCTGCTTAAAGATGACCGCCAGGTTGATCTCGACGTCAAATTCATAACGGATTTTCGCCGACAATTGCGTCGCCAGCAGGGAATGTCCGCCTAAATCAAAGAAGTTATCGGTAACACCGACACGTTCAAGCCCCAGCAGTTCCTGCCAGATAGCGGCTAAACGCACTTCATTGTCATTGGCCGGCGCCACATAAGTTCCCTGTCCTAAGCTCATATCCGCCTCAGGCAGGGCTTTTTTATCCACTTTACCGTTAGCGGTCAGCGGCAGGGCCCCGAGCAAGACAAAACCGGCCGGCACCATATATTCCGGCAACCGCTGGCTTAAGCTTTGCCTCAGCGCTTCGATAAACTCCCGGCGTTGCTCGTTATTTTCCTCTTGCGCCAATATCAAGGCCTGATCCGAAACCAGATAGGCAATCAGGCGTTTATTGCCGTTATCATCCTCTTTGGCCAGGACAATCACATCCTTGATCTGAGCCTGGGCTTTTAAAGCATGCTCGATTTCACCCAGCTCAATGCGGAAGCCGCGGATCTTGACCTGGTGATCGATACGCCCTAAAAATGCCAGGTTACCGTCGGCTAAGCGGCGCACCAAGTCGCCGCTCTTATATAGACATAACGGTTTTTCCCCGCTGTCCCGGGCTTTGAGGCTAACAAAAGCTTGTTCGGTCAACTCAGCCTGGTTTAAATATCCCCGGGCCAGACCTTCACCACCGATATAAAGCTCCCCGGCAACTCCATCAGGTACAGGGGCCAGATATTGATCTAATACCAGCAAACGGCTGTCCTGACTTGCCCGGCCAATGGGGATCATACTGGCGCCCGAAGCTATGCTGCTGACATCCGCGTAACTGGCGATCACTGTCGTTTCGGTGGGGCCATAAGTATTTAACAAGCGGATGTTTTCACCTGCCGCTTGCTGCCAGCGCCCTAAATGCCGGGCAGAAATGGCTTCTCCCCCAACGATAACCAGGTCTAAGGCCGTTGTGTTTAACGACTCTGCCAGCTGGCCATCAAGACATAACTGGTGCCAGTAGGCCGTGGGTAAAGTCGCAATCGTCACCCTGTGCTTATCCAGTCTTTGCCAGAACTCCGCCACGGAAGGCACATCGGCTGTTGGCGGCAGCACCAGGGTATTGCCGTGTAACAGGGACAAACTCAACTCTTCCACCAGGATATCGAAGGAAATGGAAGAAAATTGCAGTATTTTTTCCTGCGCTTTAAGGCCATAGTCCCTGGAAACCGAGCGGCTATAAGCCTGCCAGTTGTCATGGCTGATCATCACCCCTTTGGGCAGCCCGGTTGAGCCTGAGGTATAAATCACATAAGCCAGGTGATGCGGGGCGACACCGGTTGCTGACACCGGAATATCTTCATCGCAATAGTGCCCAAGTCCGGTTAAAAAGCTCTCCTCATCCAGGTATAACGCCTGGGCCCGGGTAACAGGAGTTTGCAGATGGCTATGCGTCAGCACGGTTTCCAGGGCAGCATCGCTGAGCATATGGGTCAGGCGCGCCTCGGGATAGGCGGGATCCAGCGGCACATAAGCCCCCCCGGCTTTGAGTATCGCCAATATGCCGACCACCAGGTCCACCGAAGGTTCGAGGCAAATCCCCACCAGGGTATCGGGTTTCACCTGCCTGTTTTCCATCAGGTATCGGGCCAGGCGGTTTGCCCGGGTGTTAAGCGCTTGATAGCTTATATTCTGCTCCGCCAGTTCCAGGGCAATGGCCTGCGGCGCTATTGCAACCTGGCCCTGGAAAATTTCATGGACACAAACCGCCTCATTGCTTACAGTTGCCCGGCGAGCTGCCTGCAATGCCTGCTCTGCTTGTGCTTTACTGAGCAGGGGCAATTTAAAGACATTGGTTTGCGGCCTTGCCAGGATAGCGTCAACTAAGTGTTGGAAGTGCTCTGCCATACGGGCAATGCTGGCCTGTTGAAACAGATCGGTATTGTACTCCCATGCCAGCGCCAGCCCCTGTGGCTTTTCACTGACCGTCAGGGTGAGATCATATTTGGCAATATCACGGGCTCCCGGGCGCATATTCAGCTCGAGTCCGGGTAACACCAGCTCCTGCTCTTCATTGTTTTGCAATACCAGCATCACCTGGAACAAAGGGCTGTGTTGCAAACTACGCTCGGGTTGCAGCCGCTCTACCAGCTGTTCAAACGGCACTTGCTGGTGGGCATAGGCGTCCAGCAGGTTTTGTTTACTTTGCTCAAGCAAGTCGCTAAAGCCCGGTTGCTGCGACAAGTCACAACGCAACACTAAGGTATTAACAAAGAAGCCGATAAGGTCGGCAATCTCCGCCTGCTCCCGGTTTGCCACCGGTGAGCCCACCACGATATCGGTTTCATTGCTGTAACGCGCCAGTAATAAGGAAAAGGCTGCGTGCAGACCCATAAACAAGGTAGCCCCCTGCTCCCGGCATAAGGCTTTTAATCCGCTCAGGGTTTCCCGGCTCAGGCTTGTGTCCAGGGTTTGTCCGTTAAAGGTCTGCATCTCACCCCGGGGATAATCCAGCGGCAAGCCGTGCACGACCGGCAGATCCGCCAGTTGTTGTTCCCAGTACAGGAGTTGCTGCTCCAGGACATCTCCCTGCAGATATTGCCGTTGCCAGTGGGCATAATCCGTATATTGCAGTTTTAGCATCGCCAGCGGATTATCTTCTCCCTGGCGATAGGCACTATATAAGGCGCTCAATTCCTTGATCAATACCGACATCGACCAGCCGTCGGAAGCAATATGATGCATAGTAACCACAAGCACATGTTGCTGCGATGACAAAGACACCAGGTGGACCCTGAGCATAAAGTCCCGCTGCAAATCAAAGACCTTAGTCGCTGCATGCGTGATTTCCTGCTCCAGCAACTGGCTTTGCTCCGGCTCATCCTGTGAAGATAAATCCACGCGGCTTAAGCTAAAACCTTCTGCCGGACGGATCTGCTGCATTGGCCGGTCTTGCTCATCGCGTTTGATACAGGTGCGCAGGCTTTGATGGCGCTCGACAATAGTGGCAAAAGCCTGTTCCAGCGCTTTAATGTCCAGGGAGCCGGATAAATCCAGGGTGCCGGACATATTATAATGGGCGCTGCCGCCGTCCATCGCATCAATAAACCACAAACGCTGCTGGGCAAACGACAGTACAAAACGGTTATCCTGTGAGGTCACCGGGGTAATTTGCAAACCCGTGCCCTGCCCGGCCGAATCGGCGATCATTTGTGCCAGCTGCGCCAAGCGGGCATTTTCAAAAATATCCCGGATGGCTAATTCAACACCAAAACTTTGCTTGATTTCCGCCACCAGACGCAGAGAAAGCAGGGAGTGCCCCCCCAGTTCGAAGAAGTTGGCGTTGATGCCGATCTCTTGCGCGGCCACTTGCAGTAATTGCCCCCAAATCTTGGCCAGCTTGATTTCTATCGGGTTAACCGGGGCAATAAAGTCTTGCACCAGTTGGCTTCTATCCGGCTCGGGCAGGGCTTTTTTATCCACTTTGCCATTGGTGGTTAACGGCAATTGCTCAAGCACAACAAAAAAGGACGGCAGCATATATTCGGGCAACAGAGCGGATAGCTGTTGTCGCAACGGCTTTATCACCTCATCCTGCGGCAAAGCACAGGCACTTTCATTAAGTACTAAATAAGCAACTAAACTCTTTTGCTCTTGTCCGTGTACGCAAACCAGCGCCGACAGCACCTGCTCGAGATTAAGCAGCTGCTGCTCAATTTCCCCGAGCTCGATCCTGAAACCGCGAATTTTCACCTGGTCATCGATACGCCCCAGATATTCCATTTCCATATTGCCCAGGAAGCGGGCCAAATCGCCGGTACGGTATAAACGTTCATCCCGGTTATAGGGGTTGATAATAAAACGCTCTTGCGTTAACTCGTCCCTGTTCAAATAACCACGGGTAACCCCGTCTCCACCGACAAAAATTTCACCGCAGGCGCCGACAGGCACAGGCCTTAACGCTTCATCGAGCAGATACAAAGATAGATCCGCAATCGGCCGGCCAATCAGGCTGCCCTGGTTTTCCGCGATATCGGATGCCAGGATACGCCGATAGGTAACATGCACTGTGGTTTCCGTGATGCCGTACATGTTGATCAGCTCAGGAGCACTGTCCCCGTGGCGCGCCACCCAGGGCTTGAGGCTGTTTAAATTCAGCGCTTCGCCGCCGAAGATCACCGAGCGCAGCGATAACTCGCCTTTGACCTGTTCATCCACCAGGCTTAACTGGCTAAAGGCCGAAGGAGTCTGGTTTAATACCGTAACTTTTTCTGCTATCAGCAACTGATAAAGCTCGTCATAGGCGCGGGAGACCCGCTGTGGAATAACCACCAGGCGACCGCCGTGGAGCAAGGCCCCCCAAATTTCCCATACGGAAAAATCAAAAGCATAGGAATGACACATGCTCCAGACATCATCGCCATTAAAATGAAAATGCTGCTCACTGGCTTTAAATAAACGTATCACCTGCCTGTGTTCCACCAACACGCCTTTCGGGCGGCCGGTAGAGCCCGAGGTATAGATGACATACGCCAGGTTTTGTCCGTCTTGCCGAGCAAGCGCGGGCAGGTTATCTGTGGGATAAGTCCGGATCTGAGCCTGAAAATCGCTTTCATCCAGGTTAATGCGGGATAAATTATCGCAGGCCAGCGCTTGCCCTGAGTCCGTCAGCAAGTAGTTGATACCGCTATCCTCGATAATATAGTCAAGGCGTTCCTGCGGATTGGAAGGATCTAACGGCACATAGGCTCCGCCGGCTTTTAAAATCGCCAATATCGCCACCAGCATTTGCACCGAGCGATCAAGACAGATCCCCACTAAGGTTTCCGTCTCTACCCCGGTATCGCGCAGATACCGGGCCAGCTGGTTGGCTTGCCGGTTAAGGGTCTCATAATCGAGCTGCTGTTGCGCAAAGCTCAGGGCGGTATTCTCACTAAAAATCGCCGCTTGCTGTTCAAAAACCCGGTGCAGGCAAGTGTTGGCTGCAAAGCTTTCCTGCCTGCTGTTTAATTCCCGGGTCAGGTTACGGGTTTCCTGCGCCGATAACAGCGCCAGTGCGCTTAACGGCTTGTCCGCCATGGTTGGCATGGCCATTAAGATCTCTTGGTAGTGTCTCAATAACTGCTGCGCCATCGCCGGACCGAAAGCTTGTTTAAGATAAGTCAGTTTCAGCGTCAGCGCTTGCTCCAGCTGGGCCACTAAGGTCAACTGATAATTGCTGGTTTCAAAGCTTTGTGCGCTGCTTAAGGTAATATCCTTTTTACCGGAAACATGTTCTGACAAAGCGGCAACCGGGTAGTTTTCAAACACGAATAAACTGTTAAACAAAGGTGTTCCCGGAGCAAAACCTGAGGCTTGCTGGATTTCAGTCAGGGGCAGGAAGCTATGGCTTTCCCTTTGATGTTGCCCCTGGTGAATGTCTTTTAACCAGGCTTGCAGCCCCTGCTCCTTATCCAGGCCGACCCTGACCGGAATAGTGTTGATAAACAAACCTATCATCTTATCAACATCGTTTATCTGCGCCGGCCGGCCGGAAACCGTGGTACCGAATACCACGGATTTTTCCCGGCTATAAGCCGATAACAGATAGGCCCAGGCCCCCTGCAGCACTACGCTTAGCGTCACCTGACTTTTGCGGGCAAATTCGCTTAATTGCCCGGTCTGCTCCGGGGTCAGGCTTAGCGACAACTCATCACAGCCGGGGGAATTATCGGCATCACGTGCACTGGGCAAAGGGGTAGGTCCTTCCAGTGCGGCAAGCTCTTGCTGCCAGAAGGCTTGTGCCCCGTCGCTGTCTTGTTGCAACAACCAGACGATATAATCGCGATAGGGACGGGAATTAGAGGCAACCAATGCCTGGTCCCGGCACAGGCGCTGATAACTGGCCATCATTTCGGAAAATATCAGGGGATTACACCAGCCATCGGTTAAGGCATGATGGCTGCTCCACAACAGCTGATAAGTTTGCTTGCCTAAATGCCAGATACTGATGCGCATCAAGGGTGCCCGGGTTTTATCAAAACCCAGTTGTTTATCTTCTTGTATAAAGCGGGCGATCTCCGCCTGCTGCCCGGCTTCATTCAGGTGGGAAAGGTCGAACTCGAACCAGGGTAAATCGGCATGTGTCAGCACCAGCTGCTGCATGCCCAAATCCTGCCCGACAAAAATGGTACGGAAAACCGCATGGTCATCGACTAGCTGCTGCCAGGCCTGACGGAAATGAACCAGTTCAATTGAGCCGTTTAAGGTCAGCAGTTTTTGCGTGGCATAGGCGCTTCTGTCCTGTTCGCTGTGAAAGAGCAGCCCTTGCTGCATCGCCGTTGCCGGGTATAAGTCCTGGATCGGGTAGCTTGACTGCCAGCTGTCCAGCTGCTCGGTGGTAATATGCGCCAGCGGGAAGTCCGATAAGGTGCGCCAGCCACTGTTATCGGATAAACAATGTGTTACCAGACACGATAATTCCTCGCTGTAGGTTTGCACCAGCTGCGCCATAACATCACTGTCGTAGTGCTGGTTATCAAAGGTTAAATCAAAATGCAGGCAGGCATTGTTCACCATGCCATTAAGGGTCAGGTTATGATGCGGCCGCCGTTTCGGGCTGATGGAACGCCCTTTGTTTTCATTGAGCAAAGAAAATTTATGACCGGAGTTCACTACCTGATCAAATTGTCCCAGGTAATTAAACACCAGCTCAGGTCTGGGCTGTTTAGCCAGCTCACTGTCCTGCACCAGGTATTTAAGTACGCCAAAACCCAGGCCGTGATGAGGCACCCGGCGATAGGTTTCTTTTACCCGGGTGATCACAGTGCGCCAGTCCAGGGTATCGGTGGTAAGTTTCAACGGATACAGGGAAGTAAACCAACCCATGGTCTGACTGAGATCTAAGCCGGTACTTTGGATTTCCCGGCCATGACCTTCCAGATCTAAGGTCAGGGAGAGTTGCCCGGACCACTGGCAATGGGCTTTTAATAACGCCGCCAGCAATAATTCATTAACCTGGGTACGATACGCCTGACCGGCATGATGCAATAAACGCTCCGTCAGCTGTTCGTCCAACGAGAAGTTCAAAGTGGTAAAATTCACTTCCTGTTCCACCCGGGGTGCCGTAGCAGGCAGATCGGCTCCCTGGGCCAGCCAGTACTCCCGCTCATCTAACAACTGCTCGCTTTTTGCATACGCTTGCAGGAACTCGCCCCAGGCTTTAAACGAAGACGTTTTTGCTGCTAAAGCCGGTGCCTGGTTTTGCTCCAGCTGGGCACTGATCCGCTCAAGATCTTCAAGTATCACCCGCCAGGAGACACCATCGACGATCAGGTGATGGCACACCAGCAACAGCCGGGTTTGTCCGCTTTGATTGATAAAATAAGCCGCTTTAAACAAGCCCCCGGCTTCAAGCGACAAGCTTGCCTGTATCCTATCGGCAATCTCCTCTAAGGCAGAGAAGTCCTCTTCGGCTAAAGTTATGACTTCCACGCTCTGCTCAAGCATGTCCCGGTCAAAGTTTTGGTGGCTTGCCTGCCACTGTCCTTGTACCGCACTAAATGCCAGGCGCAGGGCATCATGGCGGCGATACAAGTGTTCAACGAAAATCTTGGCATGTTCCGGGGTGAAAGCAGCCGGGATCGCCAGTAACACCGACTGGTTGTAGTGGTGCAGCTGGGTTTCATCGCCAAAGAACAAATGTTGGATCGGCAATAAAGGCAAATCCCCTTCAACAGGTCCCTGCTCCGCCGCCGTTTCTTTGTCCGCCAATGGTTTCAGCAATAAGGCGAGATCTTTTATTCTCGGGGCATCGAGAATATCTTTTCCGGTTAAGGTCCAGCCTGTCTGTCGCATCCGGGACACCAGCTGGATAGAAATAATGGAATCGCCGCCCAAGGCAAAAAAGTTTGCCCCTGTGCTTAATTCCTGCTCGGGCACAGACAATAACTCGGCGCATACCTGCACCAGGCAGGTTTCCGCTTCCCCTTGCGGCGCAAGGTAATCGTCGCTGATCTGGTTATCGAGTTTCGGCAGGGCTTTACGGTCAATTTTTCCGTTCACCATCAGCGGGAATTGCTCAAGCACCATCAGCTGTTCCGGCACCATATGGGCGGGCAGGAATTTCGCCAACTCAAGACGCAGGTCTTTGAGCTTGATATCCGAGCCAGCAACAGCTGATATAGTGACAAAAGCCACCAGATGCCGGGCGCCGAAATCGTCCTGCTGTAACTGCACCACAGCCACTTCGATATCGTTAAGCCGGGTTAACCTGGCTTCTATTTCTCCAAGCTCAACCCGGTAGCCGCGGATTTTCACCTGATCGTCGTTGCGGCCGGTAAACTCGATTTCACCGCCGGTGAGACAGCGCACCAGATCTCCCGTTTGGTAAAGGGGTCCCTGACTGTCAATGCCTGAGAAGCCATCAACAAACCTTTCCCGGGTTAACTTTGCCTGGTTCAGGTAACCCCGGGTTACCCCGCCGCCGCCGATATAAAGCTCACCGACACAGCCTAACGGCTGGAGTTTTTTTTCCTGATTGAGCACATAAGCCCGGCTGTTGGCCAGGGGCGTACCAATAGGCACCCGGGTATAACTTTGCTCCCGGCATAAGGCATGGGTCAGGCAACCGATTGTGGTTTCCGTTGGCCCGTAATGGTTGATCACCTGGCAAGCCTGTTCCCGGTTAAGTTTATCAACCTTTGACAATACCCGCCCAATCAGGGGTTCGCCGCCAAGGAATAAAAAGCGGCAGGGGAAGCCCTGCTCAAACAGCATCTCATCATAGAGGGCATCGAAATGATTCGGGGTGATTTTCAGCACATCGATTGCTTGCTGATGTATATGCCGGGCAAACTGGTGGCTGTCCAAGGTCGCCAGCTCAGGCAGGAGATGCAGACAACCGCCGCTGATAAATGCCAGATAGAGGGAAGTATTGCCTAAGTCCGTGGCCAGGGAAGATAATACCCCGTAACTCATGCCCGGGGGCAGCTGATGCTTGTCCTGGATACCAAAGGCATAATGCATCAAATTTTGATGTTCGACCATGACCCCTTTGGGTTGCCCGGTCGAACCTGAGGTATAAATTAAATAAGCCAGGCAGGACAGGGTAAAACCGGCCGGACGCTCAAGATCGGCACAGGAAAAACCGCTGATTTTCTGCTGATGTTCACTGCTGTCCAGGGTGACAAAGATCAGGGGAAAGTTCTGAAACAGCGGCAGGTATTGCGACTGGGTCAACAAGTGCTGTATCTGCGAATCCTGCACCATATAATCTAAACGGGCCTGGGGGAAATTGGCGTCTAAAGGCACATACATGGCCCCGGTTTTAAATACCGCCAGCACAGAAATAATCATCTCCACCGACGCCGTGGTACAAATACCGACCCGGCTCTCCACTCCCACCCCTTGGGTGGTTAAATAATGCGCCAGCTGATTGGCCTGCTGATTAAGTTCAGCAAAACTCAGCTTATCTTGTCCGGCAACCAGGGCGGCATTGCCAGGATGCTGGCGGGCAAAAGCTTCAAAAAGCTCGGCAGCCGTTTTTTCACTGCGCAAGCCGCCCTCACAGCAGGTAAAGCTTTGCAGCCGGGTTAATTCTGACGGCGGCATATGGGCTAAAGCAGACACCTGCTGCCCGGGATCCGATAACACTTGCTCCAGCAGGAAATCCAGCCGGTTAAGCAATAACAGCGCTTCTTCATCGCTGAAATAGGCCAGGTTATAATCGAGCTGCAATTCCAGCTCCTGCTGCTCGCCAAATTCGATCAGGTTGACCGACAGCGGGATTTGTGAAAAGCCATGACCGATAAAGCGGCTTAAGGTCTCGCAGTCGTCATAGCGGGCATTGATATCGAGCTTTAAATAATTAAAACAAAGATCAAACAGTTGCTGCTGGCTTGAGCGGGAAAGCTTCAACTGGCGATTGAGGTGGCTGACGGGATATTTCTGGTGTCGAAAATCCTGACGCTGGATTTTCCCTATGGCACGGAGCAGCTCAGTAAAGGTAAGGTCACGGCTCAGCGCCAGGCGCAGCGGACTCATGCTGGCAAACATACCGATAATTTGTTTTTGTGCCGCACTGGTGCGGTTATGCACGGGTGTGCCTATCACTAAGTCACTTTGCCCGTAACATGAAGAGAAATAACTATAGAGCAGGCCGAGGAAGATCCCCTGGATACCGGTATCCTGCTGCCGGCAAAAGTGTTGCAGCAAGCCCGACTTTTCCCGGGACAACAAAATATGCTGGCGCTTACTCGGCACCACCTGATCCGCAGCAAAACTGCCGCGATAATGCGCAGTAAACAGGTGTTCGGGGATAGTTTGAAATTTATCCAACCAGTACTGTTCGGATTTGCGGTATGAGGCGCTTTGCTGATACCTGGCCTCCTGGGCGACAACATCGACAAAGTTCGGTATCGACAATATTCCGGACCAGGTTCCCTCGTCGGTTTCCTGCCCTAAGGCAGTATAGATCTCTCCAAGCTTCCTGATAATATGGCTGGTGGCCCAACCATCAACAACCAGATGATGCCCTAAGGTCACAAACCAGTGCTCATTTTCCGACAGGGTGATAAGCTGACCGGTAAAAAGTGGCCCTTTGCTTAAATCAAACTGAGTGGCAAACAAGACTTCAAGATGCGCTTTTGCCTCGGCTTCGGGATCCCTGCGGCCGGAAAAATCCACCCGGGATAAATGTGCATCACAACTCGCAGCAAGCTTTTGCTCCGGCCATTCCTGGTTATGTTCAAAGTAAAGACGGAAAATATCCGCAGCTTGTGCCAATTTTTGATACGCCAGCTGCAGGCGTGGAATATCAACTTTTCCGGCTAAACGGGTATAACCGCAAATATTATAAAGCGGACAATCGGGCAATTGCTGCTGATGAAAAAACACATCTAACTGGGGAAACGTTAGCGAATAGGATGTCAATGCTGTAGTTTGCAAAAGAGGCTCTCCTTACTTCTTGCAAATAGATCTCATCACTCTTTTTACCGGCTGTGCTTAAATCACCCATAAGCCCAGAGCATAGAGATTTCTTATTATTGAATTTTTTTGTTAAATATTTTTTACCGGCTCACTGTTATCATGATTCGATTCAATTAAATAATGACTAAGCAAACCCGGAAATATTTCCAGAACAAAGTAAAAACTTAGGCCTGTTCGCCAGGCTGATTTTTACCGGGTTAGACCCTAACAGATTAAAAGGTGGACAACCGGGCAAGGATTGCGAATACAACCCACTCCCGAAGGTAAATGACAAGGTATAGGACATCAGTAAATCTGAGAACAAAATGCGTCTCCTTACTACTCTAAACTGGTCTTTATGGCGCGCTGAAAACCTGATATTTGATAAAAGAATTTCTACGCTAGACTGATTGTAATTATTATTTTTATTGCCTGGATAAGCAGCGGACGAGATGGAAAGGTCGACATTTGATTTGACTCTTCCATGAGGTACGGCAAGCTAAAGCAACTTCCAATGTTCAATTGTAATGTAAGATTTTATTACAACTATTTACGCGATAGTTAACAGCAAAATAACAAAACTGTCAATATCTATTCGATTTCTGCCTATATTGCAGCAAATTGAAAAATTATCTTGAGTAAAGATATCACTACAAAGTATCGGAATAACAAGTATGGAAAGAGCAAGCACCGACCCGTCAGAACCGGCGGTTACTCATTGATGGTTATATTGGCGGGCCTGGTCGCAGGTAACATAAAACACCCGGCCGGTTAACATCGGCTAGGCTAACTTTCTTTCAAACAGGTTAATTTCTTCATCGCTGCCGGGCAGAGTGATCAACCCCTGAAAATTAAATGCCAGGCGTTTCAGTAAATTTACCGAAGCACTGTTATCTACACTGGTAATGGCTTGTAGCACAGGTAAGTTGAGCTGTTCCCTGGCGTGCTTTATCACGGCTTCCACAGATTCAAGACCAAACCCCTGACGGCAATGCTCGGTTAAAATCGCATAACCGACTTCCGGATGTTCAACCCCGGGACGTTTGATTAATCCCGACAGGCCTATGGCTTGCCCGGTATCTTTGCGCTCAATACAATAGAGGCTAAACCCCAGTTCTTGCTGCATCGCCAGCGGCCCGGACTTCAGATAATGCCCGGCATCGTCAAGGGTGCGAATTTGCTTATCGCCGATATTTTCCAGATAGGCGGGTTCATTCATCAGGGTTAACATCAGGGGAGCGTCGTCCAGTTTAACCACACGTAACACCAGACGTGAACTTTCGGTGATGATCATTAATTACTCCTTTTATAACCTTTATTTACGGCCTTGAAGTTATACCATGCTTTGCAGATACAAAAAACCCCGGCAATTGCCGGGGCTGATATCGTTTGAGGCTTAGCTTGGCCAGGCCTGAATCAACTGCCTTTGATACGGGTAATGTCGGCGCCCAGTGCCTGCAGCTTGTCTTCGATATGCTGGTAACCCCGGTCAATATGATAGATGCGATCCACCTGGGTCGGCGAGGTTGCCACTAAACCGGCAATCACCAAACTGGCAGACGCCCTTAAATCGGTTGCCATGACCTGGGCACCTTGCAGCGAATCAACCCCTGTGGTGATGGCGGTATTGCCTTCCAGGCGCACATCGGCTCCCATGCGCTGCAATTCAGGTACGTGCATAAAACGATTTTCAAAAATCGTTTCCGTCGTGGTCGCCGTGCCCTCGGCAATAATATTTAAGGTCACAAACTGTGCCTGCATATCGGTAGGGAATGCCGGATGAGGCGCAGTGCGCACATTCACCGCCGTTGGCCGCTTATTCATGGATAACTGGATCCAGTCTTCTCCACTGGCAATCTCTGCGCCGGCTTCCTGCAGCTTGCTTAACACCGCATCCAAAGCACCGGGATCGGTATTTAAACATTTCACCTGCCCCTGGGTCACCGCAGCCGCCACCAGGAAAGTACCGGTTTCGATACGATCCGGCATTACCCGGTAATGCTCCCCTTGTAAACGGGAAACCCCTTCTATGGTCAAGGTATCTGTGCCTGCACCGGAAATTTTCGCCCCCATGGCATTTAAGCAATTGGCTAAATCGACGATTTCCGGCTCACGCGCAGCATTTTCAATAACCGTTGTGCCTTCGGCCAGGGCTGCGGCCATCATCAGGTTTTCGGTGCCGGTGACACTAACGGTGTCCATAAAAATGGTAGCGCCGGTTAATCTTCCCTGGTTGCGGGCAACGATATAACCATTGTCCACTTCTATTTCTGCGCCCATCAGTTTCAGGCCGTGAATATGCAAGTCAATGGGGCGGGCGCCTATGGCGCAACCGCCGGGCAGGGAAACCTCGGCATGGCCGAAGCGGGCCAGCAAAGGCCCCAATACCAAGATCGAGGCGCGCATGGTTTTCACCAGCTCATAGGAAGCCCGGCAATGATCTATCTGACCGGCATCGATCACCACTTCGTTGATATCTAACCACTCGACCTTGGCGCCGAGCTGACTTAACAGCTTCACCGTAGTATCAATATCATTGAGGCGGGGAACGTTAGTGATGGTAATAGGGGTTTCTGACAGCAAAGCCGCCATCAGAATAGGTAAGGCGGCATTTTTGGCACCGGAAATGGTGACTTCACCTTTAAGTGCTTGCCCGCCAATTATTTTAAATGAGTCCAATATACTGTTCTTTTTATCTGGGAGAATTACAGGGGAAGGTTAAACATTTTTTCACGTTGCCATTCGGACGTGGTAAAGGTTTTAATGGTCACGGCGTGGATAACACCGTCGTTAATCACCTGGGCAAGCGGTGCATAAACCACTTGCTGCTTTTTCACCCGGCTTAATTCGCCGAACATATCGGCAACGGCAATCACCTTACACTGCGAACCGTCGAACTTTACGTGCAGCTCATCCAGCTCAAGGGCCGAATTGATCAAGTTTTCAATTTCAGAAGTTTCCACGGTTTTCTCCTAACACTCGGTAATGGGTAAAAAATGATCGACACCACTGAGTTTGGCCAATTTAAGTAAATCTTCCGGCAGGTGTATCAGCTCAACTTTTTTATGGGCTTTTTCCGCCTGTTCAATCAAAGACAGTAACCAGGCAAGACCCGCGGTATCAACACCGTGAACGGCTTTTAAATCCAATACGGCGTGATCATTTTTTAATAGTTTTTTAATAGTTTTACCGGCTAAGGTCGGCACTGTATGTCGGGTAAATTCCCCGGACAAGGCACCACCCTCACTCGATAAGGCAAATTCAATCTGGCTCACAGGTTAACCTTGCTCTGATTTAAAGACAATATTACGCTGACTTTTTTCTTTCAGCATCTGCGTGACATAAGGTAAGCCCTTCTGGCGGATCAGACTGCTCAGCTCCGCCTGTTTGCTGTCCAGCAGGCTCACCCCTTCCGCCACCATATCAAAGGCTTTCCACTCGTTGGTTTTGCGGCTTTTACGCACCTTAAAGGAGATATCTATCGGATCGCGCCCCGGTTCGATAACCTGGGTATTCACGGCAACGATCTTCTTTTTCCCCAAAGGCCTGCCCGGCTCAAACTCCACCTTTTGCTTGTTATACAAGGTAAAAACCTGGGCATAGGAAGTGACCAGGTATTCTTTAAAAGCCGGTACAAATTCCGCCCGGTCTTTTTTGCTGGTTTTAGCGAAATGCTTGCCGATGACTTTACCGGCAGCATATTTATAATTGATATAAGGCATCAATTCTTCACGTACGATAGATTTCAGCAGGTTCGGATCTTTCCTGATTTGCGTCTGCTCATCGGCAAAACGCTTAAAAGTGATCTCAGCCACTTGCTGGATCATTTTATAGGGATCTTTTTTATCCACCTGGCCGCTGTTTGCATGGGCACCGACACTAAGCCCGACAGCCACGGCTAACATGGGAAGTAACGCGAAAAATTTTTTCATAATAATCCTAGTCATCACTGCCCTGACTAAATAAGAACTGACCAATCAGCTCTTCAAGTACCAGGGCCGGTTTAGTATCTTCAATAAAATCGCCGGGTAACAAGGTCTCTACCGACTCATCCATAAAACCCGGATGTAAACCGATAAATTGCTCCCCCAAAAGACCCGCGGTAAGAATGGAGACCGAGGTTGCTTCGGAGAAATTCTTATACTGGGCATAAATATTAAGTGTTACCACAGGCGTATAATCTTCTTCGTCCAACACAATATTACTGACCCGGCCAACCACTACACCACCGACTTTGATCGGAGAGCGAACTTTTAAGCCCCCGATATTATCAAATTTAGCGTATAGATCATATGTTTCGCCATTGCCGGAAATACCGCTGTCCGCCACTTTTAACGACAACATCAAGATCGCCGCTATGCCCAGGGCTACAAAAAAACCCACCATTAACTCTATTTTCTTTGACACCATGTCATCCACCCAAATTCTTATTAACAATAAACCCAAAATTTTTCTAAAAACTCATCACTTAAGCCAGCTCTCTTTAACTAAGCATCAAGCGATGATTATCCTGCAAACATCAGCGCCGTCAGGATAAAATCTAATCCCAGCACTACTAAAGAAGACTGCACTACGGTTGCGGTTGTCGCCCGGCTGATCCCTTCAGAAGTAGGGTCACAGCTATAACCTTTGTAAACCGCGATCCAGGTCACGACAAAAGCAAAAAACAGGCTTTTAATCACCCCGTTTAATATATCTCCCTGAAAATCCACCTGCGCCTGCATCACAGACCAGAAAGTACCGCCATCAACGCCGAGCCAGTCAACACCGACTAAATGGGCGCCTAAAATCCCCACCATAGAGAAGATTGCCGCCAATAACGGCAGACTGATAAAGCCCGCCCAAAAGCGCGGCGCGATCACCCTACGCAGCGGATCAACCGCCATCATTTCCAGGCTGGATAACTGTTCGGTGGCTTTCATCAAACCGATTTCCGCGGTCAGCGCCGAGCCTGCCCGGCCGGCAAACAGCAGGGCTGCCACTACAGGTCCAAGTTCCCGCAGCAAAGACAGGGCTACCATAGGCCCCAAGCTGGCTTCGGCGCCGTAACCCACCAGTATGGTGTAGCCCTGCAACGCCAACACCATACCGATAAAAGTCCCGGAGACCAGGATAATAATCAGCGACTGTACCCCGACGGCATACAACTGGGTCAACAGTAAAGGCAAACCTTTTCTGACATTTGGCCAGTGCATCAAGGCCGAGGTAAGCATGATCACTGCCCGGCCTAAGCCACTGATAAGGTCGACGGTTTGTTGTCCTAAAAAATGTATCTGTTTCATTATTTACCCGCCCCTGTGCCGATAAGCTCTTCCCGGTAAGGGGCGGCGTTGAAGTGAAACGGCACCGGGCCATCAGAGTCGCCGTTAATAAACTGGCGCACCAGCGGCGATGTCTGCCGGTTAATTTGCTCCGGCGTACCGTGACCGATAATTTTTTTCTCGGCGATAATATAGATATAATCGGCGATACTCATCACCTCAGGCACATCATGGGAGACCACCACAGAGGTTAAACCCAGGGCATCCGCCAGGGAACGGATCAACCGTACGATAACTCCCATGGAAATAGGATCTTGCCCGGCAAACGGCTCATCATAAAGGATAAGCTCGGGATCTAAGGCAATGGCCCGGGCCAGGGCGGCACGGCGCGCCATACCGCCGGATAATTCACTGGGTTTAAGGTGCCGGGCACCGCGCAGGCCAACCGCTTCAAGCTTCATCAGCACCATTTTTTCAATCAGGGCCTCGGATAACTGGCTGTGCTCACGCATCGGAAAGGCGATATTGTCATAAACCGACATATCGCTGAATAAGGCGCCGCTTTGAAACAACATGCTCATGCGTTTGCGGGTTTCATACAAGGCATTGCGCGATAACGCCGGAATGTTCTGGCCGTCAAATAGAATCTTACCACTTTGCGGTTTCAACTGGCCGCCGATCAGACGCAGCAGCGTGGTTTTCCCTATCCCGCTGGGCCCCATTATCGCCGTGACTTTTCCTTTTGGGATCGACAAACTGATATCATCATAAATGACACGTTCATCCCGTTTAAACGTGATATTTTGAATATCAACTAAAGTTTTTGGCATCTTCTAGGTCTTAACTTCAAACTTGGTGAAAAATTTTTTTGCGGCATTTTACCCCAGCACAGGAATTACTGCATCAGCAAATCGTAATTAAATATGTCGTTTTGATGTAAGATTTTGTTCATTTTTGTAAGTTTTACTTGATAGGCGCCCCGAAGACAGTTGTTACAAAATAAAAGTCACAATTACCGCGCTTTCAGGGTAAGATCATCGGTCGGCATCAAAAATTGGTTATTTTTTAACTAACAACTTTTAATAATTGGATTTTTTTATCCTCATTCACTATTTTTGCTTTTTTTTTTTACTGCAACCAGCGACAATTTAGGCTGATATTCGGGAGTCGTAGATGTTAGTTCAAATAATTATCTTACTGGGGTCATTGGTGGCCCTGGTATGGAGCGCAGACAAATTTGTTTTTGGCGCTTCTTCATTAGCAAGGAATCTTGGGGTTACCCCTATGGTGATCGGCCTGACCATAGTGGCCATGGGCTCTTCTGCACCGGAAATGATGGTGGCAGGCACAGCATCCTTTCAAGGAAATCCGGATACCGCCGTAGGTAACGCCATAGGCTCCAATATCACCAATATTGCCCTGGTACTGGGGATCACCGCTTTATTCCAGCCCCTGATAGTGTCTTCAAAAACCATTAAACGCGAAATCCCGCTGGTATTGGCCATTACCGCCCTGGCTTACGCCATGTTATTCGACCATGAGCTTAGTTTTATTGAAGGCCTGATTTTAATGATAGGTTTTGCCACCTATATCATTACCTTGCTGCTGATCACCTTAAAAAGAAGAAAAGAGCACCCGATAGACGATCCCATGATCCTGGAAGCGGAGCAGGAAGTGCCTGAGGGAGTCAGCCTGGGCAGTTCCATTTTGTGGCTGGTGGTCGGCATAATCGTACTGCCGTTAAGCGCCAACTTCCTGGTGGACTCTTCGGTATTTATCGCCAAAGCATTCGGTATCAGCGATCTGGTCATAGGGTTAACCATTATTGCCATCGGCACCAGTTTACCTGAACTTGCCGCCAGCATCATGAGCCTGATCAAAAAAGAAGACGACCTGGCACTGGGTAATATTATCGGTTCGAATATTTTTAATATTTTGGCGGTATTGTCCCTGCCGGGACTCATTGCCCCCGGCGCCATAGATGCCCACGCCGCCACCCGGGACGCACCTTATATGTTAGGCGTCACCCTGCTGCTGATCCTGTTATGTTTCAGCCGCCAGCGCGGTGCATTCAGGGTAGGCCGGACGAAAGGCGGCATACTGCTGGGCTGTTTTATTGCCTACCAGTACATTCTTTTTAGCCAGTTAAGTCATTGATAACAGTCGTAGCCCTAACAGGTTCGAGAAAAGTGCCAAGAAAGTGTCATGAAAAATTTTAAGCAATTAGCAAAAAATGTCCTGAAAATTGAGCAGCAAGCCGTAGCTGAACTGGATCAATATATTGACGACGGTTTTGAAACCGCCTGTCAGCTGATGTATCACTGCAAAGGCCGGGTCATTGTTATCGGTATGGGTAAGTCCGGCCATATCGGCGGTAAAATCGCCGCAACGATGGCCAGTACCGGCACCCCGTCCTTTTTTGTTCACCCGGGAGAGGCCAGCCACGGCGACCTGGGCATGATCACCAGCGATGATGTCGTGCTTTGTATTTCCAATTCCGGTGAAACCAGCGAAGTCTTGGCCATAATCCCGGTGATCAAGCGCATCGGCAGCAAGCTTATTGCCATGACCGGCGAGCCCTTGTCTACCCTGGCAAAACTTTCCGACACCCATGTCTGCATCAAGGTCTCCCAGGAAGCCTGCCCGCTGGGACTGGCGCCGACTTCCAGCACCACCGCAACCCTGGTGATGGGCGATGCCCTGGCGGTGGCGCTGTTAAACGCCCGTGGCTTTACCGCAGATGATTTTGCCCTGTCCCACCCCGGCGGCAGTTTAGGCAAACGCCTGTTGCTGCGCCTGGGAGATATTATGCACCGGGATGAACGGCTGCCTGTGGTCACGGATAAAGCTTTTATTAAAGATGCCCTGGTGGAGATGTCCCTGAAAGGGTTAGGCATGACCGCAGTCACCAACAAACAGGGTGAGTTGGCCGGGTTATTTACCGATGGCGATCTTAGACGCATACTTGATGATAAAATCGATATCCATCAGGATAATATCGCCTCGGTGATGACCATATCCCCGACCACCGCCCATAGCGATATGCTGGCGGCAGAAGCCTTGAAGATAATGGAAGACAAAAAAATCAACGGCCTGATCATCGTCGATGAAAATAACAAACCTGTGGGCGCCATGAATATGCATGACTTACTGAAATCGGGAGTGCTCTAATGAATACCTTATATGGTCAGGTAAAAAAGCAAATTCTGGACAAAGCCGCGCAAGTCAAATTACTGGTGTGTGATGTCGACGGGGTATTTTCCGACGGCCGTATCTACCTGGGCAACGACGGCGAAGAACTGAAAGCCTTTCATACCAAAGACGGTTTTGGCATCAAAGCCTTAGGGGCAAGCGGCGTCGATATCGCCATTATCACCGGCAGACGTTCCAATATCGTAACCCAACGCATGCAGGCACTGAATGTCAGGCATATTATCCAGGGAGAAGAAGATAAGTTTCCCGCGTTAACCGCCCTGGCGGAGCAGCAGGAACTGAACCTGGATGAAATTGCCTATATCGGCGACGACATTCCGGATCTGGCCTGCATCTCAAATGTCGGTCTGGGGATCGCAGTCCTTGATGCCCACCCGAGCGTACTTAACGGCGCCGACTATATCACCTTTACCCGCGGCGGTTTTGGCGCGGTACGTGAAGTCTGCGATCTCATCATGTTAAGCCAGGGCACTCTTGCCGGGGCAAAAGGTGCCAGTGTATGAGCCGATTATCGGTTTTAGCGCTGATCTTTTTTTTATCAAGCGTCTTGCTCTATGGCGTAGCCGAATGGCGCTCGTCCCTGGTGGAACAAACCGATGCCATCGACAGCGAGTTGATCCCGGATTTTATCGCCGAAGCACTGAAAAGCGATATTTACGATATCTCCGGCAAGCTCTCCCATAAAATCGATGCCCAGCGCATGGAGCATTATGCCAGCCTGGAGTTCACCCATTTCGAATTCCCCAACTATACCTTATACCCGAAAAATGAATCCTCGCCCTGGAAAGTCAGTGCAAATGAAGCAACTTTATATAATAACAATAGGGTTATTCTGGAAAATCGGGTACGCTTGTTAGCAACAGCACCAGAAAGTCTGGTAAAAGAGATTCATTGCAAATACTTAGAATTAGATTTGAATACCAACATCATCAGCTCAGAGCAAACGGTAGTGATCAAAGGAAAAGATTTCACTATGCACGGCTCCGGGCTGATAATAGACCTAAACACTAAACAGATGACACTTACTGAACATGTCCAGACCATTTATGAAAAATCTAGCCGCTAGTTTGCTGCTGATCACCTCGGTAATCGCCGTGCCGGGCGTTAACGCCGCCAAGGCGGATTTTGAGCAGAGAATAAAAATAGACTCTGACCGCCAGGCCGCCGATTTAAAAAACAAAATCGCCAGCTACCTCGATAATGTCAGAATTACCCAGGGCTCTTTGGTGATCAATGCCGATATCGTCCAGGTATTCGGCGAAAAAGACAGCGACGTGAAAACCTATCTGGCCAAAGGCAACCCGGCCACCTTCGAGCAGTTGCTCGATGACGGCAACATGATCAATTTGCAGGCGGACGAAATCAAATATGAGCCGGGCAAGAATATGATCACTATCTCCGGCCATGCCCTGTTGCGCCAACAGGACAGCCAGGTCAGCGGCAGCAGGATCACCTACAATACCCTGACCGAACAGCTCAGCGCAGAAAGCGATAAAAATGAACGTGTTACCACGATATTAGAACCCGAAAGCAAAGATAAAGACAAAAATTAATCTATGAGCAAAGCAACCTTAGCCGCACAAGGGCTGGCAAAAGCCTATAAAGGCCGTAAAGTGGTAAAAAATGTCAGCCTGCAGGTCTCTTCCGGGCAAATCGTCGGCTTACTGGGCCCCAACGGCGCAGGCAAAACCACGTCTTTTTATATGATCGTCGGTTTAGTGGCTAACGACAGCGGCAATATCACCCTGGATGACGAAGATCTGACGTTAGCGCCTATGCATGAACGGGCACGCAAAGGCATAGGTTATTTACCACAGGAAGCTTCTATTTTCAGGAAATTAACCGTTTATGACAATATCATGGCGATACTGCAAACCCAGAAACAGCTCAGCGGAGTCGAGCGGGAGCAGAAACTGGAACATTTGCTGGAAGAATTTAATATCGGCCATATCAAGGATAATACCGGTATGAGCCTGTCCGGCGGCGAACGTCGCCGGGTAGAAATAGCCAGAGCACTGGCGGCGGATCCAAAGTTTATTTTGCTTGATGAACCCTTCGCCGGAGTTGACCCTATTTCTGTAGGTGATATAAAGAAGATAATAATACATTTAAAACAGCGCGGCATTGGCATATTAATTACCGATCACAACGTCAGGGAAACCCTGGATGTATGTGAACATGCTTATATCGTCAGCCACGGAGAATTAATCGCACAAGGCAATGCAGATCAAATACTTGCAAATCAGCAGGTAAGAGATGTATACCTAGGAGAGCAATTCACGCTATAGTTAGGTATAAGTTATGCCGCTACATTGGCAATGCCGCTAATGAGTTAACAGACTATTTGGTTAGACGTGGATTTTTGGTTAAATATTATTGGGTTAGTGCCTCTTTGATCAGAGACTTTTTCCTTGTAGACCAATAAAACAAACGTTTAATTAAAACAACAGGAAGATAAAAGACGTAGATGCGCCCTACACTTCAGCTCCGAATCGGACAACAATTAACCATGACGCCTCAGTTGCAGCAGGCGATTAAGCTATTGCAACTGTCAACCCTAGATCTTCAGCAGGAAATTCAGGAAGCACTTGAAAGCAATCCCCTGCTTGAAGTGGAAGAAACCCCGGTAGCAGAAAAAGAGACCTCATCCAATGATCTCGAAGAAGCCTATTCTGCCACGACCCAGAGCGAATCAAGCGCAAACGCAGAGCAAACGCCAAGTGATGGCAGTGAAGAAGCTGCCCCGACCATAGATGAAATCAGCACCACAGAAGCGCTGGAAAAATCAGATATTCCCGATGAACTGAACATGGATACCACCTGGGAAGAAAGCTTCAGCGCCGGTATTTCCGGCCCCGCCAGCAGCGCGCCGTCGGAAGACTTTACCTACCAGGGGGAAACCACAGACTCGATTCAGGATCATTTACGCTGGCAGATGGATTTAACGCCGTTTTCCCCCACGGATGAAGCCATTGCCACCGCCATCATAGATGCCATAGACGACAGTGGCTACCTTACCGTCAGCAGCGAAGATGTGCTGGAAAGCGTCGGTGGTGAAGATGTTGAATTAGACGAAGTCGAAGCGGTATTAAAACGTATTAATATGTTTGACCCTATCGGGGTCGGCGCCCGCTCGATCTCGGAATGCCTGCTGATTCAGTTAAACCAGTTCGATAAAACGACCCCCTGGCTGGAAGAGAGTAAGCTGGTGGTGCGCGATTATATCGATTTACTGGGTAACCGGGATTATCGCCAGATCATGCGTAAAACCCGGTTAAAAGAAGATCAGTTAAGGGAAGTTATCCGCTTAATTCAGTCACTGAATCCACGCCCCGGCGATGCCATCATCCAGGGGGATGACCAATATGTGATCCCGGATGTCTCGGTGGAGAAGAAAAATGGCCGCTGGGTAGTGGAGCTCAATCCCGATACCGCGCCTAAGCTGTCCATTAACCAGCAATACGCGGCTTTGTCCCGTACCATGAAGTCTTCCAATGATAACCAGTTTATCCGCTCAAACCTGCAGGAAGCCAAGTGGTTTATCAAAAGTCTGGAAAGCCGCAACGATACCTTGCTTAAGGTGTCCAACTGTATCGTACAAAGGCAGCAGGGCTTTTTTGAATATGGACCGGAAGCCATGCGTCCCATGGTGTTAAATGATATTGCCGAAGCGGTGGAAATGCATGAATCGACCATTTCCCGGGTCACCACGCAAAAATACATGCATACCCCGAGAGGGATTTTTGAACTGAAATTTTTCTTTTCCAGCCATGTAAGCACAGAAAACGGAGGTGAATGTTCATCAACCGCCATCAGGGCACTGATTAAAAAAATCGTCTCAGCTGAAGTTCCCTCTAAGCCTTTGAGTGACAGCAAAATAGCCGAATTACTGGCTGAACAAGGCATTAATGTCGCCCGGCGCACCATAGCCAAATACCGTGAATCTTTGTCTATTCCGCCGTCGAATCAACGTAAAAGTTTACTTTAATTAACCATCTATAAGGATAAAGCTTATGCAAATTAATCTTTCAGGCCACCATGTAGAAGTTACCACCTCATTACGTGATTATGTTAATACTAAGTTTGCAAAGCTGGAACGACATTTTGACAACATCAACAACGTCTATGTCGTTTTAACCGTTGAAAAATTAAATCAGACAGCGGAGGCCACCATTCATCTCAACGGCGGCGAAGTCCATGCCTCTTCCCAGCACGATGATATGTATGCCGCTATCGATAACCTGGTTGATAAACTCGATCGCCAAGTCTTAAAACACAAAGGTAAAATGACCCATCACTAAGCATTATGAAGTTGCAAAATATCCTTACCCTGGACTGCACGGTATGTGCAGTCCCCGCTGGCAGTAAAAAGCGCATTTTAGAAAAAATCTCTGCGGTTGCGGCCGTTAAGATGACGGATTTCAGTCAATTTGAATTACTGGAAAGCCTGATGAACAGGGAAAAAATGGGCAGTACCGGCATAGGCAACGGTATCGCCATACCCCATGGCCGCCTGGTCAATGCCAAACATCCGGTCGCGGTGTTGTTGACCACGCAAGAACCCATCCCTTTTGATGCCATAGACAACCGACCGGTTGATATTTTTGTTGCCTTATTTGTCCCGGAAGATTGCTGTAAAGATCATTTAAGCACCTTGCAAAGTATCGCTAAACTGTTCAGTAATAAGCAAACCACCAAACAAGTAAGGAAATGCCTGAATGATCAGGAACTTTTTCAACTTGTCAGCCAAATGGACTAATCCATGAACGTCATTATCGCCAGTACTCGTGCCTGCTTAGCCTCAGGCAACAAGCTTGCGCTTGTTTGGCAACCGTGCCACCAATCACTAAATAAGAATATACCAAGATGAAACTGATTATCGTCAGTGGCCGTAGCGGTTCGGGAAAAACCGTCGCCCTGCGGGTACTGGAAGATTTAGGCTATTATTGCGTTGATAATATCCCGGTTAACCTGTTGCCGGCCTTAACCCATACCGTGATTAACGACTACGAGAATGTCGCCGTCAGCCTGGATGTCCGCAACCTGCCGGACGAACCCGGCGATATCGCGGAAATGATCGATTACCTGCCAAAATCGGTGGAGCTGAATTTCCTTTATCTCGATGCCAATGACGCCGATTTGATCAAACGTTTTAGCGAAACCCGGCGTTTGCACCCGCTGATCCGCCGCAATATTCCGCTGGATCAGGCCCTGTCGCTGGAGAAAAAATTACTGGAGCCGGTATCGAGCCGGGCCGATTTATTTATCGACACCAGCCAGCTTTCCCCCCATCAGCTGTCAGACTTGGTCAGGGAGCGTATTTTAGGCAAGAAATCCGGCTCTATGGTGCTGGTGTTTGAATCCTTTGGTTTCAAGCACGGCATACCGCCCGATGCCGATTATGTTTTTGATGCCAGGTTTTTACCCAACCCGTTCTGGGAGAAAGATCTCAAAGGTTTTACCGGTTTGGAGCAGCCGGTAAAAGACTTTCTCAGCAGCCAGCCGCTGGTGACAAAATTTATCTGGCAAATCAACAGTTTTATGCTGACCTGGCTGCCTCACTTGGAGCGCAATAACCGCAGCTATGTCACCATTGCCATCGGCTGTACCGGCGGCAAGCATAGATCGGTATACATTGCCGAGCTATTGGCGAATAACTTTCGCAAAGAGCGGGATGATGTGCAGTCCCACCACAGGGATATCGGCATCACAGCAAGCTAACGTTTGATGTCGCTATGTAAAAAAGGGTGATCTCTGCTCACCCGCCTGCAACAAAGAGACACCTGCGCAAGCACTAGCCAGGAGACTAAAATGACGGTATTAGAAAAGAAAGTCACCATCACCAATAAACTCGGCTTACATGCCAGGGCTGCCAGTAAACTGGCACAGTTGTGCAGTGAGTTTGACGCCGAAGTTACTTTAGAGCTTGAAGATAACCAGGCAGATGCCAGCAGCATTATGGCGCTGATGTTGCTTGCCGGCGGCCAGGGAAAAGAAGTCACGGTAAAAACCCGGGGCAGCCAGGCCAAAGAGGCGCTGCAGAGTATTTGCCAACTGATCACGGATAAATTCGACGAATCCGAGTAACTCTGCTCGGACGACTTAAGATAAACCGATAAAAAAGCTGAAAAAAAAACGCGATTACGATAAACTTCATACCAATAGCAAAACTGAAGCTTTTCCAGAGCCCTTCATTTGTATGCTATTTTTCATCTAATAATTTTTCAGATTCGTTCCATAAACGGCACAGGGTTGATATATGCCGGAAATTTCAGAGCAAGAATTTAACCAGCAACGGCTACAAGAAGTCAATGAGGCCCTTGGCAGTGGTATGTTCGTCTATGTGCGTAAATTACTGCACAACCTGCCTCCCTATGATTTAGCGCTGATTTTAGAGTCTTCCACCGCCAAAAGCCGCCCGGTATTATGGCAGCTGATCGAACCCGACAATCAGGGGGAAGTCCTTGAAGAACTGAGTGAGGAAGTACGTAAGGGCATACTCAAAAGCATGCGCCCGGAAAAAGTCGCCGCCGTTGCCGAAGGTATGGATGTCGATGATCTGGCAGAAGTTTTACGCACCCTGCCCGACAGCGTTTACCGGGAAGTACTCAACTCGATGGACTCCCAGGACAGGGCCAGGGTAGAAACCGCGTTATCTTTTGACGAAGATACCGCCGGCGGTATTATGAATACCGATACCATCACCTTACGCCCCGATGTCACCGTTGATGTGATCTTACGTTACCTGCGTTTAAAAGGCACCTTGCCGGAAGCCACCGATTCCTTTTATGTCGTCGATCGCCATGACAGGTTTATCGGCGCCGTTTCCCTCTCGGCCCTGGTCACCGCCAAAACCGAAACTGTGGTTTCTAACCTGATCGACGCCGAAATAGAAGCTGTTCCCGCCGATATGCCGGAAACCGATGTTGCCCAGCTGTTCGAGCGCCACGACTGGTTATCGGCCCCTGTGGTGGATGAAAACGGCCGCCTGCTCGGCCGGATCACCATAGACGATGTGATTGATATTATCCGTGAAGATGCCGAGCACTCTATGATGAGTATGGCGGGTTTGGACGATGAAGCCGATACCTTTGCCCCGGTCATTAAAAGTACCAGCCAGCGCTCTATCTGGCTCGGGGTAAACTTAATCACCGCCCTTTTTGCCGTCGCCGTCAGCAGCCAGTTTGAAGAGCTATTGAGCATCTTGCCTATCCTGGCGATACTCAACTCCCTGGTCCCCAGTATGGGAGGGGTCGCGGGCAACCAAACCCTGACCCTGGTGATCCGCGGTATTGCCCTGGGACATGTCGGTGACAGCAACGCCCGCTCATTATTGTACAAGGAACTGGCGGTCGGCTTTTTAAACGGAGTTATTTGGGCCTTTCTTATCGCCAGCTTTGTTGCCCTGTGGAAACAGGATTTAATGCTCGGCGGCGTGATTGCCTTTGCCATGTTGATGAATTTAACCGTGGCCGGTATCGCCGGGGTGGTGATCCCGCTGCTGTTGAAAAAGCTTTCCATAGATCCGGCACTGGCGGGCAGCGTGATCCTGACCACAATCACAGATGTCGTTGGTATTTTTGCCTTCCTGGGCACCGCGACCTTATTGTTGCAATAAAACGTGCTCAGAGCCGTGTTTCCGGCCCTGTCCCAGCTCCGGCATCCGTTCACTCATGTAAATAAAAAAGCCCTGAAGCGCATGCTTCAGGGCTTTTGCTGTTTAAGCTCGCTCAAAGGCCAGCTTTACGGTTAATTACCGGCAACCTGCATTTCATCAATCAATAATGAACCTGTGCGTATGCTGCCTTTCATATCGGTATCACTGCCGACCGCCACCAGGCCTTTAAACATATCTTTTAAATTACCGGCTATGGTGATTTCCGATACCGGGTAGGCTATTTTGCCGTTTTCTACCCAGAAGCCGGCAGCGCCGCGGGAATAATCACCGTTGACCACGTTCACCCCCTGCCCCATCAATTCGGTCACCAGCAAACCTGTGCCCAACTGTTTCAGCATAGCATCGAAATCGCCGCCGTTAGCCGTGACCAGCCAGTTATGGATGCCGCCGGCATGGCCTGTGGTACTTAAACCTAATTTCCTGGCGGAATAACTGGTCAACAGGTAACTTTGCAGCTGACCGTTAACTATGATATCCCTGTCTGTGGTTTTCACCCCTTCGCTGTCGAAAGGGCTGCTCGCCAGAGCCTTGGCCAGATGCGGACGCTCATGGATAGATAAAAATTCAGGAAATATTTCCTGCCCTAAGGCATCAACCAAAAATGAAGATTTTCGGTATAAATTACCGCCGCTGTTGGCAGCAATAAAGTGGCCAAAAATGGTATTGGCAATATCCGCCCGGAACATGACCGGCACTTTAGCCGTTGACAGCTTATGGCTGTTCAGCCGTGACAAGACTTCTTCTGAGGCCTGTTCGCCTATGGTTTTACCGTCAACCAGGCCTGCAAAGTCACGGTTGACGGTATAGGCATAATCCCGCTGCATATCATCGCCGTCACTGGCGATCATCACGCAACTGAGGCTATGGCGGCTACTGGGATACCCCACCAGCTGGCCGTGACTGTTACCATAGACCTTAAAGCCTTCAAAACTTGCCAAGGTCGCGCCGTCAGAGTTGGTAATGCGCTTATCAAAGCCGAGGCCGGCATCTTCACATTCTTTGGCGATGGCAATCGCCTGATCTGTGCTCATCTCATGGGGATGATATAAGTCCAGATCAAGAGGGTCCATCGCCAGCAGCTCTTTATCCGCCAGACCGGCACAATCATCTACCGAAGTATATTTAGCAATATCCACCGCCGCCTGAACCGATTTCGCCAGGGCAGCTTCGGATAAATCTGCGGTTGAAGCACTGCCTTTACGTCCGTCCTGATAAACCGTGATCCCCAGAGCGCCGTCATTGGTAAACTCGACATTTTCAACATCGCCAAGGCGGGTACTGACACTTAATCCCTGCTGACGGCTCATGGCAACCTCGGCGCCGTCAGCCCCTAAAGACTTGGCGAGTTCGAGCACTTTAGCTACACGTGTTTTTACCTGATCTACTTGTTCAAGAAGACTGTTTGATTCGCTCATGATGTTATTTTTTATCCTGCTGCCACGCTAACATACAGTGCATTCCAAGATTAAGGTTTTTTGCCTTAACTGCTTTGTTGTATACTAGAGACATTATTTCTTTTGATAACAAACATTATGCACCACTCTTCACACGATATCGACGAATTAGATGAAGATCTGAAAAGTAAATCTGAAATAAAAAGAGAAATGCACCAGTTGCAGGAATTTGCCCTGCAATTGGTAAAGATGTCCAAGCATCAGCGCAGCCGCTTGCCGCTCACGGAGAGCTTACAGGAAGCCATGGTGCTTGCGGATAAAATTCAGAATAAACACGAAGCTTTAAGCCGTCATATCCGCTATATTGCCAAGGTATTGTCGGAAACCGACCTGGCCCCTATCCACCAGGCCATGGATGTGATGGCCAACAAACATCAGCAGGAAACCGCCAAATTTGTCCGCCTGGAACAGCTCAGGGATGAATTAATTGAACAAGGGGCAGATGCCATTGAAGCCCTGCTGGCAGAATACCCGGGGCTGGAACGGCAAAAATTACGCCAGCTGGTCCGCCATGCCGCCAAAGAAAAGGCCGCCGAGAAAACCGGCAAGCATTATAAAAACCTGTTCAGCTATTTAAAAGAAAACGCTCAAGGTTAATTAAAAAAGCAGAAGCCTGCTAAAGGCTTCTGCTTTTTCTCATTCAGGTAAAAATTACATCTCTACCTGACAATCTCCCCAGGCAACGGTATAGGTATGGGTGGTAATATGCTCACAATCCTTCAAGGTCACAGCTCCACCATTAATGTCTTTAGTTTGCTCGTTCGGCAATTCATTTAAGTCTTTAGAAAGGTTAGCTAAATTTTTCTTTTTTAAAGTCAGTTTCATTTTTATTCCTTATTATCAATTAAAAGCAGTCAACTTCACTCGGCTTACAAACACAACTATGCACAACCGACACTATGGTTTTGTTCGCTGAAGCCAAACCGCCGGCAATCGCTGCCGTTTCTTTTTTAGGCAAAAGGTTGACGTCATTGCTTAATTGCTTAACTGCTTTTTTTTTCAAAGTTAGTTTCATTTTTTTCTTCCTTATTGTTGTTTTCTAACTGTGTTTAAGGCTTGAATGGTAATACCGCCTTAAAAAGTCATATGCCACCAACTCCTGTTGTCGCCCGTAAGCCTTAAACATCCTGTTCGTATGCATATGTAATATGGAATTAAGCAGTGTTGTAATTTCACAGCCTAATACTCCATCCTTGTCCAGCGCCAGGATCGTTTTCACATCCGGCGCTATCAGCTCACTCCTTCGCTTGAGTATGCTGTTGATCTCACTAAACAGGGCATCATCGTTTTCTGATACCAGTGCTGTTTTTAATACTTGTTCATGTTCACGGAATTTTTCTCCCAGCTGTTTCCTTAACCGGGCATTCTCATTAAATTCTTTACCGTAACCTATGCGCAGGCCATCCATTAATTCATACTTTTCCTGCATGGATAAGCCAAAATCATCAAGCAGGCGGTCGCAGCCTAAAATCGCGGCGTAACCGCGCGCGGTTTCATCATATTCAGCGCTCAGCTCGGCGGTTTCTATCGCGGTAATGCTGTCGGCGGCAAAGATATTCTCAACATAAGGCATTGAGGTTGCCCCGCCATAACGTTCCACTTCCCGATCATAGGTAAAGAGCTCTATCCGTTTTAACTGACCGTTTTGGATCAGGGGATCAAGCTCTGCATAACAGGCGGGTAATACCTGCTGCATCAGCTTGTCCGGTGCGCCATAAAAGCGCAGCCTTAAATGCCAGTCGGGATCGCCATAGCGGATAAAAAAGCTTTTCTCATATACCCCGCTTGCCTTGAGCTCTGCCATGGCCGGCGCCAGCTTTTCAATCAGGGCCTTTTCGACCTGGCTGTTACCGCCGTATATTTTGATACTCAGCCATTCCGATCCCGGCATAAAATTACGCTTTCGGGCGTTTCTGTCCAGCTGGCGATCCGGATGATCGGCATAGACGGGCGATATCCGGGTATTTTTATTGATAAAAGGGATCAGCAATTCATGGGCAAAATGCTGCCCCTGCTGCTGCAATTTACTCGGAAAAACGTGCACGACGGACTCTTTTAACGTGACCTTCTGCGCATATTTTATTTCGCTGAGTAAGATCTCAAAGCAGATGGGATTTAATAAATCCAGGGTCAAGACATTATCGGCAACCGAATAGGTCACCACCCGGGGTAAATTAAACTTCTTCAGCAAAGCCTGAACCTTGTCGGCAAAATCATTATCCGGCTTAATTTTCTCCAATTCGGCTTTATCCAGGCGCCAGGTCCGGGGCGCTAAAATGATATTATCGAGTTTGACTCTGGGCGTGTAGGCAACATTATTCAGGCTTGCCGGCCAGGAAAAATTCGGTGCCGAGACTTCCTGGTGCTGTAACATGCACAGGAACTTGTAGATCCCCAGGCTACGGCTGGAATAATTATGGGCAGAAGACAAGCGCGGAATGATTTGCTTGTTTAAACGTTTAGACCACAGTTTCACCAGACTGCCTTCAACACAAACATAGAGATCACTGACCGGGATCTGCTTATCCGAACTTAAACTGGTATCCGCCAGGAAGACAATCTCATGCTCCCTGAGCCTTGGCCGGGCGATAACATTGCCGGGGCGGCCTTCGGGTAAATGGACAATTTCGGCAAAAACGGCATCCGGCTGTAAGGCTTCTTCTTTTTCTAAATGCTGTTTCACGTTCTGATACAGTTTGTCATCCAAATGACAAAAGCGCCCCATCAGATTGCCGGCAGACGGACCTGAGATCCCCTGAAAATGTATTTGTTCCCGGCCATGCTCATCGTTATGCAAGGAACACATCACAGAAAAAGAACCCGGCAATTGCGGCACGGTTTTAATATCGGCGGTCAATTTTTTCAGTTCTTTTTTACTGAGTCTCAGCTCTTCGGTATTACTGCCCTCACTCAGGGCAATTTTATCCAGCAATAAAGATTCCAGGGCATTAGCTGCCGGTAGTTTACCTTCGCCGCCATTGACGATTAATTGCAAGCCTGCCAGCAGCGGCGTTTCATAACCGGTATCATCGGTATAGGAGATCCCCGATTCATCATCGAGCAGGTAACTTAAGGGGACAAACTGCCCTTCAAAGCGTTTATTAAACTCAGTGGTAAAGGTTTCCAGGGCGTTATTTTTACGGTAACAGGCCTTATGGAGCAGGGTCAGGCTATCGAGCAACTGCCGGGTACTCGACTCGGACAGGGTCAGGTTTTCACCGCCTTTAAACCAGTCCACCTGGAATAATTTACTTTCTTCCACTTCAAACGGCAGTGCTTTTAGTTGCTGATAAATGGCTTTATAGTCACCGATATCGGCGCCGCTG
Organism: Thalassomonas actiniarum; assembly: GCF_000948975.2. GTDB lineage: Bacteria > Pseudomonadota > Gammaproteobacteria > Enterobacterales > Alteromonadaceae > Thalassomonas > Thalassomonas actiniarum. Next base: position 5,280,626 of record NZ_CP059735.1, read on the forward strand.
GCTTTATCTATCTCATTTATCCTGTGTACTGCCGTCATTATCGCATCCGCCAGCTCACCCTCTCCCAGCGCTACCAGTTGTTTCGCCAATAAGGTCGCCGGCTCGGGATCGGTCAGCGACAATAGCAGCTCCGGCACCAGGACCCCTTCTTCTACCAGGGAAGCAAAATATTCATCGATATCTTCGCTGTCGGCTTCCGGGAAGCTGGCTTTAAAGTCTGCTTTTAACCGGCCTAATAGCTGTACCTGCTGACAGTTTTGCCGGAGCCAGGTAATACACTCATCGATTTCCACCGAACTCAGACGATAATGACGGGCATCTTTCGATTGATAGGCTTCTATGTATCTAAGCTGATCCCCTACCGGGTAACTGCTGGTATTGAGTTTCACCTTAAGGCCGGGATTATCCGCCAGCTTTTTCGCCAGCAAGTCTTTAATTGACGACAGATAAAACATATCCAGCCGGGTAATGCGGCGGCTCGCTAAATCGGCGGGTAATTCAAACCGGTTTTCCTGAGCTATTTCACCATTGGAGATCCCGGAAAATAAGCCAAACGGTGTCGGACGCGAACACATGCGGATAAAATATTTCGCCAGCGAATGAATCAGCTTTTTCTCTTGTTTGCTGCCGGGTTTGACTTTCCACTCCAACAGCCGCTCGCATAATGACGGACTGGCAATATAAAGCGCCTCTTTCACCCCCGGCTGCTCCAGCCAGGATTTTAACGCTTGTACTAATTCACTGTGTTCACCTTGCCACCGGGTTAGTGTCTCAAAGGAGAACTTAGGGGAGCGGGCAAGAAAAAAGTTATCTGCGTATACCGAATTGTTTTGCATTTATAAATCCTTATTGAAGTAGCAAACATTCCGACCAGTCGGATGAATGCCCTAACGCTGATAACAGGCATAAACCTACGCCTGTATATCCTTCAAGTAAACCTGACTCAGACAGATAACATTCATCAGCCACCGAGTATTTATCAAACCCGTTGAGACCATCGCGCTCAAAGCGCGCTAAAGTATGATCCAGCCAATATTGGGCTGTAATGAAAAGTTCAGGAGCATCAAACAGTTCACCGGCTTGCTGGTACATCAAACATATTCCCGCACTGCCATGGCAAATACCGGCATCGAACACACCCGAGTCATCATCTAAACGTTTGCTGGTAGCCAGCATCAGCTGGCGGGAGAATTGAAAGAGTACGTCATCGGCTAATAATTTGCCGGCCCTGCCGAGGATCAGGGCATTGCTTAAGTCACCGTAACACCAGCCCAACCGGGTATGGCCGTTGGTGCAAGCGGAATAAGCATAACGGGAGCCGGGTTCTTTTTCTTCCCGGGTCTGGGACATCAGCCATTGACAGCAAGAAGCCAGCACAGGTTCAAACTCAGCCCTTAAAGCCGGGTAGTGCTGACACACACAAGTTAATACCGCAATGACCCCGGGCACGCCGTGGGCGAGGCCTAAATTAAACTCGGGGGCTTGCTTGTTAAAGCTATAAACAGAATCGACAGCAGTTTCCCAGGCATGACCGTCGGCGGTGGCTGTAGAATATTGTAATAACAGCTGTAGTGCTTGTCGCAGCAGGCTTATATCCCGGGTGCCCCGTGCCCGTCGCTGGATAAAAGTGATATAGCCTAGCAAACCGGAGATAAATTCATACTCTCCCTGCCAGTTTTCGCTCAGGTGCTGCTTAAGTAACAGCTCCAGCTCTTCATTGATTTCACCGTTATAGTCATCTTGTTGCAGCAAAAATTCGAATAACCAGCCGATACCGGAAAGTCCGCTGCTAAACGCCAGTTGGTGGCCTAGTTGCGCTAAGTTTGTTTGAATGGCATCAAGCCTTTCATCAACCGCATCCTGTGCCGGCATTTCAGGGTAGGCGCATCCGAGCTGCCATAAGAAAACCACTTCTCCGCCAATACCGCCAAATAAAGACAAATCCTTCTCGGCCAGGGGCTTTGCAGTTAATTCCTGCAAAATGCGTTCAAGCGCCAATTTACATTTTGCTTGCTGCTCATCTTTAACAATTTTCTGCCACTTCATATCAAAGCCTGTTTAATGGTTATATGACAACTACAAATACAGTGACTCAGGTTGTTTGTTGTTACATTACCCGGGCAAGTATTTATTATATAAGCCAATAATGCTTTCCTTATGGCGAACCGTTAATATCCAACAGCCCACTTTGACAATATATCCCTATGTCACAAAGAAACCTTTGTTATGCCATTTATTATTGTAATTATGCCTAATAATCTACTGAGATCAGTTTCCTAAAACCGGCGTAAAATAATTATCTGACTGAGCAAAAAGCAATTTATCGGTAGGCTGAACGGAAAGGCGCTATTGCCTGGCTACTGTTCGTGCTAAAAGAAGCGTGGAAGAATAAAAATGATGCTGCGTCCACTGCAACTTATCCGGATAGTCTAAATAATTAAAACTACTACCATCCTTTTCCTGAGTGTGATGGGAAACTGATATTGTAAATTTTTTGTTATTATATTTTTAGATATAAAAACTACATAAAAACAATTTGAATGTCAACTTCTTGGCATCAAAGCCTAAAACAATAAAAACTTTATATAACAACACGATAACAAAATCATTTTCTCAAAGTGAAAAAATTAATCTTAATAAAAGTTAAAAATTGCCAAAAGGCGGCTACTTATATTTTTTAAAGCTGTTAACAAAACTCCTATCAGATGCAGGCAGCAAGAGGCAGGTATGGTACTATTCAATGCGTTTTTAGAAGGCAAAAAAGACAAATTTCAGGCGAAAAAAAACCCGACCATAGGTCGGGTTTTCTTATAACCACATAAAATGTGGCGGACGCGGCAGGAGTCGAACCTGCGACCGCCTGGTTCGTAGCCAGGTACTCTATCCAGCTGAGCTACGCGTCCGCAATGGCGGAGAGGGAGGGATTCGAACCCTCGATAGGGTATAAAGCCTATACTCCCTTAGCAGGGGAGCGCCTTCGGCCACTCGGCCACCTCTCCAGTGGGTGCGAATATTAATAGATCTAAAAAATATGTCAAATAATATTCGCAATAATCTCCTAAAAATTATCGAATAAATATTAATTGGATAAAAAACAAACTCATTGATGAAAAACTTCCCGCATTATCATGCCAGGAGCCAAACCTGCGGCGACTAAATTCGTCAATCAACTCCTTCACAGATAAAAGCCAGCCCAAAAATTTTAATGCCGGTCAATTAAGAGCTGACTGGCATTAGGCTTATTAGCCAACTGGCCATCAATTTTTCACGGGCTGTAACTAATGAATATTTCAGCATATAAATACTAACATTTATCCTTGTCATGACTGTTTAATTCATGGTGCGATGCACGTCGCCTTCCAGGCTTTCTATATCACTTATCATGACCTTGCCGTTACTAGCGTCATAGCCAGAAAAGTTATTCGAAAGATATTTACGGCCTTTATCAATATTGTTTAATGGCAGCGCATTTAAAAAACCATTATTGTTTTCACCACGACCATAATACAAAATATTTGCGTCTATTTTTACGTGATAAAAGCCATTTAGCAGGGTTACTTAAGTTTTAGTAAGCTTATTTACGTTAATGATTAAACCATCATCAAGTATAAGCAAACTGGCACGATATAAGGCATGAGTCTGTTGCTCAATTAAATAGCTATGTTCAGGATGCTGGCTATCTGTCAGTCCATAAGCCCAATTACCATTGAGCTGTTGAACTTTATTGTCAAACAAACTGACAACCACTAACTCGGGTATACCGTTATTAACCGTAGTGCTAGCCACCCCATTGTCTGTCAGCCAGTCAAGATTGATCAAAGAAAAATGCACAAAGCGCCGGAAGCGTATTCAGGAAAAATATCCCCGAGGTGCAGAGCAATAACTGCTGCTTATTTTATTCACCAAAGGACATGAAAATCATAATACCAATTTTATTAAATATCTAACCAGCTTCGGATGCTCTAAATCTCCAAGTCCTGCGTTGTTTTCAATCACAATAGCTTGCTATTGCTCAACCAAACGCCTCGCCTGCATGGATGCAGGTGCTTAGCTTTAGTCTGGAACGATAAAGGGGTTTCTTGAAAATTTATCCTCACCGAATTTGGGTCATCTACTTAATGCAACTGGTATAAATTCCGAATAAAAAAATCAGGACAAAAAAAAGCCCGACTTAAAAGTCGGGCTTTCTCTTCCACATGGAATGTGGCGGACGCGGCAGGAGTCGAACCTGCGACCGCCTGGTTCGTAGCCAGGTACTCTATCCAGCTGAGCTACGCGTCCGCGGTATATTAATTTCTTTATCCAGTCTTAATATAAACTGTCACTTTCATTGCTGCCACTTTATCAGAAGAAAAAGTGGCGGACGCGGCAGGAGTCGAACCTGCGACCGCCTGGTTCGTAGCCAGGTACTCTATCCAGCTGAGCTACGCGTCCGCAATGGCGGAGAGGGAGGGATTCGAACCCTCGATAGGGTATAAAGCCTATACTCCCTTAGCAGGGGAGCGCCTTCGGCCACTCGGCCACCTCTCCAGTGGGTGCGAATATTAATGGATCTAAAAAATAAGTCAAACACTTTTTTATCTTTTCTTTTATCTTTTTCACTGTTTGCCGAGAAAACAGCCAGGACGTGTATTTTTCAGCCTAAAAGGCATAAAAACCGCCGGTTTTATCCAATAAAACTGGCGTGGAGTTTTGGCAAGATTAATTCAGATAACGGCCCGCTGGTAGTTAAATTAAGTCATTCTTGTCTGTCAGCCGCTGTTTATTGCCCGCAATCATCGATAAATAGCCAAATAAAAGAAATATTCGGGTCAATACAGTGAAAAAACAACAAATAACCAGAAAAAATAGCCGGGACCCTTATTAGAAATTTTCCTATCGCAGCAGTTATTGTTTATGATGATTTTTTTCAGGCATAAAAAAACCGGCAATTGCCGGCCTTTTATATCAACACGCTACACCAAGTTTTTTTGCCCGGGCTCAAATTCGCGATGCGAAGAGAAAGCTGCTGACTTTTTCACAAATACATCATTCAGGCTAGTGCTAGCCAGGATACTGCCGTGAAATTAAAACTTATTCCCTGTAGGGTCTGTATCACCTTTTTCGGATTGTATACGCATGTATATTTCCTCACGATGAACTGAAACTTCCTTCGGCGCATTAACACCTATACGCACCTGATTACCTTTAACACCTAAAACTGTAACGGTAACGTCGTCACCAATCATCAACGTTTCACCGACTCGTCGTGTTAATATTAACATTCTACTGTTCCTTTCTCTTTAAAATGAGGTCCACTAAATATTTATAAGCTAGTAATAAATAAAGTTAGACTAATTTCTAACAAAGCGCACTAAAGTCACTGTAAACTTTGTAAAAATAACTAGTTATTCTTTGGTGAATTTAATCCGAAGGTCTGGTGTAGCAACCTGACCCCCTTGATAAGATTTAATTCATCTACAATGACAGAAATAGTGATTTCTGATGTTGATATCATCAACACATTGATATTTTCTTTGGCTAATGCAGCAAACAACTTTCCTGCAACACCGGCATGGGATTTTAGTCCTATACCTATCGCCGATATTTTAACAATCTTCTGATTGCAATGAATAGCACCTATGATGTTTTTTTGCGCCATTTCGTGTAATTTTTCGCTCGCCTGAGCACAATCATTACGATGTATAGAAAATTTAACCCTGTGTTTACAATTACTTTGCATTTCAGCAGAAATCATATCGACTTCGATCCCTGCCTCACCTAACAAAACAAAAATTTCGGCAATGGTATTGTCGTCAATAACATCACTAATGGTCAGCAAAGCTTCCTGTTGATGATGGGCAATATTCGACACAGGTTGCGATGTTTTCGACTCACCTGCCATAAGTGCTTCATTGATCACTTTCGTTCCATCTCCTATATCAAAACTACTCAAGACTCTGATCGGCATATCATGGGCCATGGCATATTCCACCGCCCGGTTTTGCAATACCTTGGCCCCTAAACTTGCCATCACCAACATTTCATCAAAAGCAATCACCTCCAATCGTGTTGCCTGAGGTTCGATACGGGGATCGGCACTGTAAATACCGTCCACATCGGTATATATCTGGCATTCACTTGCTTCAAGTGCGACGGCAACGGCGACGGCCGAGGTATCTGAGCCTCCCCGGCCTAAGGTGGTAATATTTTGCTCGCTATCCATGCCCTGAAAACCGGCGATCACCACCACCTGTTCCTGCTCAAGCGCCTCAAGCAAACGTTTATTATCCACCGAGCGGATCCTCGCCCGGCCAAAATGGTTATCCGTTTTAATGCCCGCCTGGTGGGCAAGCAAAGAAATCGCGGAAAAACCACGCTGGATCAGGGCAATGGTCAGCAAGGAGATACTGACCTGCTCACCGGAAGATAGCAGCATATCCAACTCCCGGGTTGCCGGCTTGGGATCCAGGGCGGTGGCAAGGGATAACAAGCGATTGGTTTCACCTGCCATGGCCGACAAAACCACCACTACCTGATGTCCCTGACGCCGGGTGGCAATGATGTTTTCAGCGATCGCTTCTATACGACTGAGGGAACCGACAGAGGTTCCCCCATATTTTTGAACAATAACGGCCACGTCGTGTTAAGACAGTTTTTCCGCTAACCAGGGCTCAACTGAGGCCAGTGCCGGTGCAACATTTTCCGGCTGGCTGCCGCCGGCTTGCGCCATATCCGGTCTGCCGCCGCCTTTACCACCGACCTGCTGGGCCACCATGTTCACCAGCTCACCCGCTTTTACACGGCCAACCAGATCTTTGGTAACACCGGCAATCAGGCCAACCTTACCGTCGTTGGCGGTAGCCAACATAATGATGCCGGATTGCATTTTATTTTTCAGCTCATCCATCATACCGCGCAAGGCTTTTGACTCAACGCCGTCAAGCTCGGCTACCAGGACTTTAACGCCGTGAATATCTTTCGCCTGCGATACCAGATCAGAGCCCGCCTGAGCTGCCAATTGCTGTTTTAACTGGGCGATTTCTTTTTCCTGTTGCTTACTCTTGCTGAGCAGCTGCTCAACTTTACCGGTTACCCCCGGCACATCGGACTTCACCAGGGCGGCAATGCTGGCAAGTGAAGAAGACTGCTGGTCAACAAAACATAGCGCAGCTTCGGCCGTTACCGCTTCAATACGGCGCACACCGGCAGCAATGCCTGCTTCTGAGGTGATTTTAAATAAGCCGATATCACCACTGCGTTCAACGTGCACACCACCACAAAGTTCGGTTGAGAACTCACCTAAGGTTACCACCCGTACTTCATCGTCATATTTTTCACCAAACAGGGCCATAGCACCTTTTTCTTTGGCTTCATCAATCGGCATTAACGCGGTGTGACGCTCAAGGTTACGGCGGATTTCACCGTTAACCATTTGCTCAACCTGACGCAGTTCATCCAGGGTCACCCCTTCAAAATGGGAAAAATCGAAACGTAATTTTTCCGGCTCAACCAGGGAGCCTTTCTGGGTAACATGCTCTCCTAATACTTTTCTTAACGCGGCATGTAATAAGTGCGTCGCGGTGTGGTTTTTGACAATAGCGGCGCGGCGCACGGTATCAATTTCAGCTCTAACCCTGGCATTTAACTGCACGCTGGTATGGGCAACGCCGACATGGGCAAATGCATTGCCTAATTTGATGGTATCGGTTACTTCAAAAACACCGCCCGGCAGATGCAGCTCACCGCTGTCCCCTACCTGGCCGCCGGATTCGGCATAAAAAGGCGTAGCATCGAGGATCACAACCCCCTGCTCGCCATTCTCCAGTTGAGATACCGATTGTCCGTCTTTGAAGATTTCCACAACAGTCGATGAGTAAGAGCTGTTGGTATAACCTTTAAAGCGGGTATCGTGATCCGATTTCATCTGCTCATTATAGTCAGTACCGAACTGGCTGGCCTGCTGGGCACGCTCACGTTGCAGGCCCATGGCAACATCAAAACCGTTATGGTCGATTTTCAGCTGGCGTTCACGGGCAATATCCGCAGTTAAATCCGCAGGGAAACCATAGGTATCATAAAGCTTGAAGACATCATCACCGGCGATGGTATCCCCTTTAAGGTTAGCTAAGATATCTTCAAGCAACAGCATACCGCGGTCTAAAGTACGGCCAAACTGCTCTTCTTCAATACGCAGGATCTTTTCAATAATTTCCTGCTTCTGGATCAACTCAGGGTAGGCTTCCCCCATTTGCTTAGCCAGGGACGCCACAAGTTTGTGGAAGAAGTGAGACTTTGCTTCGAGCTTGTGACCATGACGAATGGCGCGGCGGATAATACGACGCAAAACATAACCGCGTCCTTCATTGGACGGCATCACATCATCGGCAATTAAAAAGCTACATGAACGGATATGATCGGCAATCACCCGCAGGGATTTATGCTCAAGGTCATCGCAACCAAGTAAGTTGGCAGCGTCCTTAATCAGCCCCTGGAAGATATCGATTTCATAGTTACTGTGTACCCCTTGCATAATGGCCGAGATACGCTCAAGTCCCATGCCGGTATCTACCGAAGGCTTAGGTAAAGGCTCCATGGTACCGTCTGCATGACGGTTATACTGCATAAAGACCAGGTTCCAGATTTCAATGTAGCGATCGCCGTCTTCATCCGGAGTGCCCGGAGGACCACCGAAGATCTCTTCGCCATGATCGTAGAAAATCTCGGTACAGGGACCACAAGGACCGGTATCCCCCATAGACCAGAAATTATCTTTGGCGCCGATACGGGAAAGACGCTCGGGATCTACACCGATTTGTTCCAACCAGATTTTTTCTGCTTCGCTGTCTTCTTCAAAAACCGTCACCCATAACTTTTCTTTTGGCAGCTTTAACACATCCGTTAAAAATTCCCAGGCAAAACGAATGGCATCTTCTTTAAAGTAATCGCCGAAACTAAAGTTACCCAGCATTTCAAAAAACGTATGATGGCGTGCGGTATAACCGACGTTTTCCAAATCGTTATGTTTACCGCCGGCGCGTACACAACGCTGCGACGAAGTTGCCCGGGTATAACTGCGGCTTTCAGCCCCTAAAAAGACGTCTTTAAATGGCACCATACCGGCATTGGTAAAAAGTAAGGTGGCGTCATTGCCCGGCACAAGTGAACTGCTGGAAACGATTTGATGCTGCTTAGATGCAAAATAATCTAAAAATGCCTGACGTACTTCGGCACTGGTCTTTATCATGGGTCTGTCCAATTAATTGAAAAAGTTAATCTGTTTGCAATACTGCCATAATTTCGTCGATCGAAAAACCACGGTATTGGAGAAAACGTATCCGCTTGGCTTTATCTTTTTGATCTTTGATTTCTTTGAGAGCAAAGCGTTTATTATACGCAAGTTCGGCCTGGTGATACCAGTCGGTATCCTGCTCCTGGCCAAGCGCTTTAATCAGGGCGGCGCTAACCCCCTTTTGCTGTAATTCATTTTGAATATAACGCCAGCCAAATCCCCGGCTGAGGCGATAACGAAACACACTGTCGGCAAAACGTTGATCACTTAAATAATCTTTTGCGATTAGATGTTCAATAACGACGTCTATTTCATCAGGGGCATAGTCCTTGGCTTTAAGCTTATTCACCAGCTCTTTTTCCGAGTGTTCGCGCCTGGCTAAAAAGTTAACCGCCGAATGCAATATTTCTTTGTTCAATGGGAATTACATCTCTATCCGAATGGCGGCTATTTTACCCGCAAAAGCAGGCAAAATAATAGAGTAAATATCGGCATATTGGTAAATGTTGCCGCCAGGCAAGCCGGAGGATGGCTTTTCTCCTCAAGAAAAAGGCAAATCATCTTTTGCCGCGGCTTTTCGCTATACTTTAACGCCATTATCACGCAAAATATTTGCGTTAACTACAACCGACTAAACTCATCAAATAAAACAAGGACCTGTATGAAGGGACCAAGACTAATCATAAAACAGTTTTTCAGCCTGTTTACCCTGATTTTATTGCTGCAGGCTTGCGGCGGCTCAGGTAACAATGCCCCGACCTTTACCATTTCAGCCGATACCAGCAAGGTAACTTTCAGTACAGAAGCAGGCATCGCATCTGAACAAACCCTGGCGGTTAACGTCAGCTTTGACGGCGAAGGCTTGCTGGTGGGTTACTCACCGGATGCCGCCTCCACCGGCTGGCTCAACTACCGCACCGAAACCGTCAGCGCCACCTCGGCCATCATTTATATTGATGTGGTCACAGAATTTAACTCTCAAGCGGGCCCGGTTTTCTTACCCCAGGGCTTGTATAACAGCACATTACGCCTGTCTACCGGCAGCACCGCCGACAGAAACCTGGCTCATCACGATATAGATGTTTCCTTGCTGGTATGGCAATTAATGACTTTTAGCGAAACTTTCGGTGCTGCGACGACAGACAGCCAGACGGTTTCTGTTACCCATAATGGCGATACTTTAAGCGCAAGCTCAGACGTGGACTGGTTAACGGTACAGACCCAGGCAGACACTGAAAACACCGAGTTTACGGTAACAGCGGATCTCAGCGGCTTTAGTGCTTCTGGCTTGTATCAGGGCAATATTATCGTCACCGGTACCAATGGTGATATGAACTTCCCGGTAGAGCTTGGCCTGGATAACCGTTATTTGTTTGCCGATGACAACACCCTGGCTTTCACCTCAACCCCGGATATCGATGCAACAGAGCAAACCATCACCATCAGCAGCAACAGCCTTTCTTCCTATAACTGGCAAGCCAGCACCCAAACCCCCTGGTTAACCCTGACGCCGATAGCCGACAGCAACCAATTAAAAGTTACTGCCAATCCGTTATTGGCAAGTGCAAATACCCTCAATAATGCCAGCATTACGATTAGCTCACCTGAAGATAATACCCTGCTCGCAGAAACCGTCAGCATCAGCCTTTATAACAGTGATACCAGCAGTGAAAGCGCCAATATCTCTGAACTTGCCATTAACGAGAATGCCTTGGTGTATGCCCCTTTACAGCCTTATATCTATGTCGGCATGAATAATGAACTACGGGTTTATCACCTGTATAGCAATGAGCTGATCACCTCGGTGGAGATATCACCACAAGATACCTTGTTAAAGGAATTGGTAATACATCCCCAAGGCGGTTTCATGCTGGGGCGTGCCGATGAAACAACCCAGGATGAAAGCGGACAATCACAAACGGTTATTCACAGATACAAAATTGATTTATCTGACATAACAGCCATTAGCGCAACAGCTCTCGGTGAAGTGTCTATCACCTCGGAAGCAGTGAAATTTGTACGCTTTGCCGGTCGCTATTTTGTTGTCACTGAGCGCGTTGAAATTGCCGATGAAAACTTGCAGCAACTCTATTGGGATACCAGTGATATCTTTAGCGCAACGACTATTGAACAGGCCAACCAGACCGGCGCTCTGTTTGCCCTGGATGATAGCAATGCCACCTTCAAACGCTATGAGGCCAAGGTCAATGACTTCACCAGCAATAATATCAGCTTGAGTCTCAGGCACAGCTATCGACCGGAAAGTCTGGCCGATAACGATACTATTCGTGATTTTATCGTCACCAATGATGAAGCCAATATTTACCTGCTCAGCCCAACCACACAATGGCTGAGTTTTGATGGCAGCGACTTTACCGATCAAGGATTAATCGAGACTGAGGTAGAAGCACCGGAAAATACCAGACAAAGCACAGTTGCCCTGACAAAAGATAACAACGAGCAAGCACACTTTCTTATTGCCACTTTTCTTGGCAGCAATACCTTTAGCCTGGATGCCCATATTTATGATGACCAGCAAACTTTAGTAGCCTCAATGCAGGCGCGGGATAACCTTACTGACTTGGGTGCGATTTCTGCTGATATATCAAACGATAACAGGCGGCTGATAATTAACAACACCAGCATAGCCGAAGTGAATACCCTTTCATTTACCAACCTGGTGCAATTTACCACCTCAACAACCAGCTTAACCTTTGCCGGTATTGTCGGCGAAAGTATCCCCAGCCAAAGTGTGACCATATCAGGCATAGGTGAAAACTGGCAGGTGGCTGAAGATGCGGGGTTAATCTTCACCCAGGATAACAGTGGCGAATTGGCACAATTAACCGTTGAAATTGACCATACGCTATTCTCTGTCGCCGACACTTATACCACATCAATTCGCTTAAGCGATCCCGACACGAATACTGCTGCTGAAATCGCCGTTGAATTAATCCTAAGCGAAAATTAACGCTTCATGCCTGAATAAAAAATAGGCCACCAGGAACGGATGAGTTTCTTGGTGGCCTATTTGGCTGGCTTGCTGCTCAATGCCTGAATATTCAAGCATCACTTTAAATCACTGATCAGAGTTTGCAGCCAGCGTTCTTCATTGATAAAAGACCAGGACCAGTGCTGATAATCTTCACCTATGCCCATCGCAAGGATTTCCTGCTCTGACTTACCCTCAGCCAATGCCTGGCTCACCCGCTTGATACTATAATCTATCATCCGGGCAAAAACCTTATACCTGGCTTTGTCGGTTAATTTACCGTGCCCGGGAATAATTTTGACATCATCCGGCACCTTATCCAGCAGCGCATTTACATTAGCTAAATAAGCTTTAACATTACCGCCATGCTTGAGGTCGACATAGGGAAAGCCGAGTTCAAAAAACAGATCGCCGGTATGCAGGACATTCGCTTTTTTAAAATAAACCACCGAATCACCGTCGGTATGGCCGCCGGGTAAATGGGTGATTTGTATTTCTTCATCCGCCAGATATACCGTAAGACCGTTTTGATAAGTCACTACAGGTAAAGCAGCCAGCTCATCCGGGCGCTCCTGCCTGACACGTTGCCGGACATTTTCATGGGCAAAAATAGGCGCCTTGGCGGCAAAGTTGGCATTACCGCCGGTATGGTCCTTATGAAAATGAGTATTAACAATATATTTCAATCCCGGGTTATCAACACTGCCGATACCTTTCATCGCGGTTTCGATACGTTCGGCAAGGGGAGCAAATTGATCGTCCACCATCAACAGCCCCTGGTCCGTGGCCAGCACGGCAATATTGCCTCCCGCCCCCTGCAACATATAGACATTACCGGCCACCTGCTCGGCCGTAATCTTCACCGAAGCAAAGCGGTTGGCAAAACTTTGTCCGCCACCAAGCAGCAAAACCCCTAAACCAAGAGTTAACAAAAACGATCGCATGATTTTTCATCCCTAAGATATGAGTAATATTAGAGACTTACTATATAGAGAAAGCTTAAGAAGTGAACAAAAAGTTGCCTGAGATTTTATATCGGCAAGCTTAGCTGGCTGGTGCCCTGCTCTTTTTCGGCAAATCCCAGGGTTAAGCCCACCAGGCGAATACCGCGGTTATCGGCTCTCGCCAGGGCTTTTTTTAACAGGCACAGGAAAAATTCCAGATCGCACTCCTGGCTTTGCAATTCCACTGTGGTCTGGTTAAAGTCAGCGAACTTCAATTTCACCCCCTGGCGGGTAATGCTTCTGTCGCTGTGCTTTTCCAGCCGCTGCACTAATTTAGGAAAAAGGTGGTTGACGACATCGGCACATTCCACAGAGCTGATATCATGTGCCAAGGTGGTTTCAATTGCCAATGACTTGCGCAAACGGGAAGTTTCCAACTCGCGTTCATCCAGGCCAAAGCTGCGCTGATAGAGGGAAAAGGCAAATTTGCCGACAATTTGCTGCAACTTGCTGACATTGCTGCTGCGGACATCGGCACAGGTGTGATAACCAAACTGTTTCAGCTTTTCCGCCGTTTTCGGGCCTATGCCGGGAATTTTCTTCAGCGGCAGCTGCTCAACAAAGCTATCCACTTTATCGGGCGAGATCACACACTGGCCATTAGGTTTATTTTCATCACTGGCAATTTTCGCCAGGAACTTATTCGGGGCAATGCCTGCCGAAGCAGTCAGGTTAAGCTCATTAAAGATTTCCTGCCTGATCTGCTGTGCAATCAGGGTGGCGCTGCCATGGCATTCACTGCTGTCGGAAACATCCAAATAGGCTTCATCTAACGACAGCGGTTCGATAATGTCGGTATAACGTAAAAAGATGGCGCGGATCTTTTGCGAAATCTCCTGGTAAACCGCCATGCGGCCATCGACAATTTTTAAATCCGGACATAATTGCAGTGCCTTGGCCGCCGGCATCGCCGAGCGAACACCGTATTCACGGGCCTGGTAATTACAGGTACAAAGCACACTTCTCGGCCCGCTGCCGCCAACGGCCAAAGGGATATCACGGTACTCGGGATTATCCCGCATTTCCACCGCCGCATAAAAACAGTCCATATCAATATGAATTATTTTACGCACCCGACACCCCCCTCTGAAAACTAACCGCACCAAACACTGTTCATACATACAGTTTAATTAAATGTACGGACAATGCAAGTGCTTCTTGACCAAAGGTGGCAGAAGTTGACGGGTGTAGAAATTCATTAAATCAGCTTTCCCCGCCCAGGCAAATGATATACCTTAACCAGCTCTTTAGCTGATACAGAGACCGACGTGATATTTTTCAGAGCCCCATTTTACCTGCTGTTTTCTTTATTATTTTTAAGTACATATGCTAATGCCCATGTCAGCAGCCCGTCACAGGCCAGCCTTTTTATTCTGAGCGACAACGAATATATGCTCGAATTGCAGCTCGATATAGTGCACCTGCTGCAGCAGGAAACCGGGCTGGAAAATAATGATAAAACCCTGATCCCGGCGCTGAAGAAACTCCCTTTGCCCGCCTTGATGAAAGCCCTGTATGCCAGTAAAAACCGGCTGCAACAGCAAACCGTCATCAAGTTCAACCAAGAAGTTTTTCCGCTGGTTAGCCTGCAAGCCCCGAGCTTGCAGCAAGTAAAACAGATCCTGGCAAATCCACCGGGAACTTCCGGTTACCAGCTCACCTTTACCGGTTACGGCGATATGCCGGACGATAGCGCAGAAGTTAACGTGAGTTTCCCTGAAATATTGGGGGATGTCTCCCTGGCGCTGGCACGTCCCTATCAGACTTTTGTCCTGGCGGGAAAAACCAGTGAAACCATTACCTTAAATCAGCAAATGTCTTTTTCCGGCGAGCTTGCCGCGAAAAT
Source organism: Thalassomonas actiniarum (assembly GCF_000948975.2). Classification (GTDB taxonomy): domain Bacteria; phylum Pseudomonadota; class Gammaproteobacteria; order Enterobacterales; family Alteromonadaceae; genus Thalassomonas; species Thalassomonas actiniarum. Next base: position 5,295,739 of record NZ_CP059735.1, read on the forward strand.
TACCACTTTTATCGATTACACCGTCCAGGGGGTGTTGCATATTATCCCCAAAGGTTTAGATCATATCTTATTCGTGTTGGCCCTGTTCTTATTGGCAACCAAGATGTCGACCTTGCTATGGCAAGTCAGTGCTTTTACCTTGGCCCATACCATCACCTTAGGCTTGGGGATCTTTGGCGTAGTGAATTTACCCGCCACTATTGTTGAGCCGCTCATTGCCTTATCCATTGCTTATGTGGCGGTGGAAAATATCTTCGCCCTGCAACTAAAAAAATGGCGCATCCTGGTCATCTTCGCCTTCGGTTTATTACACGGCTTAGGCTTTGCCTCGGTATTACTGGAATTAGGACTGGCCCCGGGGCAATATGTGTTAAGTTTAATCGCCTTTAATCTCGGGGTTGAACTGGGGCAGCTTGCCGTTATTTTGCTGGCTTTTGCCTGTGTCTGGTGGTGGCAAAGCAAGCACTGGTATCGCCAGCGCATAGTACAACCGTTAAGCCTGGTTATCGCCGTGACCGGGGTCTACTGGTTTGTGGAAAGGATCGTTTAAAAGGTTTTAACCGCAAAAATCAACCACGAAAAATAAAAACGAGCAACCAGGTTGCTCGTTTTCTATATACAGGATGTATGGTATCCCTTGGTGTCATGGATGACAGTGAAAGGGGCTATACAGGATGTATGGTATCCCTTGGTGTCATGGATGACAGTGAAAGCCTGTAAAAGCTAAATATTTTTGATATCTATGCTGTTTTCTTGCTTCAACGCCGCTTTGCGTTCACGCTCCTGGCGCTTTTCACAAGGGTTGTCACAGTCACAGGCTTTCTCAATGCCCATAGACGACAAACCGCCGCAGCTGCCTGCCAGGGTCTTTTGCTGGAAGATATACCCTACGGCCATAGCCATAACGATGACCAGAAAGAACCCTAAAGTGATTAAAAATATTGTCATATATGACCTCTATACAGCTTAATCTTATCTCTGCCCAAACAATTAACCCAGGGATTAAACCAAGGCGGTATTGATTAGACAGAGCAAACAAACCGGCTATTTCAAAAATTGTACGAATTTTAACGTGCTTTGCTGCTCAAAGCCATCTTGAGTTTTAACTATAAACAAAGCAGCGAGATCATTTTCCTCGGCAAACGCCATCGCCTGCTTTTCTCCCATCACCATCATCGCCGTAGACAGGCCATCCGCCGTCATCGAAGAAGGGTGAATAACGGTCACCGAGACCAGCTTATGGTTAATAGGTTTGCCGGTATCCGGGTCAATAATATGGGAAAAACGCTGGCCGTCTGCTTCAAAATAAATCCGGTAATCACCCGAGGTAGCCACCGCATTATCTTTAGGCACAATAATTTGTTGCACCGCCCGCTCGGTCGAAACCGGTTTTTCAATGGCAACATGCCATAAGGAGCCGTTATGTTTAAAGCCCTTTAAACGCATTTCGCCGCCGATTTCCACCAGGTAGTTATCAAAACCGTTACGCTCTACCAGCTCAGCCACCATGTCCACGCCATAACCTTTGGCAATTGTCGATAAATCGACATATAAAGAAGGGATTGCCTTGGCCAGCTTATGCTCGCTTAAACTAAGTTTATCCAAACCGGTTTTCGCCTTGGTACTGGCAAGCAACTCATCGCTTGGCACGGTTTCCGGGCGGTATTCCGGGCCGAATCCCCAAAGGTTTACCAAAGGGCCCACGGTCACATCGAGCTTGCCGCCGGTGAGCTTTCCTAAGCGTATCGCTTCACTGACCACCCGCTCCAGTCCTTGAGACACAGCAACGGCGCCAGCAGAGCCCGAGTTGTTAAACCGGGATAATTCCGAGTCGGGGATATAGGTGGACATTTCCTGGTTCACCTGCTGAAGCAAAGTCTCTATTTGCTGATGAACTTTTTTATCCTTAACATCCTGCTCATCGCCGATCAGCTTAACGGTATAGGTAGTACCCATGGTATTTCCCTGGAGCAGTACCTCTTGTTTACCGACCCGCTCATCACTTTCAGAGCAGGAAAACAAAAAGGCCAGCGTCAGCAGTCCCAGCCAGGTCCTTAACCGCAAAAACATCAACATCATAAACCGGGCTCGCTTAAATCCTTGAGTTACTTTCATTTGGACAAATCACTTTTTATGCATGAAAAAACAAAGGCGATTGTCTAAAACCAGACAACCGCCTCTACATTGAAACAAGTTTTGTTCTAAACCAAGCAATGACGCTTGAAACAAAAATTAGCCGCCGAAGTCATCCAACATGATGTTTTCGTCTTCCACGCCTAAATCTTTAAGCATATGGATAACGGCCGCATTCATCATAGGTGGCCCGCACATGTAGTATTCACAATCTTCAGGCGCTTCATGGTCCTTCAGGTAGTTTTCATGCAATACGTTGTGGATAAAGCCAGTCATACCGTCCCAGTTATCTTCCGGTTGTGGATCTGACAAGGCAACATGCCATTCGAAGTTGTCGTTATCAGCCGCCAGGCCGTTAAAGTCATCTTCATAGAACATTTCACGCAATGAACGGGCACCATACCAGAAGCTCATCTTACGCTTGGATTTCAAACGCTTAAGCTGATCGAAGATATGGGAACGCATAGGCGCCATACCGGCACCACCACCGATAAAGACCATTTCCGCATCGGTTTCTTTCGCGAAGAACTCACCGAACGGACCGGAAATCGTTACCTTATCGCCAGGCTTAAGGCTGAAGATATAAGAAGACATCTTACCGGCAGGCAAATGCAGCTTACCCGGAGGCGGCGTAGCGATACGCACGTTCAGCATGATAATGCCTTCTTCTTCCGGATAGTTCGCCATTGAGTAGGCACGCAACGTGTCGGTATCCACTTTAGATTCTACATCGAAGAAACCAAAGTGCTCCCAGTCGCCGCGATATTGTTCTTCAATATCGAAATCTTTATATTTCACGTGGTGGGCAGGGGCTTCAATCTGAATATAACCACCGGCACGGAAAGGTACAGACTCGCCGTCAGGGATACCTAACTTCAGCTCTTTAATGAAAGTAGCTTTGTTATCGTTAGAGATAACTTCACATTCCCATTGCTGAACACCGAAGATCTCATCTTCTAATTCGATATCCATGTCCTGCTTAACCGCAACCTGACATGAAAGACGACAACCTTCTTTCGCTTCACGCTTAGTGATATGTCCCAATTCGGTCGGCAGGATATCACCGCCGCCTGAATGAACATGGACACGACACTGGCCACAAGTGCCGCCGCCGCCACAGGCAGAAGGCACGAAAATGCCCTGATCCGCCAAAGCGCCTAATAACTTGCCACCAGCCGCTGTAGTGACCGATTTTTCCGGATCACCATTTATTGCTATCGTTACGTCTCCCGAAGATACCAGTTTGGATTTAGCGAATAAGATCACCAATACCAATGCCAGTACTATTAGGGTAAACATCGATACGCCGAGAACTATTTCCATCGACTTTTCCTTTACACTTCTCTAAGGGTTCTGACTAGTTAGACACTAAGTCAGAACCGACATTAACCTTACAGGGAGATACCACCGAAAGAAAGAAAGCCGAACGCCATCAATCCCGCAGTAATAAACGTAATACCTAAACCTTTTAAACCGTCCGGTACATCTGAGTACTTCATTTTCTCACGAAGACCCGCCAGTAGCACGATGGCCAGCATCCAGCCAACACCGCTACCCAGACCGTAAACAACGCTTTCGCCTAAGGTCAGGTTTTTCGCTACCATGAAAGAAACCGCACCGAAAATCGCACAGTTTACCGTGATCAAAGGTAAGAAGATCCCAAGGGCCTGGTATAAGGCAGGGAAATATTTATCCAATACCATTTCCAGAATTTGTACTAAGGCTGCAATCACGCCGATAAAGGTAATGAAAGACAGGAAGCTCAAATCAATGGATTTAGCCGGATCGGTAATGCCCATAAGGCCGTCTAAAGCGCCAGGTGCCAAAATGGCCTGATAAATGATTTGGTTAGCAGGAACTGCTAAACCTAAAACCACAACAACCGCAACACCTAGGCCGATAGCCGTGCTGACTTTCTTGGAAACCGCCAGGAAAGTACACATACCAAGGAAGAAGCTTAATGCCATATTTTCAATAAATATGGTCTTAATAAAAATACTTAAATAATGTTCCACGATTAATCCTTCTCTACTTGGTCAGGTTTAGCCTGGCGAATCGCCCAGATAACCAACCCGATAATGAAGAATGAACTAAAAGGTAAGACTAATAAGCCGTTACCTTGGTACCAGCCGCCATTTTGCACTAAAGGCAGGATTTCAATACCAAACAAGGTACCGAAACCGAACAGCTCACGGAAGAAAGCGACGGTGATCAGGATAAAGCCGTAGCCTAAACCGTTACCGATACCGTCAAGGAAGCTCACACCAGGCTTTTCCTTCATGGCAAAAGCTTCGGCGCGGCCCATGACGATACAGTTGGTAATGATCAAGCCGATATAAACCGATAACTCTTTCGATAACTGGTAAGAGAAGGCTTTAAGTACCTGGTCAACCACGATTACCAGGGAAGCGATAATCGCCATTTGTACGATAATACGCACGCTGGACGGGATCTGGTTACGGATAATCGAAATAAATAAATTCGAAAATGCCGTAACCAAAACTACCGCTATGGTCATAACCATGGCGTTGGCCATAGAGCTGGTGACCGCCAGCGCTGAACAGATACCCAGTACCTGCAGCGCAATCGGGTTATTGTCGACTATAGGAGCCGTAAGAACTTTTTTAGCTTCTGAAGCCATGATTACATTCCTCCGTCACGAAGTTGAGTGCGGAATTTAGTGATAAACGGACCGTAACCCTCATCACCTAACCAGAAGTGCAAGGTATTCTCTACGCCGTTACTGGTTAATGTTGCACCGGATAAACCGTCAACACCGTAAGTATCACCGGCTTTAGCACCGCCTTTAACAAGTTTGATGGCAACATTGTTTTGCTCATCAAACATTTTCTTACCCGGCCATAAGGCTTTCCAGTTAGGGTTAAGTACTTCGGCACCTAAGCCCGGAGTTTCCTTTAACTCGGAGTAAACCAAGCTGCGTACGGTATTTAAATCTGGGGCTAAACCGACAAAACCGGACATCAGATCCCATAAACCGCTACCGATGATCGGCAATACAACCGTGGTGACCTTGCCGCTGTCATCTTTAATCAAATAAATGACGGCATTATCAGCGCGACGGTTAATACCGGCGATATCGTTTTTAGGCTTGGAACTTTTCGTCATGTCACGGGAATCGCGACGTTCGTCAAACATATCGGTATTGCCTTCGACAAAGTCACCTGAGTTCAGGTCAATCATCTTAGCTTCAACATATTTGCCGTAAGTGCCTTTAATATCTTTACCTGCCTGCTCTAACAAGCCGGCAGCTTCTAAGATCTTGGTTTGCTGATCCAGCAAACGGTTAGCCGTTTGCAAGGGTTTCAGGCCAACGGCGGAAATAGAAACTAACGCCGCACAGACTAAACAAACAATGAAAACAAAAATCAGCGTTTTGCCGAAAGTTTCTTTATTACTGGCCATTACGTGCAAGCCTCCGTTTTACGTTTGCCTGTACCACAAAGTAATCGAACAGTGGCGCAAATAAGTTGGCAAATAAGATAGCTAACATCATGCCTTCAGGGAAAGCCGGGTTAACCACACGAATTAAGACCACCATAATACCCACTAAGGCACCAAACATGTATTTACCTGTATTGGTGAATGAAGCAGATACCGGATCGGTTGCCATAAACATCATACCAAAGGCGAAACCACCTACTACCAAGTGCCAATGCCAAGGCATGGCAAACATAGCGTTAGTATCGCTGCCGATAGCATTAAACAAGGTAGCCGTTACCGCCATCCCCAGGAACACACCTAAAACGATGCGCCATGACGCTATACCTTTATAAAGGATATAAGCACCACCTAATAAGATAGCCGCAGTAGAAACTTCCCCGACAGAGCCGGGAACAAAGCCCCAGAAAGCATCCCACCAGTCAGCATTCATGCTGTAATCTATAGTGCCAGGTGTAGCAGCGGCGAAGGCACCCAGTGAAGTAGCACCGGAGAAACCGTCAACAGCCACCCAAACCGCGTCACCTGAGATTTCCCCCGGGTAAGCGAAGAATAAGAAGGCACGACCCGCTAATGCCGGGTTCAGGAAGTTTTTACCTGTACCGCCGAAGATTTCCTTGGCGATAACCACACCAAAGGTAATACCGATAGCCACCTGCCATAAAGGAATAGAAGCCGGTACGATCAGGGCAAATAAAATAGAAGTCACGAAGAAACCTTCGTTGACTTCATGCTTACGTACCGCGGCAAACAAGACTTCCCAGAAACCACCGACGACAAAAGTCACGGCATAAATCGGCAGGAAGAACACGGCGCCGTACAGCATCATGGAGAACCAGCCGGAATCTGCTCCCAGGCTGCCACCAAGCATTTCAAACAAACCTACTTGCCAGGTATCAGGTAAGGCATAACCGGCCGCCATGGCTTCAACCGCCTGGTAACCTATGTTGTACATACCAAAGAACATCGCCGGGAAGACTGCCAACCAGACGGTGATCATAATACGCTTCAAATCTATACTGTCGCGTATATGGGTTTTGCCTTTGGTGACATAACCCGGGGTGAATAAACCTGTAGCAATGGCTTCGTAAAGGGCAAACCACTTCTCATGTTTGCCGCCTTTTTCAAAATGCGGCTCAATATCTTCAATAAACTTTTTCAAGCCCATGTCTAACCTTCCTTCTCTATGGTAGTTAGGCATTCACGAAGAACAACGCCGTAATCTGTTTTGCCGGGGCAAACAAATGTACATAAGGCTAAATCTTCTTCATCCAGCTCCAAGGCACCAAGCTGCTGTGCACCGTCGGTGTCGCCGGCACATAAATCACGTAACAACATGGTTGGTAAAATATCTAATGGCATCACACGCTCAAAGTTACCGATTGGCACCATGTCTCGCGCACTACCGTTAGTCGTAGTGGTCATGTTAAACAACTTCTTCGGGAAGAAATGCGACATAAAAGCACGGGTTACCGAGAATTTATTAGGACCCGGATACATATAACCGATGAACTCTTTTTCTCTGCCTTCAAGCAGCAAAGAAACTTGTACATGGTAACGACCTAAATAAGCATGAACACCCTGGGCATTAGCACCTAATAATACAGAGCCGGAAACAACACGAAGTTCGCCTTCTTTGGCTTCACCTTTAGTTAAATCAGCGGTATTAGCGCCTAAAGTAGTGCGAACCAAGCGTGGATTCTTTGCTGCAGGACCAGCAAGGGAAATCACACGGCTATTATCCAGTTCGCCGGTAGTAAAGAGTTTACCAAAAGCGATCACATCCTGATAACCTAAGTGCCAGACAACATTTTCGGCGCTGACCGGCTTAAGGAAATGGATATGGGTGCCGACAAGACCTGCAGGATGCTTACCGGCAAACTCGTTCACCTTGGCATTGGCTGCTACCGGAATGTTCGCTCCGGGGGCCTTGGAAACAAAAACTTCACCGCTTAAACGGGCCAGGATCTCTAAGCCATGCTGAAAAGCTTCGCTGTTATCCTTGATAACCACTTCAGCATCTGCCGCTAACGGATTGGTATCCATAGCGCTGACAAAAATGGCTTTTGGCTCGCTGTCGATAGCAGGGATCTTGCTAAACGGACGGGTACGTAAAGCGGTCCACAAACCTGAATTAACCAGGTTAGCAACCACATCTTCACGTGCTAATGAGGCTAACTCATTGGCAGAATAGCTTTTGAATGTTTCCTGTTCATTGCCATCGAGTTCGATAACAACAGACTGTAAAACACGCTTTTCACCACGATTGATTTCTTTAACAACACCGGCAGCATTAGCTGTGAACTTAACGCCTGGATTCTTTTTATCTTCAAAAAGATCCTGACCTTTTTTAACGCGATCACCTACTTTAACAAACATAGTTGGTCGCATGCCCACAAACTCTTCACCGAGTGTTGCAACGGTTTTGATGGTCGGACCATCATGGATTACCTGCTGGGGAGCTCCGACTACAGGAACATCCAGACCTTTTTTTATCGTAATCATAAACACTTGCACTACTTTGACGGGAGTATCAAAATCAATAATCTAACGTACCTGACGTGTTTAACCATTACTTAACAACGGCCTGAAAATACATCCAAACAGCATAATAAACAAAGATTTAAACAATAACCAAGTAAGATAAATAATCGATTTCAGTGTATTTCAGCAGAACAGCTAATTTCCTAAGAAATTAACATCCGCTGGCTCTAAGTTAAAAATCTGGCGCGATTTTAGCAAAAAGCTGTTTTTTATTCTACGGGCCATTGTCATTTTTCATTACAATTTAGACGATTAATTGCCATCCTGCCTGCAAATGCAGCAAAACTTTGGCTTGCGCTAAAATAAACAGGTGACAGAAAGCTTTGCCGAGCTGGATAACGGTCAAATTTCAGGCAAAAATGGTTTAACAATAACCAAGAGGTTTTATATTACAAAGGAAGGATCCCGGGCTTGACCGGGGACAATAAAAGTCAATTTTGTCGCTTACAGCCGAATTACTTCACTATTAGCGAGAATATTGAAGTTTTCTTTTACCTGCAAACGGCTTTATCACAAAGATAACTTGTTGGTTTATCTATAAACCAACAAGTTATCGCCGGTAATTAAACCAGGTTATTGATCTCTGCCAGCGGGCTGACGTCGGCATCATAATCAACACCGGCAAGTTCAAAACCAAACAGATGTAAAAACTCCTGATGATAACCGCTATAATCGGTTAATTCATCTATGGTTTCTGTAGTTACCTTGTTCCAGATATCCGTCACCCGTTGCTGAACGCTGTCTTCAAGTTCTTTATTGTTCTGACGTAAACGGCCCATATCATCCAGGATCGGGTTTTCACCGTATAAATTGTCACGGAACAAGCCCTGAATTTGCTCGATACAACCTTCATAGGTGCCGTCGCCCTTCATCACTTTAAACATGGCGGAAATATACAAGGGCATAATAGGAATAGCCGAGCTTGCCTGAGTCACTACCGCATTAAGAGAAGTCACATAAGCCTGCCCCTGAATATCGGCGGTAGCGGTTTTAATGGCGCTTGATGCCCGGTCCAAATCATCTTTGGCACGGCCTATGGTAGCTTTACCATAAATCGGCCAGGTCAGCTCTTTACCTATATAGGTATAAGCAACGGTTTTAAAGCCATCCGCCAGTACACCAGCTTCTTTAAGGGCATTAATCCATAATTCCCAGTCTTCGCCGCCCATGACCTTAACGGTATTGGCAATTTCATCTTCGCTGGCCGCTTCGACAGACACTTCATCGATAATGCGTTTCGAAGTATTTAAGTTTTTCGTGGTGACATCCTGACCAATAGGTTTCAGAGTCGATGAATAAACTTCGCCGGTAACGGGATCGGTACGGCGTGGCGATGCCAGGCTGTAGACAACCAAATCAATCTGGCCTAAATCTTCTTTGATAACATCAATAGTTTTTTCTTTGATTTCATTAGAGAAAGCATCACCGTTGATGTTTTTTGACCACAGGGCAACTTCATCGGCTGCCTTTTGGAACGCGGCGGTATTGTACCAACCGGCAGAAGCCGTTTTCTTTTCTGTCGGCGGCTTTTCAAAGAAAACCCCCAAGGTTTTAGCATTGTTACCAAAGGCGGCGGTAATACGTGAAGCCAGGCCATAACCGGTAGACGCCCCGATCACCAGAACATTTTTAGGCTTAGTTTCCGCCTGCAATTGGGCTCTGACATAAGAGATTTGTTCATTTACATGTGCTTCACAACCCGCAGGGTGAGCATTTGTACAAATAAAACCACGAATTTTTGGCTGAATAACCATAGGAAAACCTTTTCGATATAATTGTTTTACTGCCACCATAGTGAGGCGGCAATGTCTGTTTAAACATGAGTGCTGTGGAGAAAAACTACTATTATCTTCTCAAAAGCAGCACTCATGTTATTTATGGATAAGTAATAATGGCCGCTAGTTTACTCTTCCTTGCTGCATCAAGAGGTACGAGCAGTCATTTTCTGACTAAGAAAATACCTTAGCGGTTTAAATAATATTCCTTAAGCGTTAAATCATGATATTCACGGATGGATGCCATAAACTCGCTGTAAGACTCCCAAACCTTGGCAAATCCGGCATCTTTACTTGCCTGCTCTGCCATCACCTCGGCTGTGATACGTTTTAATTCTGCCAATACCGGCTCAGGCAAGGTACGTAGTTTCACCTTGTGCTTTTCCTGTAACTGGTGCAAAGCTTCATTGTTGCGGGCATTGTATTCATCCAGGGTCGATTCATTTACCGCCCGGGCCGCCACTTCAACAATTTTTTGTAAATCCCTGGGTAATTCATTAAAGGCTTTTTCATTGATCAAAAACTCCAGCCCTGTGCCCGGCTCGTGCCAGATAGAAGAATAATAATATTCTGCCGCCTGGTAAAAGCCAAATGCCAGGTCGTTATAAGGTCCTACCCATTCCGACGCATCGATGGCACCACTTTGCAAGGAAGAGAAAATCTCCCCGCCGGTTAAGGTAACCGGTACCGCACCGGCACGCTGCAATACTTCACCGGCAAGTCCCGGGATACGCATTTTCAAACCTTTAAGGTCGTCCATCGAGTTAATTTCTTTTTTAAACCAGCCGGCAAACTGCGCCCCCGAGTTGCCCCCCGCCATCGGGATAATGCCAAAAGGTTTATACATCTCCTGCCATAACTCCAAACCGCCGCCATAATGCAACCAGGCATTTAACTCTGTCGCGGTCATACCAAAAGGAATGGCGCCGAATAACGGCGAGGAAGGTATTTTCCCTTTCCAGTAATAAGAGCCGCTGTGGCCCATTTGCGCGGTGCCGCCGGAAACGGCATCAAATACCTGGAATCCCGGCACCAGCTCACCGGCGCCATATACCTGAACCTTTAACCGGCCGCCGCTCATTTCATCAACGTAACCGGCAAATTTTTCCGGCGCCATACCCAGCCCCGGGAAGTTTTTTGGCCAAGAGGTCACCATTTTCCATTTATAGGTTTTCACTTCAGCGCTTTGCGTGTTTTGACCACCACTTTGCTTATCGCCGCAAGCAGTTAACGCTAAACTTGAGATCGCCAGCAGGCTGACAGAGATCCATTTATTCATTTTGTTTATCATTCTTATTTCCATTGTTTTTGCCCGGATGTTGTTATACCAAACAAAATAATGAATTAACCACCTTCAACGGTCTAAATATCCAAGGTCTTCGTTGCGCTCAATCGCAATAGCTTGCTATTACGCAATCACGCGCCTTGAACTTGAATCTTTATCCTCATTGAATTTTGGTCACTTCTTTATTACGTTTGGTATTATTTGTACATCAACTCAGGCAACCAGGTGACTAATTCCGGCCAAACCGCCAGGGCGATCAGCAATACCAACTGCATCGCGATAAAAGGGATCACACCGCGGTAAATATCTGCCGTGCGCACCGATTTAGCTGCAACCCCGCGTAGATAAAATAACGCAAAACCAAACGGCGGCGTCAAAAAGGAGGTTTGCAGGTTAATGGCTATCATAATGCCCAACCAGATAGGATCAAGCCCCATGGCCAATAAAACCGGGGCAACAATAGGCACCACCACAAAAGTGATCTCGATAAAGTCGAGGATAAAACCTAATAAAAAGATCACCAGCATCACAATCAAGGTAGCGCCGACAACCCCTCCGGGCATCTGCTGAAAAAAGCCGTGTACCAGTTCTTCTCCGCCAAAACCGCGAAATACCAGGGAAAACAAGCTGGCACCTATGAGGATCATAAACACCATGGCGGTGATCTTGGTAGTGCTTTGCATCACAGCTTTTAAATTCTCTCTGGTCAGCTTCTTCTGGGCCAAAGCCAATAAGGTTGCGCCCATGGCCCCGACACCTGCGGCTTCGGTAGGAGTTGCAAAGCCGAGTAAAATTGAGCCCAATACCGCTACCATCAATAACAGCGGCGGCAATAAAGCTGACAACATCAACGCAGGAACAGACTGATCCCGGGTGAGCTTTTCTATGTCTTCGGCTTCCAGACGCGGCATAATATCGGGTTTGACCACGGCAAGTACCAAGCAATATAGAATATAAAAACCCACCAAGATAAGCCCCGGCACTACCGCACCAGCAAACAAGTCTCCCACGGAGACGGTTTCCGGACTAAATATGCCCATATCCAGCTGGGCTTTTTGGTAGGCATTGGATAACACATCACCGAGTAAGACCAAGGCTATAGAAGGAGGAATGATCTGGCCAAGGGTGCCAGTAGCACAAATAATTCCGGAGGAAAAAGCCGGACTATAACCGCGTTTAAGCATAGTTGGTAAGGACAAAAGCCCCATAGTCACAACTGTCGCTCCGACAATACCTGTACTTGCTGCCAGTAAGGCCCCGACCAGAATAACCGAAATCCCCAAGCCGCCATGAAAACGGCCAAAAAGCAGGGACATGGCGTTAAGCAGGTTTTCTGCTATTTTCGAGCGCTCAAGCATAGCCCCCATAAAAACAAACAAGGGCACCGCCAGTAAAGTCTGATTATTCACTACCCCGTAGAGTCGGCTGGGTAAAGCTGTTAAAAAAGCAGGGTCGAATACATCCAGGGCCATACCAACCCCGGCAAACAAGAGTGCGGTACCTGCCAGAGAAAAAGCGACCGGGTAACCCAGCAATAATACCAGGCATACGACCACGAACATCAAAATGGCTGCATATTCCATGACTAGCTCTCTCCCGCTTTACTGTTATCTGCACTATTACCTGCAAGTAAAAACACCAGGTTACGCATAATTTCTGCCAGACCTTGTAATAACAAGGTCACCGGCAGTAGCAACAGCAGGGATTTATTGAGATAAACCAGTGGCAGGCCACCGGCTTCGGAAGATTTTTCCATGATTTGCCAGGAAATAACCACGTAATCCAGACTAATATAGAAAATAAACAGCACCACGGGTAATAACAGAAAAATGCCACCCAGCAAATTCACCAGCGCCTTAGTGTTAGCCGAGAATCTCTGGTAAAAAATATCTACCCGTACATGGCCATCGGCTTTTAAGGTATAGGCAGCCCCGAGCATAAAAACGATGCCGTGAAAATAAAGCACTGACTCCTGCATGGCCACCCAGCCAAGGTTAAAGCCGTAACGCAATAAGACAATGATAAAGGTCATCAACACCATGACCAGGGTTAACCAAGCAATTATTTTGCCGGTTAACTCGGTAAAAGTGTCAATGACGGCGACGGCGTTTTTGAACCCGTTAACCAACATACCTGTTTCCAAAAAATTGTTATTCTTTTTAATGGGGTAAACAAATAACAGAATTTGACAAAAATTGGAAACCTTACCTTTAAAAACAGTTGAATTTGCTGAGCCCCAGGCTAAATAGCTGCATATTTTATGTACCGTAAAAATAAACAGACCAGTCAAGGGCTACAGGTCAAGGTTTGCCAAAACCCTCAACAGTTACAACAGAAACTAAAAAGCGACTTCGGTCGAAGTCGCTTTTCACTTATAAAATTTAACACCTTTTGCTTTTATATCGACTGCTTTTTCCCGCCTCCCAGACACTTAGGCGATAACGGCGTATTCTCTGCGTAGTAATTCTGCCATTCTTTTTCGGTATAGGTATGTAAAGCCAGGGCATGGATATGCTCCGCCAACTCGGTGGCCAGCAAGGTGTTGATGGCCCGGTGACGGTTGATCAAACGCTCCCCTTCAAATTTTTCTGAGACTATGATCACTTTAAAATGCGACTCGCTGCCCGGGGGCACGTTGTGCTGGTGACTTTCATTAATCACATCCAAATGCACGGGAGAGAATGCCGTGAGTAACTTTTCTTCGATTATGGCTTCAATTGTCATGTTATTTCCCTGATGATATTAGCCCGGTAACTGGCTTATCATCATTAACTCTAGTTTGTTAGATTGAATATGCCATCAAACAAGATGGCCGATTGAATGAAAAAATCATAAGGTTTTGCTAAACCTGAAAAAATATTTTTAGCTTTTTATTTGCCGAAACGTCAGGTTAATCCGCGGCAATTTTGCCTTTTTTGTCCGGGGCAGACAGTGCTGCCAAAAGCGCTGGGTTTGCCCGGCCATGGTCAGCAAGCTGCCTGATTTTAAAGGTACCGTCAGCTTTTCACCAGAAATTTTATGCTTTAAGTTAAAGTTTCTTTCCCCGCCGAATGACAAAGAAGCGATCACCGGATTTTCCCCCAATTCAGGTTCATCATCGCTGTGCCAGCCAACGGTATCATTGCCGTCACGATAAAGGTTTGCCAGCACGGCATTAAACTGCTCCCCGGTTTTTGCTTCCACCATTTGTTTTAGCTGTATCAATACCGGCAACCAGGATTTCGCCGCTAAAGTGAGCCCTGAATAGGTATAATCAAGGCCATCATCGCCATACCAGGCCTGCAGCCTGGGGATCAACACGGGTTTACCATAGAGCACAATACTGTCCTGGGACCAGTCCAGTTGCTGCGCTAACTCATCATATAACAGCCGGCTCCTGGCCATAGGGATAAAAGCCGGAAAATATTGCAAATCGGCATTGGGGGCGGTGATGTTAATAATCATTCCTTACTACGCGGGCATAGCATAAAACTGGCGACATTAACGGAATTTTGTCACAATAACGGCCTATTCTCCATATTTTACCTCCGGGCTACACCCGGGACAGGCCCAAATAAAAGTTATTAACACCATGCTCAGTCCTTTTATTATCAATGACAAAAACCTCCACCTTGACCGCTATCCCCTGGCACAGGTCAACCGCAGTTTACAGGCCTGGGATGCCGCCGACGAGTACCTGGTCAACCATATTGCCCAGCACCAGCTGATCAAACCCGGCACCAGGGTGTTAATCTTTAATGATTTATTTGGCGCATTAACGGTAAACTTTACCGAAAGCCAGCTCTTTACCGTCAACGATTCTTTTTTGAGTATCTGCGGCATCAAGCATAATCTGGAGCAAAACTATCTCAGTGATGATAACCGCAGCCAACTGACCAGTTTAGATCCCTTGCCGGACGATATCGATGTTATCTTATACAAGAACCCAAAAAGTAAGTCCTTACTCAGTGACCAGCTATTAAAAATAAAACAAAAATATAGCGACAACGTCATTTTTATCGCCGCCGACCGTGCCAAGGAAATACACACTTCAACATTAAAGCAGTTTGAGAAATACCTGGGGACGACCAAAACCTCACTGGCGGTGAAAAAAGCCCGGCTGGTCTTTGCCGAGCTGGACAACCCTGCCCGATATAACTCCCCCTTTCCAACTGTTTGGCCGCTGGAAAATACCCGTTTTTCCCTGAGTAACCATGCCAATGTCTATGCCAGGGAGAAATTAGATTTAGGCGCCCGCTATTTTATCCAGAACTTGCCCGAAATTCCCGCCGGCAGCCGGGTAATCGATTTAGGCTGCGGTAACGGCGTTATCGGCTTAACGGTGCTCGCCGCCCAGGAGCAAGCTAAAGTGCAGTTTGTCGATGAATCTCATATGGCCATTGCTTCTGCCCGTGAAAATATTGAAAACAACTTACCCCAGGTCATGGATAACTGCATTTTTCATGTCAATGACTGTCTGACCGGCTTTGAGGGGGGCAGCGCCGATGTCATTCTTTGTAACCCGCCTTTTCATCAACAAACCGCCACCACAGATCATATTGCCTGGCAAATGTTCAATGACAGTTTCAGGGTATTAAAAAAAGGCGGGGAATTGCGTATTATCGGTAACAGACAATTAGGTTATCATGTTAAATTACAACGTATTTTCGGCAACCATAAACTGATTGCCACCAATGAAAAATTCGTCACTATTTCAGCGATAAAAAAATGAAACTAAAAAATCTAACTTCCTTAAAACAAGCCCGGGTGCAGCTCGGCGCTATGCTGGCCATCCCTGTCCTGTTGCTGCTCGGCGGCTGCAGCCAGACCCCGAGTCACTTGATTGTCGCCCCCGAGGTCATGGCGGCAAACTCAGGCAAGTATGCCAATAAGCAGGCGCAACTCCAGGTTCTTGACATGCGCACCGGCAACCACATAGTACAGATTTCACGCCCGGAAAAAGCGGCGCAGCTGTTTTCTTCGCAGGCCCCCCTTAAAGACATAGTGGCGCAAAGCTTAACGGCACAATTAAACAAACAGGGTATGGCCATGGGCCCGGTCGGCACCAATGCCATCGAAATTTCTATCGACCAGGCCTTAATCAAGGTCGACCAGCAACTGATGCAATACCAGGTCAAAAGTGAAATCGTACTGACGGTGAAAATTGACAACGGCATCAGCACCCTCACCAATACTTTTCGCAACCGCGGCAGCAGCCACGGACCGTTAAAAGCAGATATTGCGGTATTGGAGCGGGATTTTAACCAGCAACTGGCTTTGCTGTTGGCCCAGGTTATTGACAATACCGAAATTCAGCAATTTATCAGGTAAAGCACTATGAAAGCAGTTAGCATAAAACTTCTGACGTTATTTTTACTCTGCCTCAGCTTTTTCAGCCAGGCCAAAAACGCCGCGATAGATCCCAACAACATCTATCCCAGGGTGAAACTGGAAACCTCTATGGGGGTTATTATCGTCGAACTTGACCGGGTAAAAGCACCGCTCACCGTCGATAACTTTCTCACCTATGTGGTCACAGGGGAATATAACAATACTATCTTCCACCGTATCATGGCAGACTTTATCGTTCAGGGCGGCGGTTACGATCCCCTGTTCATCGAGAAAAAAGTCAATGAAAGCATAGTCAATGAATCAGGCAACGGTTTGAAGAACGAAGCCGGTACCATTGCCATGGCCAAGGAAAATCGCCCCCATACCGCCAACCGCCAGTTCTTTTTCAATGTCGCCGACAATAAATCCCTGGATCCAGGAAAACGCTGGGGTTATGCAGTTTTTGGCGCTATCGTCGAAGGCGAAGAAGTCCTTGAGGCCATGGCCCAGGTAGAAACCGACTATAACTCAGAAATGGCCTGGTCGGATGTTCCGGTAAAACCCGTGATCCTGAAAAAAGCGACTCTGCTGCCGGCACAATAAGCTTTTTCATTAAAGCAGAAGCAGAAAAGACAAAGCTTGTCAAAGATCGGCATCAATAAAACAGCGGAGAAAAAGAAAAATTTATTGATACCGATCAAACTTATATACTCTTTTTTACAATTTGTTGACAAAAAACACTAGTATTGCTTTTGACAAGCCCCGCTTTATCGTTAATAACTAATACTGAATCTATATAATAAAACTTCACATCGGCGCTTATCACCAAACGATGGAAATTCTTCCACATTCGTTTCTAAAAGGAATTAAATAAGCCAATAGCATTTTGGGGATCACGAATGATAATCGAGCAGTTTATCAACGAAAAAACAACGCAAATCAGCGCCTATGTCAAGGCGGTTCTGGAGCAGGGCATACATTATACCGAACTGGATAAATTTATTGTCGATGTTATGGATGAATGGACCTTGCTCAATGTCACCGAAGAAACCCCGGGTAATGCCCAGGAACGGGTGTTCTGGCATATTGTCCATGAAATCAGTTTACACGGTGCCCAGTCGCTGAGTCACGACTTATACCTGAAAAGCGAAATCAACACCTGTCTGGACTTTTTCGCCGGCACCGGCAGCTACCCGATAGATTGCATCGGCTGGCGCCCTATTCCCTGAACCTGTCTTTTAAGTCTTCTGTAATAAGTCAGTTATCGCCCCCATAACTGAGAACCTCCCCTAAAAACCCAGCTCAAAACAATTACTGACAGACTAATTCCCTGCAACCGCCACCTTCCCTGGCTATAAACGCAAGTCTTTGATAACCTAGCCTTCATTATTCATCCTGTCTCCAGACTTTTTCAGGTACCCGCTATTTATGTCTTCACCCCACAGCTTACGACAAACCCTGTCCTACTTTAAAGATCGCAGGTTACTCAGCATCTTTTGCTTTGGTATTGCCAGCGGTTTTCCCTGGGTGATGACAGGCTCTGCCATGAGCGGCTGGTTAACAGATGCCGGTTTAAGCCGTTCCAGTATCGGCTTATTCGGTTTAATCTTTGTCGCTTACAGCATTAACTTTCTTTGGTCGCCCCTGGTAGACCGCCTCAAAGTACCTTTATTAACCCGGTTTATAGGGCAAAGGCGTAGCTGGATCTTAGCCACCCAGCTGCTGATCATGTTGGCCACACTGCAATTAAGCCAGCTAGATGTCGTCAACCAGCTCAGCCTGATGGCCTTTTTTGGCTTAATCATCGCCATTTGCGGCGCTACCCAGGATATTGCCATCGACGCCTATCGTATCGACTTGTTGCAGGATAAAGACACAAATTACATGGCGGCCGGCTCCGCCATGGCCACCTCCGGATGGTGGACCGGCTTTGCCGGTTTAGGCAGTATCCCCTTTATCCTGGTGGATCAGCCAGACTGGCAATGGTCGCAGGTATACCTGGTACTGGCGGTGATCATGGCTATTTTAATGATCACCGCCATGGTGGTGCGTGAACCGAAAAGCAACCGCGAGGCGGTACAAGCCAAAATAGAAAAAAATTACCTGCAAGTCCTGCCTACCCAGGGCCGGCAACCGCTGGCTATCCTGCTTATTTTACCGGCCATTTTTGCCGCTATCATTTATGCCAATATAGGTTATCCCGGCTGGCCGCAGGGGGTTATCGACAGCGGTTACCGCTTTTGGCTGATCAGTGTCTTTATCCTGCTACTGCTGCTGCTTTTCAGCCAGCAGCTGACCCGCTTAAATAAGGTGGTCAACAGCCAGCTAATGAATAACGCAACGGGCACAGGGCTTGTTTCGACGCCTAACCGTACCCACCGTCTGACCGCCTGGTTACTGACCACCTTAGTTGCCCCTATCCAGGAATTTTTCGACCGCAACGGCGCCCGGTTATCGATAGCCATTTTACTCTTTATTTTTTTATTTAAACTGGGAGAAGCTTACCTGGGACGCATGTCGATAGTGTTTTACCGGGAAGTAGGTTTTTCCAACAGCGATATTGCCTATTATTCGAAAATGATCAACTGGTCGGTCACCATTATTTTTTCGCTGATCGGCAGTGTCTTTACCATACGCTACGGTATTTTAAAGGGCTTGTTTATCGGCGGCACGGCAATGGCTGCCAGCAACTTGCTGTTTTCCGTGATGGCAATTGTCGGCCCGGATAAAGCACTGTTTGCCTTTACCGTATTTGTCGACGGCTTTACCTCCGCCTGGGGTTCGGTGGCTTTTGTCGCCCTGTTATCGGTATTGTGCAACCATAGCTTTACCGCCAGCCAATATGCGCTGATGGCCTCCCTGGGCACCTTTGGCCGGGTTATGCTCGGCTCTTATTCCGGTATTATTGTCGACTGGCTAGACGGCAACTGGTCCTTATTCTTTGTACTTACCGCCTTTATGGTCATTCCCAGCTTGCTGTTCTTATATTCCATCCGTAAACCGCTAACGGTGCTGATCGAAAAGAACCAGGCACAAAACGGCAACAACTCATAAAGGTAAACAGGCTTTCCTTTGCCGGTCATTTATCCTTCCGGCAAAGGAAATAAAAATCAGGTTTTAGATTTCAGCCAGGTTTTCAACACCAATATTTTCTCCGGCGATATTAGCACTGTTTTTCCCGTAAAGTTCAAGCAGCTGTGCACTGATGCTGTCGGCATTGGCGGGTTTGCAATATAAATAGCCCTGCATCACCGAGCAGCCTTTTTTGGTGAGAAAGTCCACCTGCTCCCGGGTTTCCACCCCTTCTGCGACAATACCGAGATTCAACCCTTGTGCCATAGCAATAATGGTGGCCACTATCTGACATTCCTGCTGATCAAAAGGCAACTTACGGATAAAACCGGCATCAATCTTTAAGGTATCAAACGGCAACTGAGTCAAATAGCTCAGGGCGGAGAAACCGGTACCGAAATCATCAATAGAGTTTTTAATGCCCAGTTCATTGGCCCGGGTCAGGGTTTTACTGGCCTGTTCGATATTTTCAATCAGGCAGCCTTCGGTAACTTCCAGGGTTAATAACCTGGGATCTAAACCGGTTTCTTTTAACGCCAGTTCAATCGACTTGATCAGGTCATGGCGAAAATGCAAGGCGGAAATATTCACCGCTACCCGGACATCTTCCAGCCCCTGCTGTTGCCAAAGCTTTCTTTGTTTGCAGGCCTGGCGCAATACCCAGCGGTCGATATCAACGATAATGCCGATTTCCTCCGCCATCGGGATAAAATAGGCGGGGGAGACATAGCCCAATTCAGGGTGGTTCCAGCGCAGTAAGGCTTCAATACCCACCACCTGGCCGCTGATGCTGTCAAACTGCAACTGGTAAAACAGCTCAAGTTCATCCTGCTGCAACGCACTGCGTAAATAATTTTGCGTCAGCAAACGGTCCATCGCCACTACATTCATTTCTGCGGTATAAAGCTGGTATGAGTTTCTGCCGCTGTCCTTGGCCTTATACATGGCAATATCCGCATGTTTAAGCAAGGTATCCGTATCCTGACCGTCCTCGGGATAAATGGCCACGCCGATTGACGGGGTTACATGCAGTTTTTTCGACTCCAGCTCATAAGGCTGGCTCAACACCTTACTGATGCGCTCCACCACGGAAACCACGTCTTTGACGCAATCCATTTCCGTTAATAACAAGACAAATTCATCACCCCCGAAACGGGAAACGGTATCCCCTTCTTTAAGGCTGGCATTAAGACGGTTCGATACCGCTTTTAACAGTTCATCGCCGACTTTATGCCCCAGGCTGTCGTTGATCTGCTTAAAGCGATCTAAATCCAGGAACAGCACCGCCGCCTGCTGCCCGTTTCTGTGGGCGGTGGACAAGGCAATTTCAAACCTGTCGTTAAATAAGCGCCGGTTGGGCAAACCGGTAAGATCGTCAAAAAACGCCAGCGCGTGAATTTTATTTTCACTGACCTTACGGTCGGTAATATCGCTGAAAATGGCGGCAAACAAATGCTCGCTTTCATCGTCCTGATCTATCTGCACTATGGTCAGCCATTCCGGATAAATATCGCCGTTTTTCTTTTTATTCCAGATCTCCCCCTGCCACATGCGGTTTTGTGCAATCGCTCCCCACATTTCCCGGTAAAAAGTTTGATCATGGCGCCCGGAGCTGAGCAGGCTCGCCGGTTGCCCTATGGCTTCGGCTTCGCTATAACCGGTGAGCTTGGTAAAGGCCGAGTTCACCGATAAGATCAAACCATTGGCATCGGTCACCATAATGCTGTCGAGGGAGGCTTCGATAATTTTTTCAGCAAAATAAAGGCTTTTTTTCGACTCCCGCAGGGCATCATCGCGCTCGGTTAAAATGGTTTCCAGTTTTTGCACATAGGCAATTTCAATATCCGATAAGATATGCTGCAAAGACAAAATACCGACGATTTCACTTAAACTGTTGGTCACCACCAGGTGGCGGATATTGTTTTGCTTGATGGTGATATAGGCCTGATGCAGGGTATCTTCATCATGTATGGTCACCAGCGGATAAGCGGCATAAAACCAGGCATCGCGGTCCCGGTGCTTTTCCGCCAGAATGGTCAGCAAATCCCGCTCGGTGATAATGCCGTACTCGCCGCTTTGTTCATCTTTAACCAGCGCCGAGGAACTCTTATATTCCGCCATGGCTTCGGCGATTTTACTCACCGGCAGCTTGCCGCTGATCACAGGTATTCTGGAGTTGTAGTTATCTTTTATTTTTCTTAGCTGCAGATAATGCTCGATTCCCTGCTTTTTAATTACATCCGTTTGATTCACTATGCCTATCGCCTGCTCATTTTCATCCACTACCAGCAAATGACGTACCCGATTCCGGTAAAAGGTCATAATGATCTTTTGCAACGGGGTATCGGCCTTTATGGTCAGCACCGGCGCACTCATAAACTGCTTGATCGGGCTGTCAAAATAATCTTGTTGCTCAAAGGATAATTTAGCGCAGTCGGCTTCAGTCCAGATGCCGATCGTTTTACCGTCCTCCTCTATCAAAATAGAGCTGGTTTTATGGGTTCGGATCATTTGTGCCGCCAGACACAAAGGGGTGTCGGGCGCACAGGATAACAAGTTTTTTTGTGCCAAATGAGAAGCTGTTAATGTGCTCTTATTACTCACCAAAGTCATACGTTTATTTTCTGATACAATTTACCGCAGTGTTTTATACCAGTTTTAAAAAGCAAGAGATTTGATCTGTATCAAGACAGTTAAAATAGAGCATTCACCGTCCGCCGGGGAAAGGTTTACCCCTCCGCCAAAGCAAAGAAGAGCAAATACTGTGAAATATCTAATTTCACCGATAGCATCGGCCGATATTTTCGCCTATGATATTGGAATATAATAAGTAACTATTTAACTTTATGATAAAGTTTTTCATTTTATTGCCTATTCTGATGTGCGGTATCTGGTGGTGGTATCTGACCGAAAAGGGTTACACCGTCAAAGACGGCCTGAGGGGATTTGCTTACATTATCTCGTTCAATGCCATTATTATCGGCTTTTTTATCCTGATGATCTTTGTTACCCACAGGTGACAAGAGGTTTATTGTCACCTGTTTTAGCAATAAATTTATTGTCAAACGGCTTAGCCGTTAGCGATTTAACGCCATTTGCTGCCAAACTTCCTCGACGCTGATAGGCTCAAACTTCTCCTGGCTGAATGCCTGCCGGCAAAGTCGGTATATCGCCTTGTTATAGGGCGCCTCGACATTAAACTTATCCGCCAGCTCAAGCAGGTACCCGTTGATGCCGTCAAGCTCATTATCGCTGCGGCCATTTTGAATGATATCCTGGGCCATAGAGCTGACCACCATCTTCTTGACGTTTTTATTAAACACCTTACGCGTTAAAAACTGCGGCAACTTGGCGCTGGCGCTGATAATAAACCAGCTGGGAATATCCCCGACCTTACATTCTTTATGGCCGGAAGCTTTAACAATTTTTACCCCCTCATAAGTCAGCTGGCTGAGAATTTTCTGGAACAAAGACGGGTGATCGATTTCCCGGTACCCCAAGCCCATCAAAGTAGTAAAGGAATTGGTCAGGTTGATGATCATTTTTGACAGCGCCGCATCCTGAAAATGCCGGCTGGCAATGGCCTCGACTCCTAAATTAAATACCGAGGTGACCAGCTCAACTTCCGTTTGCAGGCTATTATCCGGGGTGCCGAAAATAAAAGGTCCCTTGGCCTGATAACCAACCACTCCGGGTTCATCAAGCCAGGCATTAAAACTGATAATACCGTAGACCAGTTTAGGAAAGTATTTTGGCAATATTTGCTGATTTTCAACACCGTTTTGCAGCCCCACCACCACGATATCTTTCAGGGCCTGCTCACCATAAACATCCAGTATCGCCTGGGACAAACCGTCTAAACTGTAATTTTTTACGCACAACAAGATAATATCCGGTTTAGGGCACTCTTTAAGGCTGGCCACCGTTTTCACCGGGGTATTTTCTGTTGCTTGCTTATGGTGCTGTAAATAGGAACTGACCCCTTTTTCTTCTATAGCTTTAAGGGTTTCCCCCTGATCTAACACATAAAAGTTTTTAAGCTTGGGGGCAAGCCAGGCGGCAATGGTAGCGCCGACGGCGCCGGCCCCGACAAGTAAAACGGTTTGTTGTTTAAATGAAGCTGGCATCACACATTTCCTGTTCTTAGCTGTTTCTCTATTGGTAAACACTTTCTCCGGCTCAGTTAGCCGGTAAAAGTAAACGGGGCCTGGTAATTTTCATTGGGCAAATCAAAGCAGGCATTCATATGATGGGCATAACGGAACTGGAACGGCTGCGGCTCAATCTTCAGTTTTTTAAGCATATCGCCGTAAGGGCCTGCACCGATTTTCAGCACACCCGGATCTGAGCCGCCCCTTTTCCATAACCTGTCCATATATTTAGTGACGTTGAAATCCCCTTTAAACTGGGTCGGGCTTTGCAGCAAGTCTTGATCCAGACGGGAGTATAGATTTGAGCGGACATCAAAATGGGTAGACTTACCTTGTGTCGGTACTTCCAGGGAAAAATAAAAGTTGCCCTGCTCGTCCGTCGCCCGGGTTTTAGATATGCCGTCCTCGACCTTGATATCTACGGTATCTACCACCTTAGGCAGGCCCCAGATCTTGTTACCGCGGATGCGGTTTTCCAGTGAGGTCACCGGCATATGGAAAACGTAATAACCAAACTTGCTAAAACCATCCATAACCATAGGCAGTACCGGAATATTAATCGCAGGATCCACCATCACGGGAATAGTCATGGCAATTTCGTTATAGGGGGCAATGCCCATAACATTCTGGTATTCATAGCAGGAGAAAGTCACTAAGGCCCGCCCTTTGGGCATAGCCACCGGCTTCATTTTCGGATGAGGCAAAAGCTTATGTGCTTGTTGATAATCACAAAGGAAAACCCCGATAGCACAGGTCACATTGCCGTAAAAGGTCGGAAACTGATAATCTTTGCTGATAGTCTCATTAAGCTGCAGCGGTTGCTTGTTTTTACGCAGGGTAAACTGCTGAAAAAAACTGTCGGTAAACAGCGCTTCATTGGCGACCAGTTCGCTCTCCAGGGTATTGTTAGGTTGCATAATATTCCTCAAATGCCCGCAGCCTTTTACCATGAGCCAAGTCACGGCAGTTAAGGGGCGGGGGTTAACATCTTAATGGTGCCAGTATCGGCAAAAAAACTGAGCAGCTAAATAGTAGATATAACCTAACCGCAAACTCACAAGAAAGTAGCCATCACCTAACGGAATGTTTATTATCAGGTTATAAAAATAACCATATTCAAATAATAACCAGGCGCCAGGATCTGCACATATGCCCGACTCACGTACACTGGACGAATTTATCAGCCACTTATACCGCTCTGCTACCCGCATTCCCCCAAACCAATACCGGGAATGGGCACTGGAACAATTAAGTCGGGTAATTGATTTTGACGCCGCCTTCTGGGGCACGGGCAATGAAGCCAGTATCAATTTTCATTATGTCACCCAGGTCGGCCTCGACAAGCAGTATGCCAAACGCTTAAAAGCCACCATGGAGATCAACCCGATACGTGATGCGGTGATCAATAACCTGGGTAAGCCGGTGGATATGTCTGAAGTAATTGATGATGAAGCTTTTTTTAACTCGCCTTTATACCGGAAGCTGTTCCGGCCCTACGGCATTAAACGTATCCTGGCCTCGGGGCACCTGGACAGTAAAAACGGCCTCTATACCTTATTAAGCCTGTATCGTTTCGACCGGGAGCATGTCTTTACCGAGCAAGAGCGGGAACTGCAACAACACCTTATTTTTCATCTGGTTTCTGCGGTATCCCATGCTTTTTTTCTGCACCTGCGTGTCGGTGATGAATTACAGCAAACGGTAGATCAGGCCACTTCCGCCATCTGCGATCAGCAAGGCTGCTTCCACGAGGTCCAGCCGCGTTTTGTTGCCCTGCTCAATGAGCACTTTCCCGAGCGCGGCACAACTTTGCCTTTTGCTTTACCTAAACTCAGCAGCAATGAAAGTAAAACCATAGAAGTCGGCCAGCTCGCGGTCAGCCTAAAGCCCATGGGAGAGTTGATTATTGTCAGCCTGCGCCCTCTGGGACCACTGGATCAGCTAAGTAAGCGGGAGCAGGAAATTGTCGAGTTTATCTGCAAGGGCCTGTCCTTTAAAGAAGTGGCCAAATCCCTTTCCCTGGCTCCATCTACTGTCTCTAACCACCTTTACCGGGTGTATGATAAATTAGGTATTTCCAGCCGCACCGAGCTGGCGCAGCTGGTCAGCGCTCAAAACAGCGAGGCGTAAATTTAAACTTAAGCTGAGGTAAAGGCTGGCTCAACTGAACTTAGTTGAGTCTGGTCACCAACTCATCGACAGCCGTTTTGACAAAATCATATTTAAAATAATCCTGATCAACGATGTCGTGATCGATTTTAACGATATCTAAGTCTATAGTGCGCGGGCCGTTTTTATTAGCGGTACGCACCCGCCCCAGCTTTGCCTCGATATCACGCAAGTAAGCTTTTAACGCCGCGGCATCAAGGGAGCTTGAAAACGAAAACGCGGTATTGATAAAATCCGCCTGCTCGGTAAAACCCACCGCCTTGGTATGCAACAAGGTCGCGATATCTGCCTGAACATCCATTTGCTTGATTAAGGCAAAGGCCTGCTCAATATGCTTTTTCGGCTCTATATTCGAGCCCACGGCAACAATATAAAGCGCCATCAGGCAGAGCGCTCGGCGGTAATGGAGACATTTTTAGCGTAACGTAATGCCCCGGGCTTGGCGATTTTCATTTTTGCGTGCGAGACGCCATCAAAGCCAAGCACCACTTCCAGCAAGATCCCCAATAAACGCTCTATGGTGTTATAACTGGAATTTTCCACCACAGATAAGATTTTTTTATTGATGGTGCGGTAGTTAACACAATCTTCGATGTCATCGCTGAGCATGGCCTTGGAAATATCAACATCAAGCCAGTAATCAATCAGGATCTTTTGCTTGTGCTCACGCTCTTCTGCCGTGATCCCCAAGATGGTATAAATTTCTAATTCTTCAACATATATGGTGGACATTGTAGATGGCTCCCTCCGTCAATATTAATGGTTTGTCCGGTGATGGAATGATTATTTTGCAAAAATTCAATCGCCGAAAATAGGTCGTTTAACGGCACTTTAGCTTGTAATAAGTTAATGTCTTTATGCTCAGGGCCGCCGTTAACGGCATCTATCGCCTCAAGTACAAAACCCGGCGCCAGCGCGTTTACCCTGATCTTAGGGGCACATTCTATTGCCGCCAGCTCGGTTAAGGTTTCCAGGGCTTTTTTGGCAATAAAATACGCCGATTTACCGGTATAACGGTGCGCCAAATTCGCATCTAAGATATTAATGATCTGCGCAGAGGGCCCGGTGTTAAGCTTGATCATTTCCTGGATCAGCAGCCAGGGGCTGGTGAGATGAACATGCATATGGGCCTGGATCTGGGCTAAAGAGGACTCAAGCAAAGCGCCCTGCTCGAATATCGAGGCATTATTGATCAGTAAATCAAGCTGCGGTACCTGGCTGCGCAGCCTTTGAAAAGCCAAAGGCAGGGTTTCTGGCTCGGCTAAATTTGCCTGCCATAACACCACCTGAACACCGTGCTGCTCCAGCTGTGTTTTTAACGCCAACGCCGCCGATTCAGATTGGTGATAATGCAGGACAAGGTTAAAACCCGCCTCGGCAAGGCGCTGGTTAAAGTAGGCACCGATACGCTGGGCGCCTCCTGTCACCAGGGCCCAGGGAGCGTTATTCATCATGCTTTAATCAGCTGTAAAAATTCCGCCCGGGTATCTTTATCTTTCATAAAAGAGCCCAGCATGCAGGAGGTTTTCATTTCCGAGTTTTGCTTTTCCACCCCGCGCATTCTCATGCATAAATGGGAAGCTTCTACCACGACCCCGACCCCTTTAGCGCCGGTAACCTCCATAATGGCATTGGCAATTTCCTGGGTCAGGTTTTCCTGGATCTGTAAACGGCGGGCATACATATCAACAATACGTGCCAGCTTGGATAAGCCCAACACTTTGCCATTGGGGATATAACCTATGTGACAGCGGCCGGTAAAGGGCAACATGTGATGTTCGCATAAGGAATACAGCTCGATATGATCCACCACCACCATAGAATCGCATTCTGAACTGAACAAAGCCCCGTTAATTACGGTATCTAAGTCCTGCTCATAACCCCGGGTCAGATATTTCAGGGCTTTTGCCGCCCGACTGGGCGTATCGACTAATCCTTCACGGCTTGGATCTTCACCTATTGCCGTGATGATGCGTTTAAATTCTTGCTCCATTGGCTGCTCAACCTGGAGATTTTCATCTGCTTCGCTGACAACAGCTTTTAATTTTTGGTCCATCATTTATCTGCTTATTGCTTTGATTTTTCCTCATAATACGGTAATTACCGGGCCGGTTCAAAGCTGAGCGGACAATATTTCATTTAAGCGACGATTTTATGACCTGAGCCTGCCCGGGACAGATATACCGGCGATGTTTGCCTTGACTGTTGCTGCCCAATAACAAGCCATCACCCCCTATTTTTATTCATATCTTTCATATAGTTGATGTTTTCGTACTGCTATCGATACAGTGCGGGCAATTGACATAAATATTAAATGCCAGCCCAGGGGGATTTTTCCGGTATTTTGTACTATCACTAACAGGTGAATTCCCCGTCAGCGGAGGTGTTTAAAGCAGAGAACCAGCAGATAGACCAAGCGCTGCCCCTAAGTGGACCAACACTCAGAGACAGCTAACCACAACAGATATATGGAGTATCCACCATGGCTAACCCTAATGATATGCCAGAGTTTCACTCGGTTAAAGCTTACCTAACAGAAAGTTTAACAGAAAATATACCAGCCCCCATCGCCAGGCAGCCAACATCAGCTTATGCAAGCAACTATAGGCCGTTAAGTCGCAAAGGAGGCAGCTGTCATGTCTGAATCAAACCTCCCCCTGACGGAGGATGCCGTCAAAAGGGAACAGCTGTCGGACGATTTTGCCAACCTGCGTGAAGACTTTAGCAAATTCAGTGAAGAATGCGCCTTCCTGTTCGATGCATTCGCAGCGATTACCCGCGAGCCCGAATGCATCACAGAGCACACCAGTGAAGGTATCAGGCACCTGTGCTATTGGCTCAAATATCAGGTTATCGGCTACCGGAAGAAAATAGAGGAAATGCAGGAGTGCTGGCGAGTGCTTAGCCGCAAGAAATAATGTTAACAACGTAAGATTGACTATGGCTTAAACGGAGCAAAAAAACGGGCGAGTTAACGGCAATAAAAGTTTCAGCTATGTCGGTGATCCGCCCGGTATCAAATGCAATCCTGGCAACCCTGAGGGGAATCGCCTCCCTGTTAGCGCATGTTAACTTAAGCGCTAGTGTTTACCTGTCCGTCACTAGCAATTCATACCTTTTATCGCTACTGGCTACCAATGCTGATGCCGTGATAATCCCCGTATAGCTGAACTTTTCATACCACAGTCTATACCCTGGTGAATAATTAACAGCAACACTAAATGCAAACAAAACCGGTATCCCCATTGCCCGGCTTAAGGCTGCTGCTGGCAAATGGTCGTATGTTGGCCGTTGGCGGCATTAAATTGATCTATGGTGGTGCCGACACAATCGGTATTGGTTTCGCTGAACCTGTCCATATCGTCATTGAACTGCTGCCTGGCAGTGGCATAGGCCTGCATCGCCTGTTCAAATGCCTGAACCGACATGCCAACAGCACCACTAAATTGCGGAAAGGGATTCGCATTTAAGAATTGCATAAAGTCCAAACCGTGACGGCCCTCGTGAAAACCTAAACTGGTATTGCCCGCCTGGACATCCGCCGCTGTCGTACCTCGTCCGTAGCCGGAAGTAGAAGCAGCACTGACACCGCCGCCATAAGTGGTCACTATGGTAATGCTGGTCGCTCCCGGACCGGTAAAGGAAGTTATCCGCCCGCCACTGGCCTGGTAATTGATGTTATAGGCAGAAATAGAAAATGACGTTTGCGCCCGGTTGGCCATGGCCGGATCGGCGCTGACAGCATCCGGTAAAAAGACAACATTGACACCGCCGGCACGCAAATTGGTTGCCCCCGCGGCATTAGCCCGGGTACCAAAAGGCTGCGGCGTTGAAATTCCCGGTATATTGACATGAGTTGGTTGCGGCGGTGCTTCCCCCAATACTTCCTGGCGACAATAATCCCTGTTTTCCTCCCCCATAATACGGATACATTCCACCAGCTCAGTGGCTTCACGATAGGGTAAGGTTGAACCCGGGTGTCTCTGCTCAGGGTTTGTCGGATCAAAAGGCAAACGCTGGATCACAGCTCCTGTGCTCTGCCCCTGCCGCAGGATGTTGCCTACCGCACGACTTTGCCCGCTAAAGGCGAAATTATCTCTTACGGGAGCTGAACTTTTAGGTGGTTGTCGCGCGTGCTTTTTCTGTAACAAGGTATGCATATTTTCTCCCTGAACTTTCATTCCTTAAAGCCAGACTCACTTTCAACAGCTTGATAAAACAAGATAGCGGCGGCATTTTTTACTATAGGCATAAAACCGTTTAAATCCACCCGGCTTCCCCTCTTTCAGCTACCGTTATGACCCCTGCCGATTAGAACAGTTAGGTCATTTTTACCATAGACCGACGATATTTTGATCAATTATCTTGTGCCGGTGACGATGTTGTCACTCTTGACGAAAAAAACGATAAAAAACCGCCAAGACATTATGTGCTCCACCCCGTGGATATAGTGCACTGACAACCCGGATTGCCAGGCATTAACAGATAAAATAAACAATAAAAAATCCTCCGGGAGCATAGGAACAGGGAAGCGGTGCAGGCTGATTATCGTTGTCCGTCAAGTCACAAAGGAATAGCAACTATGAACAAATTATTAAACAGGATCACCCGTACAGGCCTGGTGGTCGGTACCTCAATAGGCATGCTCGCCTCCCCTTTATCATCCGCTTATGCCGCCAGCAGCTGGAATATCGGCTCAGGCATCTATGACGTTACAGGCCCCGCCGCCGATGCCGGCATGGTGGGTTACGGCGATACCAGCCAGACCACCAAAGGCATACATACCCGCTTATGGTCCAGGGCTTATGTGGTTGAAAAACCGGCTAGCGGTAAGCGCATAGCCTTTGTCAGCGCCGATATCCAGAGTATCCCCCAGGGGGTCAAACAGGCGGTGGTGGCCAAACTTAAAAGCCGTTACGGCAATTTATACGACGACAGCAACGTGATGTTAACCGCCACCCATACCCATGTCGGCCCGGGGGGATATGATCATTATGTACTGCTTAACCTCAGCGCCCTGGGTTATGACGAGTTAAACTTTGATGTTATCGTCGACGGTATTTACCAGTCGATTGTCCGGGCAACCGATACCCTGGCCCCCGGCAGCATCAAGTTTAACCGCGGCGACTTGCTCGATACCAGCTACAACCGGAATATGGTGCCTTATGCCCAAAACCCGGATGCGGCCAACTACAGCCACACCACCAACAAGTCCATGAGCCTGCTGAAATTTGCCCGCGACGACGGCACCGAAATCGGCATGCTGAACTGGTTCCCGGTCCATGCCGTCTCCAACGACCAGAGCCAGCGCCTGATAAGCGCCGACAACAAAGGCATCGCCAGCCAGCTGTTTGAGCGGGATCACAACGCCGATTACAGTCAGGCATTAACCTTTGTCGCCGCCTTTGCCAACAGCAACGAAGGGGATGTTTCCCCCAACAGCGACGGGCAAAATACCCCGGGTACTAACAGTGAAAAAGCCATCGCCTCGGGAGGAAAACAATACGCCAAGGCCCGTAGCCTCTACGATAATGCCAGCATCACTTTAAGCAGCGCAGGCAATCTTGATTATCGTCATCAGTACGTGGATTTTCCCGGCTACCAGGTCAGCAGTGAATTTACCGGCTCCAGTGCTGCCACGATTTGTGAAGGCGCAGTTGGCTGGTCCATGGTGGCGGGTTCTGCCTGGGATGGTCCCACCAATATGGAAGGCGTTTTTGAAGGTATGACGGTCGACAATGAAGGCACAAGCTGGAACAAAGATGCCGGTTTATATGACAGCTACCTGGGAAAATACGCCCTTTTTGGCTGGTTAAATCTGTTCTCCGGCAGCAGCTGGCTGGCCGATGCCGATGACGACCCCTGCCAATACCCTAAACCAACTTTTGTTAACCGCGAAGCAATAGGGGCAGAGCTTTATACCACCACATTGCCATTCCAGATGTTTATCCTGGACTCTTTAGCCATAGTGTCAGTGCCGGGTGAAATGACCACCATGGCAGGACGCCGCCTGGAAGCGCACCTGTTGGGTCAGCTGGCACCGATGGGGGTCGATAAAATAGTAATTGCCGGCCTGGCCAACGCCTATACCGGTTATATCACCACACCGGAAGAGTATTCGCTGCAATATTATGAAGGCGGCCATACCATCTACGGCGCCAATACCCTGGCCGGTTATACCCAGGTTTATCACAATATGGCCAATGCCCTGGTTGCCGGCACAGCACTTGACGCCGGACCGACCCCGAAAGATTTAAGCGACGAGCAGATCATCACTAAAATCGGCGTGGTTTATGATGATAAACGCTTATGGGAAAGCTTTGGCCAGGTCACCAAAGACACCAACAACAGCTACCAATACGGCGATACCATTATGGCGGAATTCCGCTCCGGCCATCCCCGCAATAACCTGAAAACCATGGATACTTTCTTAAAGGTACAAAAGAAGGTTAACGGCAGCTGGCAAACCATCTTGACCGACAACGATATCGAAACGGAATTTCAATGGATACGCGATACCGATGCCGACTGCCTGGCCTGCTCAAATGCCAGGATCTACTGGACGCCGAGTGCCGATACCCCGTCGGGAACCTACCGCTTGAAGCATCAGGGTCACTGGAAATCAGGCTGGACCGGGAACATTTCCAGCTACTCAGGTACCTCGGATTCCTTCACCTATACCAAATAAAACGATAGGAAAACTATAAATATCAAGCAAAGCGATGATGGCCGCATAAACTGCGGCAATCATCAGCTGCTACCATGTCCCTGCCGGGACTTGCCCAAGGGATAACTTAAACAAGGATGAATGATGAAATTTAAGAAAAAAGCACTTGCCGGATTAATCGTCGGCTCATTAGGATTTTCCGCCAATGCCCAGGCCGCCTGGTATGACGATGCCTGGGACTGGATCAAGGATAATATTGCCGAGCCGGTAGTAGATGCCGGTAAGGTTACCCTGGACTGGCTCGATGCCAAGGTTATCGAGCCGATAGCAGGCCTGGCCTCCGATGTCGACGGTTATATTTCGATTTTAGAAGCCACCATGTCGGATCACGGTTATATCGACGCTTATGGCCTGGATTACAGCCCGGCGACAAATTACGCCGAAAGCAGCGGCAGCCTTGATGTCATTACCTTTAATATCAAGGGATTTCCCGAAGCCCTGAGCGGTATCTCCAACAGCCAGGCGCGCGAGCTCAGCACCATCATTGAAAGCTGGGGTGCCGATATTGTCGGTATCCAGGAAAACTGGGTGCGAACCGATGCCCTGACCGATAACCTGACCACGGCCACTTACCCGTACCGCAGCGATTACTGGGCCGGTACCCCCACCACCTTTGGCGACGGCTTATTAACCCTGTCCCCTTACCCTTTCAGCCAGAACAAGGTGCAATACCATGAGTGGAACAAGTGTCACGGCACCTTACTGGAATACCTGACAGGCGACGTTAACAGCCCGGATTGCGCCACGGAAAAAGGCTTTACCATTACCGAAGTCGAAATCGCCAAAGATTTTATCGTGCATTTTTATAACCTGCACGGCAACACCGGCGGCAATGAAGCCAATAACAAGTCAGATCTGGATCAGGTCGCGGAAATGATCCACACCTATTCCGCCGGCTCGCCGGTGATCATCGTCGGCGACTTTAATATCTACTTTGCCCGGCGGGATAAAAACCCGCACCAATATCAGCAAATGATAGATTTTAAAATTAAAACCGGCATCACCTTTACCTGTGAACAACCGCAAGCGGACGGCACCATAAAAGGCTGTGGCCGCATCGATTACATAGGCTATCGGGGCAACCCCAAATACCGGTTCAGCCATATTCCGCTGGAGGACAATCGTTTAGATCACAACAATATCAGCGACCACCCGCCAAGGCTCGGTAAACTGGAATGGGTCAATACCTATGCCGACCAGGCAGTTGTCGACTATCCGAAAATCAGCCAAAATATCGCCCTGGTCAGCGACAGCGGCAAATATCTGGTGGCAGAAGGTAACGGCGGCGGCACAGTCAATGCCGACCGCAATAGCCAGGGATCCTGGGAGTCGTTTAAGTTAAACCTGGAGCAGGCGAAATACTTTGCAGGCTGTATCCAAAGTGGCGACCTGGTCTCCATCAGCACCAATGCGGGTTATTACTTCAGCGCCCAGAGCAATGGTGATCTCGATGCGGACCGCACCGACCTGGGTTCCTGGGAGCAGTTCACCTTAATCAACCATGACGATAATTCCGGCTGCCTTGAAAACAACGATAAGGTCTCGTTTAGATCGGCGCACGGCAAATATCTCGTCGGTGAAAACGACGGTGACGCCCATGCCAACCGCAGCGATATCGGCCCATGGGAAATCTTTACTGTGAAGCTCTAATGTAGAGAGCAACCAGATAAAGTTAAACACGGGTTTATTCGCCCGTGTTTTTATTTTTAGCTGTACCTTATCGAGATTTCCCCCGGTTTAGGCACCTCTCCCCCCAGAAAACAGACAAACAAATTAACAAAAATTACATATTGTTAACGAAATCATTTTTATCTAGAATAATGCCGAACTTTCAAGAGAACTATAACAATCATGAAGTTAGCATTACCTTTTTCCCTAATCACCAGCGCCTTATTATCTGCCTGTGGTGGTTCATCCGGCTCAGACTCCAGCCCTGAAACCGGCAAAGCAACTGTCGCCAGCAACTACGCCTTAACCGGTAAAGTGATTGACGGTTATGTCAGCGGTGCCACCGTATGGCTCGATTTCAACGGCAACGGTATCTTAGATGCCAATGAACCTTCGGCCATTTCTAGCGATGCCGGCAGCTACACCATGGAGTTAACCGGGCAGCAAAGGCAATGTGCCGCCTACTCGGCGATTTATGTCGACGTCCCCGTCGGCGCCATAGATGAAACCGAAGGGGAAGTGACCGAAGCATACCAGATGATGCGCCCGCCACAACTGGAGACCCTGACCGATAGCAGTTTATTGCATATCTCGCCGTTAACCACGGTATTATGGGAATCGTTAAAAAAAGACCTGACAGAATCTTCTATTGAAAACTGCAGTGCTTTTCTCAATGACCAGGAAAAACGCCAGCAAATAAAAAGCCGGCTGAGCGAAAGCATATACAACACGGTCTCCCACTATAATATTTCCGCAGAAAAAATATTTTCTGATTTTATCGCCGCCAATGATGAAACCAGCCAGCAACTGGCCGTCAACATAGTTAAAAACCTGAAAAAAAGTTACGGCTACCGCCAACAATTAACCGAGCAATATGCCGATACCAGTGAAATCCGCGTGGTTTATTACCAGGGAGAAAGCTACGACACAGCTGCCGATATTGATGCCTGGTACCGTAAGGTAGTGATCTTTTTTAACAATGATAATTTCCTCTCCCGGGTCGACAGGGTCACGGAAGATCTCAGCGATATCATCCGGCCGATATATTATCGTGACGAGGTGGTTTCTCCCTGGAAGTCAGGCACCTTATCCCTGACTAAAGACATCATCAGCCGCGGCTATGATGGTGATCTTTATTATTCCTGCTCTTTATCAGAAAAAATCGAAATCACCGCACAAGGTACCCGCTATACCCTGACCAATGGCGGCCAGGGGGGCCGGGTTGACAATATTGAACAATGCCAGCCGGACACGGTGAATCCCGACGGTTACCGCGGCTACGGATTTGACTATCAACAGGGCGGTAAATATTACTTTTCTGACTTAAGACAAAGTAATTACGACAACGGTATTAGTTATCTCACCGATTGGGTCAACTTTACCGAAAATGAAGACAGTTTAGATCCCCAGGAAATGATCAGCGAAATGTCCGCCATGGGTTATAAATTCGATGAAGAAGTTAACGGCGAGTTTTCCTCCTGGTATAAAAGACATACGACTTATAGCGGCAATAGCCAAACGCAAATCACGAAATCAAGCGGCGGCAGCTGGGAAAAAATTGTTTACGCATCAGACGGTACCCACACCCGCGAATGCAGCCGTGACGGTGAAACCTGGTTATCTTGTGACGGGTTTTAACAAACACACAACTGATGCCAGGCCAGGCTAACCCCTGAAAAGCAAAATCCCCTGTAGCTCACTGCTTCAGGGGATTTTTTCAACAGCCCGAATTAATTTAACAGTAAACTAAAAATCGGGATCAAAGCACCAACATCAAAAATCCTGCTTTTTCCTTTATATTCCAGTGCCTGATTGGCAGCATTTTCCAGATCCAAACGCCGGTATGGCAAACCGGTTTCTACATCCGTCATAGGGGTAGCACTTTGTGTGATGATATCCATGGCCACCTGTGGCGGCTCATCCGCCAATATTTGCGGCGAACGCAGCACAGCCACCGCACCGCTGACATGGGGGGCCGCCTGGGAAGTACCGGACATGGTGATGCCCGCGGCCGTAATCCAGGAGCCGGGGGCAACAATTTCAACGCTTTCAGAGCGGTTGGAGAAACAGGTGAAAGTATCGACATCGGTCACTACGCCGCTGTTGCAAGTGGAGAAAACGGCATTATCAGAGATTTGCTTAAAACTGGCGCCAACGGTTAATGAATGTCGCGCACATGCCGGGCTGCCGACCCGTCTCAGCTCCCCTTCATTGCCTGCCGAGACCACAGGTATGATGCCATTATCCATCAGGCGTTCAAACGCCCTGTCATAGGCTGAACCGACGCAATCGCCACTGTGCAGGGAGTCGCCGCCAAGACTCAGGTTTACCGCGACAATATCAAAGTTTTTTTCAATTTTATCCTCGATAACACCATCAATGGCATCAAAAATCCAGTCATCCGGGGCCCCGCCGCCGTTGAACACCTTGTAGGAAAGAAATTTGGTGGCAGGGGCTACCGCAGCAATGATGCCGGCGACATTGGTGCCGTGACCGATAGAGTCAGGACGATCGGGATCTATCGGGTCATCCGTGGTATAACGCCAGCTTCGGCCATGAACGATTTTACAGGTGTCTTCCGGCTCCCTCATCCCGGTACAACCAAAGGGCTCCATCAGATAATTAATACCCGAGTCGATCACCGCAACATAAGTGCCTTCCCCGGTATAATCCGCTTTAGCAACGACCGGCTGCTTGATCACCGGCAAACTCTCGGTCACCGCAGGATACTTCAACTGGTTCTCATGGACACGATACACATGGTTATTATTGAGCAGTTCCACCAGGGCGGAGCGGGTACTCACTTCCATGACCATAAAGGGTAAGTGGTTATAGTCCTGCTTAAGCCTGATGCTGTTATCCGCATTGGCCAATATCCCCTGCTCCGAAGCAGGGTTGCTGCTGACGGTTTGTGCAGAAATCGCCGAAAGCGTTTTTTTACTCAGCCCCAGGGAGCTGATAAGTTTATTTTTCCGGTTTGATGCAAAAGATTGCAACCTTTGCGCGGTACCCGCCCCCCAGTCATCCTCGACTTCAATAATCACAGTATTTACCTGTTGTGCCAGCAAATTATCCAGGCTTTGCTCGCTCAACTTATAATCGACATCAACATCAAGTTGATTTAATGCCTGAGCCTGATTGATATCTTTAGCCGATGCCTGAGACGCTATCAGCGTGCTCAAAATAAAGGCTTTAACCATATTATCCATAAATATTTTCTCACTCTTCTTTGTAATACAAGACCTTAAGTAAAGACATAAGCCCTTTTTCCAGTGCAGACAAACACAGATAACAAAAATATCTGCAAGCAAATCCCACCTGTTCCGGTCAACAAGGATGTCGACGCAACAGCAGCGCCACACTGCGATAAGTTTTTCGCCGGCCATCACCACTTTGCCGGACAATAAGCCCGCAAAGCCCTATACACATTAACACAACCAAAAATTAACACAAATTAAACATTTTAGTTGCAATTACTTTACATCGATCGTTTAATAGGCTGGTCTTAGTTAACCAGCTGCCTCTGTATCCCGGGCAAATGTAATCGGGAACACGGGCATAAAACTAAGACACCCGCTTTAAATCAAACTAGCCGGGCATAAGACCTGGCCAGTTTATGGATGAAAATTAAGGAATTAGAATGAAATATTATTTAAGCGCGATTTTGCTCATGTTAGCCCTGCCTTCACACGCCATTTGGCACAGCACCACCGCCAAGGTGAAAAGCATCAGCACTTATTCCGGTATGGAAACCATACTGGTTAATTTAGAAAGCGATGGCATCGCGGTAAATGAATGTTCCAATAAAGCCACTTTTGCCATCAGTAAGAATATTTCAGCAGAAGCCCGGGCAAGAATGTACGCCATGTTGCTGTCGGCAGAAGCCACCGGCAAAGCCATTTCCGTCGCCTATGCCGATGTCGGCAGCTGCGAACCTTTAGGCAGCACCCCCAATGTTTATCGCACCATATTGCGTATGAACTAAGCATCAACAGCTAACCCGGTACCGGCATAACAGCTTTAGCCGCCATTATCGGCCAGAGTATTTATGCCGGCCTCACAGGCAATATGCCTGCCATCAAGCGGCAGTCATAACTGCCGCCAAGCAACACCACTCTCCCGGGGGAAAGCAACCGCTTCCACCCGGCAATAACGGCCAAAAAAGCACTTTTCCCCGAGAGAAGGAGTTTCCTGTGCCAATAAAAAAGGAATCATGATGAAAAAATTAATGTTAACCCTGATGCTGACAATCTGCTCCTGCAACTTATTTGCCGCAGCAAGTGCAACCGGTGAAGTAAAACGCATCTACCCAGCGGGTAACGGCAGAATATATTTCACCCTGAAAAACGATGCCTGCGCCAGCTCGCAATACTATTACTTCAACCTCGAAGGCGAACTCAATAAAGCCAACTACGCCTTATTGCTGGCCGCCGCCAATACCGGCAAAGCGGTCACGGTCGCCTTACCCGCCTGCCCGACCGACCAGCCGGTGTTGATCAATTACCTATACCAGGATTTTTAAAGCAACAAAATCGATCACCCGGGATTATCCGATGTGATCATACCGATAATTCATTTGCTATTGCCGCTAAGTGCGACAACAGCAATAGCACCAATAAAAAGGGAATTAACCATGAAAAAGTTTATTCTTATGCTTTCCATAATATTCTCCTTCACCAGCCAAGAAGCCGGCGCGGTGAATGTTGATATTGTCGAACCCAGTCCTCCCGTGGTCTATGTACCTATTGCCCTGGGAGATTTAATTACCATCATTCCGGTACTCGCCGATAATGTGCCTCCAGAGCCTGTAGAAGTGGACAACTCCAGCGTGCTCGGGGGAGTAGACAGCGACAATGACGGCATCAAAGACGATGTAGAACGCTGGATCGCCCTGCAATTTCCCGGTGATGCCAAAAAACGCCGCTACGCCTATTCCTATGCCTACTATATCCGCCAGCTGTTGCTGACCACAGACCGCACGCAAATTCAAAACAATGTAGTGGAGATGCTCAAGGCCTCGGTTTGTCTGCCTAACAATGAGCAGGACATAGTGACCATCATGGGCATGCACTTAAACTCTCAGGCCAGGTTTAACCGCTATGCGGCCAACGCCGACGCATTAACCAACAGCGTGATGCAAATCAACGCCCTGAGCTGCGTATTATAAGGAGGTAGCATGAAACATCTTTTGACTTTAGCCGCCCTGGCGCTCAGTTTTAACATCCAGGCGGCAACATCGGAGTTTGACGTACAGTTTGTTGATCTCGATGACTATCAGGTCGCCGCCAGAATGGCGACCAGCAACGCCACCAGCCTGGCGGATAAAAAATTAATCGTCTACGCCAACGGGATGAATAACCCGCTTGAGCAGATCACCCGCAGCTTTAATGCCCTGCAAAGTACATTAATGGCGCAAAACCCGATCACCAATACCGAATATCAGGTGGCCTACAATTACAGCGAAGGCATAATGACCCAGGGGGGGCAAGTACTGGCGCAGCACTTTTATGACGGCGGCGCCAAAAGCTGGTCAGATGCCTGGAAACAGGCGGCCTGGGCATTCTTTCATCCCGGACGCTTTGCCACAGAAAAAGTGCTTGAGATCATCAGCAATTATGGCAACGATGACGTTTTTTATACCGATAACGATTTATCCATACATATTAACAACCTGTACCTGCCTAAAATTAATAACCAATACAAGGTGGTTATAGTTGCCCATTCGCAGGGGAATTTCTATGCAAACCTTGCCTGGGAAAACATTCAGCGCATGCCAGAGGGAGTGGAAAAGTCGAAAGCCATGGGCATTATCGGAGTTGCCGTCCCCACCACCCGGATGGCGGATGGCCGCAACCGTTACATTACCAACAGCAATGATTTGATCATGAATGCGATCCGCAGTAACTCGTCTCCGGCCTATAAAAACCTGCCGGCAACCCATACCTACCCCTTTACTTCGGATTTAACCGGCCATGGGTTAACAGATACTTATCTGCAATACGCCAGCTTCAAATCCCTGCTGAACAGTTATGTCACCCAGACATTCTCCGAGCTGGTGCCGTACCAGGCCGATGATACCATCACCTGTGGCCAGGCCCTGAGCCGCTCCGGCGGTTATGAAGGCTTAACCAACCTGCCTTATTATCTTGGCGAAGAAGACGGGGAAGTAATGGTTTCTTTTGAAGCCTTCCATGTGCCGGACTCTTATACCATCAAGAACCAGCATGGCCAGACCAAGGCAAGCAGCAACGGCTTAACCTCAGGTTTCTCGTTCAAGCGCTTTGATTATGATTATCAGCATGACGGCACCCTGAGGGTGAATGTCAGCGGCAGTGCCTCGGGCACCGTCTGGGAAATGATGGTCGGCTGTCCGAATCAGAATATCTCCATCGGCCGCACCTCCTATGATTTCCATTTTGAAAATCATAGTATGTGGACCTGTGAATTTGACCTGATGATCGACGGCGACTTCAAGTCCCATATCAGGGCCGGATATAATGTCGGCTGGGACACGGCTCCGGATATCTATCTGACCCCGGGAGAGCATGAAGTCACTTATGCCAACAAGCACTGTACCGCTAACAATTTATGTACCGGCAGCTCATGCTCCTTCGAGTTTGGCGCCAAGGCCGTGGACGGCTGGCGCACTATTACTTTGCCCAGCCCGGTCAATACCAATAGCTTTAAACAAAACTTTTAATACTATTTAATTGATCAACAGCTGCCGGCGTTTTTAGTATGATGAACGGATTGATAATACTAAAAACGCTTGGCACTGTTTGCCGGTTTAAGGAGCTAACCCGGTGATCATCAAGTGATAAAACAACCCTAGGAAAAAGCATGCCAAAAACCATATGCCGTCATTTCACTGTGCTGTTTTGCCTGTTACTTGCCGGTTGTGCTAAAACATCTGTACATATGAGCTGTATGCCGTCATTACATTATGAGCTCAGTCCAAAAAGCGAGGTATTGGATTTCGGCGAGAGCGCCGTCGACTCGGTACGCAAGGCATTAGCACAAAAAAAACTTAATACCAGCCAGGGCTCGGTAAGGCCGCTGGGGGGCCATATAGGACCAGCCAGCATTAAGGTAAAAGACAATTTTCGCCGGTTAAACTTATTAGGCCCTGTGTATATTTACCAAAAATCTCCGGTTGACCCTTTTGCTGTTTCCGGCACCTCTGTTTATGTGGATATAGACGGTAAGAAGTTATGGATAGACCTGCTGGAGCTTAATTTTATCACCCTGGCCTTACCCAGTGAGAACAATATCAACACCAGTAAAAAGCTCGGCATTCCCAGCTCAAGCTCGGTAGAGTTTGACTACAAAAACTGGCAATGTCCCCTCCAAAGCTAGGGCCTGTTTATCTTTGGAGGGGATTAAGGTTTTTGAGCGGTTTTTTCACATATCAAGGCAGAAAAATGGATGTGTAGTTATTCTACATGACATTTTTCTAACGCGGATAAGTGTAAAAACAGCCAACAAGATAATTCACGGCCAAAGATAAACAGACCCTTACATCCAGACGTAAAAAAACCTGGCCGCTTCTAAACAACCAGGTTTTTATTTACTGAATAAATAACAACAAAAGCGCTAATAATAAGTTGTTGTTATTCCCACTCAATCGTTGCCGGCGGCTTACCTGAAATATCGTAAACCACGCGGGAAATACCATCAATTTCATTGATGATGCGGTTAGAGACCAAACCTAAGAAGTCATAAGGCAGGTGCGCCCAATGTGCGGTCATAAAGTCTATGGTTTCTACGGCGCGCAATGACACTACCCAGTCGTACTTACGGCCATCGCCCATGACCCCTACCGAGCGTACCGGCAAGAACACGGTAAAGGCCTGGCTGACCTTGTTGTAAAGATCCGCTTTATGCAGCTCTTCAATGAAAATCGCATCGGCGCGGCGCAGCAGATCGCAATATTCTTTTTTCACTTCACCCAATACCCGAACCCCTAAACCCGGTCCAGGGAACGGGTGACGGTATAACATGTCGTAAGGTAAACCCAGTTCCAGACCGATTTTACGCACTTCATCTTTAAAGAGTTCGCGTAGCGGCTCAACCAGTCCCAGCTCCATGTCTTCCGGCAAACCGCCGACATTGTGGTGAGACTTGATCACATGGGCCTTACCGGTAGCAGAAGCCGCCGATTCGATCACATCCGGATAAATGGTGCCTTGCGCCAGCCATTTGGCATTGGCCAGTTTACCGGCTTCTTCATCAAAAACTTCAACAAAAACATTGCCGATGATCTTACGTTTGGCTTCCGGATCCGCTTCTCCCGCCAGGCGGTCAAGGAACCTTTGCTCGGCATTGACATGCACGATATTTAAACCGAAGTGATCGCCAAACATATCCATCACCTGCTTGCCTTCATTAAGACGCAACAGGCCGTTATCGACAAAAACACAGGTCAGCTTATCGCCGATAGCCCGGTGCAATAACATGGCAACCACGGAAGAGTCGACACCGCCGGATAAACCTAATACCACTTCATCGTCGCCAACCTGGGCTTTCATTTTCGCCACGGCATCTTCGATAATAGAGGCGGAAGTCCAGAGCTTTTCACAACGACAGATATCGACCACGAAATGCTCAAGAATACGCATGCCCTGTTTGGTATGGGTGACTTCCGGGTGGAACTGTACGCCGTAGAATTGCTTTTCTTCATTGGCCATGGCGGCATAAGCACAGCTTGGCGTTTGCGCGATAGTGGTAAAACCTTCCGGGATAGCGGAAACTTTATCGCCATGGCTCATCCACACATCCAGCATAGCATTGCCGCTATCGCTTAAATGATCTTCAATTTTCTTAAACAGGGCAGAGTCGCTAATCACTTCCACCGCGGCATAACCAAACTCTTTATGAGTTGAGCTTTGTACGCCGCCGCCAAGTTGCTCCGCCATGGTTTGCATGCCGTAACAAATACCAAATACAGGCACGCCGGCATTAAAAACATATTCAGGGGCGCGGGGAGAGTCGGTTTCGGTGACGCTTTCCGGGCCACCGGCCAGGATGATACCGCTCGGGTTAAATTCACGAATTTGCGCTTCGCTGACATCCCAGGCCCATAACTCACAATAAACGCCAATTTCACGCACCCGACGGGCAATCAGCTGGGTATACTGGGAGCCGAAATCTAATATCAGTATTCGGTGATCATGAATATCTTTTGTCATAACAAACCCTTAAATGAGTTAACTTAACTGCTGTCAGTTAAGTAAATAAAACCCGCTGACTTGGTCTTACTTAGAAAAGTAAAGCTAAAGTCAGCAAGTTTAAAATAATAAGTGAGAGCCGCTGCAACCGGATAAGCAAAGGTTTTCAGCGGCATAAGAGTATTTAGCCTAAGATCAGCCCATACGGTAGTTAGGTGCTTCTTTGGTGATAGTGACATCATGCACATGTGATTCACCCATGCCCGCTGCCGTGATCTTCATAAACTGAGGTTTAGTGCGCATCTGCTCGATGTTGGCACAACCGGTTAGTCCCATGGAAGAACGTACCCCGCCCATTTGCTGGTGGATAATTGCCGCTACCGGACCTTTATAGGCAACACGGCCTTCAATACCTTCAGGTACCAGCTTGTCGGCTTCGCTCGGCTTCTGGAAGTAGCGGTCGCTGGAACCGTCTTTCTGGTTCATGGCCCCTAATGAGCCCATACCGCGGTAAGACTTGTAATAACGCCCCTGGTATAACTCAACTTCACCGGGAGATTCTTCGGTACCGGCAAACATACTGCCGACCATCACACAATGGGCACCGGCAACTAACGCCTTGGCAATATCACCTGAGAAACGGATGCCGCCATCGGCAATTACCGGGATATCGGTATCCTGCAGTGCTTCTACCGCATTGGAAATCGCGGTCAGTTGCGGTACACCAACACCGGT
The DNA here is from genome assembly GCF_000948975.2 of Thalassomonas actiniarum. Lineage (GTDB taxonomy): Bacteria > Pseudomonadota > Gammaproteobacteria > Enterobacterales > Alteromonadaceae > Thalassomonas > Thalassomonas actiniarum. The sequence goes on from NZ_CP059735.1 coordinate 5,339,934, forward strand.
TACGATACGCGTGGTACAGATAGAACCCGGGCCGATACCTACTTTTACGGCATCAACACCCGCATCCGCCAGGGCTTTTGCACCGGCTGCCGTAGCAACATTACCGGCAATCAGCTGCAGATCAGGATAGGCTTTGCGAATATCTTTTACACTTTCGATAACCCCCTGGGAGTGACCGTGAGAAGTATCGATTAATAAAACATCAACACCGGCCGCCACTAAAGCAGCAATACGCTCTGTGGTACCTGCGCCTACACCAACGGCTGCGCCGACCCGTAAACGGCCTAATTCATCTTTACAGGCATTAGGTTTGCTTTCGGCTTTTTGATAATCCTTAACCGTGATCATGCCCTTTAATTTAAAGACATTATCCACCACCAGGATTTTTTCGATGCGGTGCTCATGCATCAGGCTTAAGATTTCTTCTCGACTGGCGCCTTCTTTTACCGTCACCAGATCTTTTTTCATGGTCATCAGCTTAGAGACAGGTTTGCTTAAGTCGGTCTCAAAACGCAGATCGCGCCCGGTAACAATACCTATCAGGTTATTGGCATCATCAACCACAGGGAAACCGGAAAAACCCAGCTCTTTTGCCAGATCTATGGTGTCCTTAATGCTGGCATCCGGGCTAACGGTTACCGGCTCGGACACAATACCGCTTTCATATTTTTTTACCATAGCAACATTTTTTGCCTGCTCTGCTATGGTCATATTTTTATGAATAAAACCCATGCCCCCTTCCTGCGCCAGGGTAATGGCCAGGCGTGCTTCAGTGACGGTATCCATAGAGGCGGAAACCATAGGCACGTTGAGATTAATTTTACGGGTTAAGCGGGTTTTTAAATCGGCGGTGTGGGGTAGTACCGTAGAATGGGCAGGTACCAGTAGAACATCATCAAAGGTCAAAGCTTCTTGAGCAATTCTCAGCATCGCAACATCTCACAAAAGTGGTGGATTTGGTGTAAATATTGCCGAAGAATTTTAACCGTTTTATTAAATCAGGTAAACTAATATTTGTTATTATTTGTCCATTATTGGCAAAATTAAAGCAAAAATGAAGCCAAAGCGTTTTTCAACGCCAAATAGCACGTCATTTAGCCGAGGAAATTTCTACCCGTTGACTAATAACCCAAAAGGATAATTGTATCTTCATTTTAAGTCACAGATATAGCAATCTATACCTTAAAGTGCTTTTCTAATTGCCTTAACTGTGCTGGCGACTTACTAATTTCTTCTTTTAGGTATTCTTTACATTCAAAAATTTACAGCAACCACTCCTCAATATCTTCTATATCAGTAACCGTTTCACTTTTTCTTAAACTGTCATTGTACTTAACTGCATCGTTAAGAGCACATAATATCGTTGCCAGCCAATCATCGTTTACTTGCATTAACTTACCTCTTCTTTTTCAACCAAACCCGCCAACTCATTAAGCAGCATTTTAAAATGAAACAAGGGCATATCTCTTTCAGGTGTAGTGGGTTGCATTAAAGACAGGATTATATGAATCCTTAACTATCGCAAGCCCCTTAGGCAAGATAGTTCCCGCTGGTAATTTATAATACTGCCAATGCCCACGGAAAGTGTTAGGCCGGTCAAAGGTACTAACGCCTCTTGGCCTATGTCTGACATAAACTCTTCCATCTTTAATCCTTATGTCAGCTTTTCTAGGCGCTCCCCTTTTCCTTACTATTTCTGTTTCAACCAAATTAAATAGTGGCTTATCACTTTTTACTTTTCGGGCTCAATAAAGATCTACAGGGACATGCTCGCCAAAAAATTTATCTATGCTTCCAACTTCCAATAATACATCTTTAAGCAATTCAACATCTTCCATAATGTTTCCTTTTGCTTTTATGGCACAGGCATAATGTTTTTAAAAATAGTCAATTTAACAAAGAAGTTAATTCATCAACCAGAGGACCAGCACCTGCCTCCAGTTATTTCTCCTTTGCCTGTCGCCACCGAGATAGCTAAATACTATTGTATCACGACACTTTGCCCTTCATTAAGGCGCTCAGCGCCGCGAATGGCGACTTTATCGCCGTCAGCCAGTTCGCCGGTCACACTGACCCGGTCACGGACACCTTCACCCACTAACACCTGCAGGCGGCGAACCTTGTTATCACTGTCCACCTTCACCACATAGGTGCCGTCTTTACGCAATATCAGGGCGTCCCTGTGCACCGTTAATGCCGCCTCGGTATTTTGTACCGGTACGCCAACCTTAATCAGCTGGCCTGCGGTCCAGGCTTCATTGAGGTGCTGCGGCAGGGCAATACGCACTTCAAAGGTTTGCGACCTGTGATCGGCACTTGGGATCACCGCTGTCACGGCAGCGCTGACCTGCTGTCCGGTGGCGCTTAAGTTCAAGGATTTTCCTTTGCGTATATAAGGCAGGTATTTCACCGGCACATAAACCCGCACTTCCAGTTGTTCGGTATCGAGGAATTTAAGCAAAACATCGCTGCGATTGACATCGGTACCGGCACGGACCAAGCGCTCGGTGACCACGCCGCTGTATGGCGCCAATACCGTGGCCCGGCTCAGCTGATCTTCTATTTGCCTGAGTTTTAACCGGGAAATTTCAATATCCATAACTGCCAGGTCATATTGGGACTGAGTTTGATCCAACTGAAACTGCGAAGCGGCCTTGGTTTTCGCAAGGGTTGTTAACCGGGATAATTCATGCTGCTGGTAACGCATATTGATCTCTGCCCGCTTAATTTCCGCCCTTTGCTCTGCCTGTTGCAACTGCAAAGGCAAGAGGTCCATTTTTACCAGGACTTCTCCCTGCTCAACATAACTGCCGGGCTCTGCCAGCCACGCCAAACGGCCGTTGACGCCTGCGGTGATCTGCACATCGGCGCGGCTATAAACCGTGCCCATAAGATCAGCGGTGGCTGCCAACACTTCCCGGGTAACGGTATCAACTTTCACCGGACTGGCAGGGGCTTCTTGTGCCCAACTCCAGGAGGATAAGGCACTTAGGGAAAATAATATGCCCGCGGCAAGTAACCGGGATGTCTTCTTATTTTTACTCTGATAGAAATATTGGCGTAACTTACTCATGATGCGCTCCTGGACGGTAATGCTTGCTCCGAATGCAAAGGGGTTATATTGGTTTCTTGTGGTTCCCCCCCCTGCTGCTGCGGTTTTTGATCTTCTCCCATTCTCAATAAGCTTGGGAATAATACCAGGGTAAATATCGCACTTACCCCCATGCCGCCGACAATAACCGTCGCCAGGCCGCGGTAAATTTCACTGCCCACCCCAGGCATGATCATCAGCGGCAGCATGCCGAATAAACTGGTTAGGGTACTCATATAAACCGGCCGTGCCCTAAGGCGTACTGCCTGGGCTACCGCCTGTGTTTTATCTAAGCCCTGCTTTTGACCGTCACGGGTTTGATCGACCAGTAAGATGGCATTATTCACCACCAGGCCTAATAAAATGATGAAACCTATCATGGTCAGTAAGTCCAGCGACTGGAAAGTCACCAGGTTGAGAATATTCAGGGCGATAACCCCGCCGGCAACCGCGAGCGGCATCACCAGCAAGACCAGCAAACTGTCTTTGGCGGATTTAAATAAGGCCGTCATCAGTAAAAATAAAATGATCAACGCCAGCGCGAAGTTTTTGATCATGTCATTGATGGCCGAGGCCATTTTATTGGCATTACCGCTTAAAAGGATTGATGAATTGGCCGGCAAATCTTTATTCATCACAGGGAGCACTTTGTCATTGAGCACCTTCAGCGCTTCTTCCAGCGACATATTGGCCGGCGGCGACACCTGTAAACTGATGGTACGTTTGCCGTCCACCCGCCTTAACTGGGTCGGGCCTGCGGTGCGGGTAATATCGGTCAGCTCCCCTATAGTCTGGATACCGGCAAAAGGTGAATACACAGGCAAAGCAGCCAGTTCATCCGGGGTATGCCATTGCTCACCGCGCAGGATAACATTCACCCTGTCGTTACCGTCAAAATATTCATTGATAAATAAACCGCTGGTATAGGCACGGATAGCATTGGCGACATCCTGGCGGGTCAGTCCCGCCTGGGTAATACGCTGATCTTTAGGCACCAGCTTTAATTCCGGCTCAGCCAGGCTTAAGCCGGGGATCGGAAATGCCGTGGTATTGGGCATATGTTCGTTAATAGCGGAAATACCGGCAGCGGCGAGTGCCATCAGGCGTTCGATATCCGGCCCTTTAATGTCGATATCTACGGTGCGGCCGTTACCGCCGCCGGAGACATTGATCATAGACCCCCGGAACAGGAACACCTGGGTATCGGGCAAGTCATTAAGCACCTTGGTACGCACCACAGACATCAGCTCTTCGACCCGGGTGGGATCATCGGAATAGATAAAACCGCCGGTGGCACCTGCGCCGTAAGAATAGAAGTTATAACTTTTAATCTTAGGCTCTTGCTCTCCGGACAAATAAGGCGCCAGGCGCTCTTTTACCAGGTTAGCCAGCTCATGCTCGATAATTTCCACATTGCCCCCCGGGGGAATATTCAGGCTGAAAAAGAAACCGTCGATAGGCGCACGGGGCATAAAATCAGTTTTGGGCATCAGCATAGCGGCAACAGCGATCGAGCCCCCCACCAGCAAAGCAATCCAGACACAGCGCTTAATAACACTGTTGGTTAAGACCATCACCAGGCGTGTTAATTTATCCCAGTAGCCGGCATAGGGGTCTGCCTGTTCGCTGTCTTTTAACCAGAACTTACTGGCGATAGGCAAGATGCTAATGGCGGCCACCAAAGAGGCAATCACCGCAATCGACAAGGTCAGCGCCAGATCTGAGAATAACTGGCCTTCGATGCCTTCCATAAAAAGAATCGGCAAGAAGATGGCGACACTGGTGGCGGTGGAGGCAAATAGTGCTCCGGTCACCTGCAAGGTGCCTTTCATCACTGCCTTATGGTTATCCAGCCCCTGGCTGCGGAAGCGGACAATATTTTCCTGGACAATAATCGCGGCATCAAGCACCAGGCCGACCGAAAAGGCCAGGCCCGCTAAAGAGATCACATTGAGGCTGCGGTCAAAAATGCTCAGGGCGACAAAAGCCACCAGCAGGGAAATTGGGATAGTGGTGGCAATAATCAGGGTATTTTTCAAGCCCCGCAGGAACAGCCATAGGATGATCAGCGCCAGCAGGACCCCGAGTCCCAAATTGTTTTGCACCAGCTTCAGGGCATTGCGGATATGTACCGAAGAATCAAAACTTAAGTCTATGGTCAGACCGGCTTCTTTCATCGGCCCTTCGTTGAGCTCTTTGATGGCAAGGTTGATTTCATCCAGCAAGGCTACGGTATTAGCATCGTTTTGCCGCTTGACGGTGAAGTAATAAGAAGGCTGGCCGCTGCGCATATTAAAACCGAAACGATCAACCAGGGTATTTTCCACGGTGGCAATATCTTTAAGATAAATCGGCCGGTTGCCGCTGTAGGCCACGATCATTTCGGTCAGGTTTTCGACACTGTATTTACCGGCAAAACGCACCGTATATTGCCTGCGGCCGACCTTGGCGGTACCGGCGGAAACATCACTGGCACGGGCCACGGTATTGCTGATATCACTGATACTGATCCCCAAAGAAGCGGCGCGCAGGGGATCAAAAGAAATCCTCAGCTCTCTTGGCCGCGAGCTGGCCAAATTCACCTGTCCCATGCCCGGGATACGGGCAAATCTGGGCTGGACCACATCTTCAATCAACTTTTGGTATTGCCCCATGTCGGTGTCGGGATTACCCGGCAGGGTCTTGATCATAAGTGAGGCGGTATTCGGGCCCCCCTGGCCGCCACCGGCAGAAACCACAGGTTCAATCGCATCTAAAGGTAAAGGCGGCGCCTGGTTGAGGTTGTTGATCACATCCAGCATCGCTCTTTGCATGTCGGCGCCGACATCAAAGGTCAAAGTGATATTGCCAAAACCCCGCTGGATACTGGTGGTTACTTTGGTGACCCCTTGGGTGTTTTTCACCACATTTTCAATCGGTTCAATAATCACCGATTCCATTTCCTCCGGCGCGGCGCTGCGCCAGCCGGTGCTGATGGTAATTTGCGGCTGTTCGATATCCGGCGTTAACTGGATGGGTAATTTAAAAACACTTAACAGGCCAAAGACCATGACCAGGGCAACGATCACAATCACGGCTGCCGGGTTTTTTAAGGCGGTTCGGGTAAGATTCATTATTAATTCTCAAATCTATCATCTGCTCGCGATTATAAAGAAACCGGGATGAATTTGAGAAAAAACAGGTTGAACGGCATTAATTCTACGGTGAAAATAAACTCTGTAACAAAGGGTTACAAATAGAATCAATCAACAATATTAACAGTATTATCCCTAATAACCTGATCAGATGTGTCCATAATAACCTTATCAGTATTAGCCATAATCTTGTTGATAACCAGCTCCCGGCAATTCTAACATGCCGGGAGGCTGGATAAGGGATCGGCTATTGGGTGCCGCCTATGGTCATTTCATCAATTTTTAAGGTCGGCTGGCCAACGCCAACGGGCACGCTTTGTCCATCTTTACCGCAAATACCAACTCCGGCATCGAGCTTAAGATCATTGCCGACCATGCTGACATTTTTCATCGCCTCGGGACCGCTGCCGATCAGGGTGGCGCCTTTAACCGGCGAGGTAATTTCACCATTTTCTATCATATAGGCTTCCGAGCTGGTAAACACAAATTTGCCCGAAGTGATATCCACCTGGCCACCGGCAAAATTCGGGGCATAAATGCCTTTTTTCACCGACTTGATAATATCTTCCGGCGTATGTTCGCCGCCAAGCATATAGGTATTGGTCATTCTCGGCATCGGCAGGTGGGCATAAGATTCACGACGGCCGTTGCCCGTGGGGTTTACCCCCATTAAGGCGGCGTTATGTTTATCCTGCATATAACCTTTTAAGATGCCTTTTTCGATCAAGACATTATATTGTCCCGGCGTACCTTCATCATCGATATTGACCGAGCCTCTGCGGTTACTTATGGTGCCGTCATCAACAATAGTACAATGCTCGGATGTTACCTGCTGACCCACCTTGCCGGAGAATGCCGAAGACCCCTTACGGTTAAAGTCCCCTTCCAGGCCATGGCCTACCGCTTCATGTAATAGCACCCCCGGCCAGCCGGCGCCTAAAACTACGGGCAAATTACCTGCCGGGGCTTCAATGGCCACCAGGTTGACCAGCGCCTGGCGCACCGCTTCTTCGGCATAAGCCAGATAGCGGGCCTTGCCGTTTTCGGCTTCAAAAAAATAACTATAATCGGTACGGGCGCCGCCACCTGAGCTGGCACGTTCACGTTTACCGTTTTCTTCCACCAGTACCGAGCAGTTAAGACGCACTAAAGGCCGTATATCCGTGCCATAGGTACCATCGGTTGCCGCCACCAACACTTTTTCATAAACACCGGACAGGTTGACGATTACCTGCTGTACCCGTTTATCTGTGGCGCGGGCATGGGCTTCCACCTCATGCATCAGGCTGATTTTTTGTTCCTGGGTCAAACTCGATAACGGCTCTACCGCGGCATAGGTCAGGATCGGACTTTGCCGTTTAAATGCCTGAACCGTGGCGCTTTGGCCACTGTGGGCTATGCCCTTGGCGGCATCCGCAGCCAGCTGCAGGGCCCGCTCGGAAATATCGTCGGAATAGGAAAACCCGGTTTTTTCACCGGAAATCGCCCTGACACCGACACCACGCTCAATGTTATAAGAACCTTCCCTGACAATGCCGTCTTCAAGCATCCAGGATTCATGCTGGCTCGCCTGAAAATACAAATCGGCATAATCAATTTGTTTTTGCTGAAAACTTTTCAGGATTTTGGTTAACACGGCTTCATCAATCTGACTATCGCCTAAGAGCTCCTGCTCAACATTATTCATAAGACATCAACTCTGTTTTAAATTGGTTATGCTCAGACACTGGAATGCTTTCGCGCACCTTAACCAGTTCCTCACTTGAATATTCGGCAGTCGCCACGCCGGTGCCGGTTTCCAGGGAAGATAACACTTCTCCCCAAGGACTGATGATCATGCTATGGCCCCAGGTTTCACGGCCGTTTTTATGTATGCCTTCCTGATTTGCCGCCACAATAAAGACCTGGTTTTCGATGGCCCTGGCGCGCAACAGGGTCTGCCAGTGCGCCTTGCCCGTTACCCGGGTAAAGGCACTGGGTACGGTAATAATATCGGCGCCGCGGCTCCTGAGCTGACGGTATAATTCCGGGAAGCGTAAATCATAACAAACCGATAAGCCGACATTGGCAAACGGGGTCTTGACCACTTCTACCGATTTACCCGCCTGGGTATATTTAGATTCAAAATAATGCTTTTCGTTATCCTGAACATGAACATCAAATAAATGAATCTTATCATAGCGCCCCAGCTGCTCGCCCTCAGGAGAAAAAACACAGCTGCTGTTGGTAAATTTATCCCCCTGCTCGGTTAGCGTCGGTATGGTGCCCCCCACCAGGTGGACCCGGTATTTTTGTGCCAGCTTTGCCAGCCCCAGGCGCAATGAACCATTTGCCACCGTCTCTTTTGCCAGGGTTAACTGATCAACATCCCGGGCGCCAAAAAATAAACAACACTCAGGCACGACCACTAAATGCTGCTTAGCAATCTCTAAGGACTGTAACTGCTGCTCTATGGCATCCAGGTTGGCATTAACATCCGGTACTGAGCATAACTGAACTGCTGATAATTTAACCATCGATTTCCTTCGCTTGTTGTAAATAGTTTATCGGGAGTTTATTTCCCTGGCCGTCGGCCTTTTTTTTGCCGCTCACCTCAGGTGTGACCTCGGGCGTTTCAATGATCTTCGGCGGTGTTGAACGACCAACGCTGATATCCTTGGTTTTACGATTCACCACCTGTAAATCCGGCTCGGCGATACTGCCGGTTAATTCGAAATTAAGCTCTGACACCACCTTGGAGGTAAATACCTCGTCTATGGCGATACCGGCTAAAAAGGTGACCGGATTTAAAGTGGCGATCCAGGCCAGTACCGGCAAACTCGATGTCAGGTTAGGTTTGTAGGACATACGGTAGTCCAGCAACTCCTCGCCAAGGCGGGTATTGCCCTTCATGGTCAAATCACCCGCCGTCCCTTTCATCATAGTATTATCTGTGTATAACACCCCTTGTTCTATACGAAAATCTCCCTTGATTTCACTATAGAAAACACCGTCACTGAAGATATCGCGAAAATCCAGGGTCAGCTTACGCACCAGCGACTGCAGGCTCAGTACCGACAGGATACGCAAGCCTTTATCGCTGACATCCGCCAAATAGCCGTCATCTATGTTGACGGCAACATCGCCGTTAAGCTGCTGTAAAGCATAATCTTGCGGCCCTCCCGGCCAGTGGGCGGTGAATTCAACTTTACCGCCGCTGTCTTTGATGATGGAGGCAAAGCCCAGCTTTTCAATTTCATGTTCAATATCTTTGGTGGAAAATAAACCGCTCATTTTTGTCTCTGAGCTGGTCTGGTTATGGCTCCACTCCCCCTCCAGGGTCAACCGGGTTTTGTCGCGCCGTGAAACAAAGTTTTTCAACTCAATAACATCGTCCCGGCTATGGCTGATTTCAAAATCCAGCTCACCAAAATCCAGATCATCGAAGCGACAGGCATCGCAATGCACCCGCATCGGCGGTACATTGGCAAAAATAATATCGTTTTCCGCGCGGATGCTTTGTGCACTTTGCTCTGTGCTTTCCTCAGCGCCAGCTGCCGTTTTCAGGTTTAAAAAGTCCGCATCGATATCTATCCCCTGACCATACCAGTCAGGATAAAATTTAATCTGACCGCGGGCCTCTTTGGCATTAAGCTGCAACAACCACCAGTTATCCTGATCTAACAGGTTAAAAGACACCTCGGTTAATGCCTGGCCGACAATATCTAAACTGCCCACCGAGCCGCGAATGCGTTCCGGTTGGGCCAACAAGCCAGGTTCATCGTCCGCCCCTGTACCGGTATCTAAACTGTCAAGGATATCTAAAATCAGCGGCTGCCATTGACTGACCTTGGCCTGATCTAATTTGGCGGTAATATGGAAACCGTCCATAGGCAAGAGCATGGTTTCATCCCCCAGCACCAGATGGGCGCGGGAGAATTGCACCTGCTCATGGTTAAGCACGCCGTAAAAACTCAGCTGCTCGCCCAAATTGGCATTGATGGTCGACTGGTTAAGCTGCCCGGAAACTTTGGCACTAAAAGCGGTTTGCTCGGTTTCTGCCAGGGAAAAGGGATCCGGCAACATCAGCTCGGTTGCCGCCATATCCGACGCCAGGGAAAAGTCATAAGAAAAACCGCCGTCATGATGCATATTCAACGACAAGTCTCCCTGCCACACCAGGGCGCCGCCGCCATATTGTTGCAGCTCACCCGGCAGCTGCTTCAACCAGAGCTTATCCTGCCAGTTGGCATCGATATCAATTTTTGTATGGTAATATTCGGATTTGTCCGCCGCCGCTACCTTAAGGCTCAGGGGTAAGCCGCGCCAGTTCAGGGCCAGCTTATCTATGGCCAGCACATCATTTTCAAAGGTTAACCGGCCATTGACATCACGAAAATCCATCTCAGGTGCCTGCAGGGCGATACGGTTACCGGCAAAGTCCACCACGCCGCTGGCCAGGGTATCATCCGGGTTCTGCAGCGGGATATTCAGGGAAAACTCACCGGAAACAGGACCCGACACCGCGAGTTGTTCCAGGGTAGCACCTACCGTGTCTTTCATCGGGCTTAACAGCATCAACTCGGTAACCGCTTCAGGCGGCACCTGATTTATCGGGGCATCAACAGTTAACAACTGCTCTTGTGACAAGCTCTTGATCTCGGCTTCAACACCGGTAACATCCACCCCGGTCAGCTCGCCGCCGCGTGCCGTGATCAACATGCTGTCATTGGTAAAATTCAGGTTGGCGTAAAAATCGGTGATTGCCGGCCACAAGGGATCAAATTGAAAGTGTGCCTGTTCCAGTTCGGCATCTACGGTGAAAATACCGCTATGGCCGTTAACCGGGCCGGTAAAAGGGAATCCCTGCAGCGGCCCGTTAAATAATACCGAGGCTTGGGGAATAACCCCGGAAACAATCCCCTCATTAAGATAACCCACCAGATCTTTGCCCATCAGCAAATGGGGGTAATAGTATTGGACATTAGCGGCATCAACATTCTCTACCGATGCCAGCAGCGACATGGTTACCGGGTTATCATCCGGCCCGTCAAGCGCCAGCTCGCCGGAAAATTCCACTTCCGGCGACATTAAGCGGATGTCTTGCGCGTTAAGCTGCCAGCCGTTATCGCCCATTTTGACAAAAACAGACGCACTTAAACTGTCATAGGGAATTGGCCGCGGGAAATGTTGCTGAAAATCCAGGGCGCCGCCGCTGGCATGAATATCCAGTTGCAATTGCTGCTCCGCCAACAAGATACTGCCAAAGGCGTGTTTTACCCCCGGGATACCTGAGGCGTATTCGGTGCTGATATCATTAAAATCCGCCGCCAGTTGCAAAGTATCACTTTGTTTTTGCAGATAAATATCCGTCAACCTGCCCACAGGCGCCATTTTGGCGATCAGCTGATTCACCTCTTCATTATCCACAAGCAAAGAAGAAAAGTGTCTCAGCCCGGACAAGTCTACATAAGATAAATAAGTAAAAAGGTTAGAGCCCAGCTTTTGCGCCTGCACGGTAAAAGGCTGCAACTTCTGCTGATCGATACTCAGCTCCAGCGGCGATGACTGCAAACTGAACTGATTAAAGTTGTTCAAGTCGGTAGCAAAAAACTGCCCTTCGCTGATGGCCAGTTGATGGTGGACCTCCTTATCCTGCCAGCTGATTTCATTGTCCCCCAGCACCAGCTGTAACTGGCCGGCAACACCGTTTTTTATCGTCAGCCAGGCATTAAAGTTTAATACCGAATCGGTATTGTCTATCTCGGTTGCCAGTACATCGGCAAGCCAGGGAGTAATATTGACCTGATTGGCGGCCAGGAATATCTGCCCGGACATTTCTTCACTGTCGCTGCCGTTGATATCAAGCTGCACTTTTAAATTGTTTGAGGTGATGCCGTCGAGAATAACATCCCCTTTGGCCTGGTGGCGGCTGTCTTTATTGACCCAATCCAGGTAACTGATCAAGAAGGTACTGCTGTGCTCCCGGGTTTGTAAAATAATCTGGGAGTTGCGTAAAGAAAAACGCTCTATCTGTTCAAGAAACAGATCGGTTAATTTGCCGATTTCCGGGGGCTCGCTGTTATTATCTTGCTGCTCCAGCAATAACTCTGGGTCTACCACCACCTTGGCCCCCGCCAGGGTAAAGTCATGGGTGATCAATTGCCGGGCACGGATACTGGCCCAAAAATCCAGGTGGATATCGATATTTTTGATAAAAACATTCACGGCATCCGATTGCAACAAGCTGACATTGTTTGCCACCAGCACAGGCCCCAGCCCCTGCCAGTCCATGGATAAACTGCCAATTAAGATCTGGCTCTGATAGGTGTCGCTCAGGTATTCCTGAAAGTTTTGCCGGTAGTTATGGGCATAGGGCAGCATAAGGCGCAAGGCACTGATCACCACCGCGATCAGCACCAGCAAAATCGCAAGGGTTTTATACAGGCGATTCAACCAAAGATTTAAGACCTTTGAAACACTCAAACTTTCAGGCACCCTATTAACATTTATTACTTAACCTCTTACCTTAGATACAACAGCACAAAGACCACGGCATTGAATATGCTCAAAACCGCGGTAACACTCCCTATTTTACACGATAACCGCGGTCACATCATGATGACATCAAATTGTTCCTGGTTATACATGGGCTCGGTCTGTACCTTGATCAGCTTGCCAATGAACACTTCCAGCTCCGCCAGGTTATGATATTCATCATTAACCAGGAACTCACTGACCTGGGAGGAGGCATAAACAATAAACTTATCAGCATCATAGGCCCGGTTAACCCGAACAATTTCCCGCAGAATTTCAAAGCAAACGGTTTCTACGGTTTTTAAATTCCCCCGGCCGGAGCAGACACTGCATTCGCTGCATAACACATGCTCCAGGCTTTCCCGGGTGCGTTTGCGGGTCATTTCCACCAGTCCCAGGGAAGAGAAACCATGCACGCTGAATTTGACCTTATCCTTGGACATCGCCTGCTCCAGGCTGTGCAACACCCTGTGTTTGTGCTCTTCACTGTTCATATCGATAAAATCGATAATAATAATACCGCCAAGATTACGCAGCCTTAACTGGCGCGCAATTGCCTGGGTCGCTTCGATATTGGTACTGAAAATCGTCTCTTCCAGGTTACGGTGCCCGACATAAGCCCCGGTATTGATATCTATGGTGGTCATAGCTTCTGTTTGATCGATAATCAAAGAACCGCCGGATTTCAGTTCAATTTTCCTGTGCAGCGCCCGCTGAATTTCCCGCTCGGCATCGAATAAATCAAAAATCGGCCTTTCCCCGGGGTAATATTCCAATACCGAAGTAAGCTCGGGGACAAATTCCCGGGTAAAGTCCGCCAACTGATCAAAACTTAACTTAGAATCGATACGGATTCGCTCCAACGAAATGCCCACCACATCCCGGATCACCCTAAATGCCAGGGATAAATCCTGGTACAGGGCGGTTTTGACCACTTTCCTTTGTTTTCGTTCCTGGATTTTTTCCCAGACACGGCGCAAAAACTCGGCATCATGTTTTAAATCCGGCTCATCGGCCCCTTCTGCCGCGGTTCTGACAATAAAACCATGCTGGTCATCGCAATAGTCGCTGACAATGCCTTTTAAGCGGTTTCTTTCATTGACATCTTCGATGCGCTGGGAAATCCCGGCATGATGGGCTCCCGGCATCAACACCAGGTAGCGGGAGGCTATGGTAAGATCTGTGGTTAACCGCGCGCCTTTGGTGCCCAGGGGATCTTTGACCACCTGCACCATCAAATACTGGCCTTCATGCACTAAAGTGCGGATATCCGGCACCTGGTCATTTTCATTGCCGTTTTTCGCAGTGATCAGTTTAGAGTTGATATCTGAGGCATGCAAAAATGCCGCTTTGTCGAGATTGATATCAATAAACGCTGCCTGCATCCCGGGTAAAACCCGGATCACTTTACCCAAATAAATATTACCTACCAAACCCCGTCTCGCTTCCCGCTCGACGTGTACCTCCTGGAGTACCCCGTTTTCAATCAGGGCAACCCGGGTTTCACTCGGGGTCACATTAACCAGTAACTCTGCGCTCATCTTGAACCTTATGTATTTGTTTGTACTTGGGTTGGCAGACCGCAAGCTAGCAACATTTGTGCTGTTTCATATAACGGTAGTCCAACCACAGCAGAATAACTACCCCGGATCCCGGTCACGAATTGCCCGCCAATACCCTGAATACCATAAGCTCCGGCTTTATCCTGTGGCTCCCCCGTCTGCCAGTAGCGGCTTATTTCCTGCGCCGACAATTCTTTAAAACTGACCTCGGTGATCACCAGCTCACTGGTGATCTCCTGCCCGTGCGCCACGGCTATACCTGTGATCACCTGATGGCTGCGCCCGGAGAGCATGGTTAACATTCTTTGACAGTCATTTAAGTCAATTGGTTTCCCCAAAATCGCATTATCCACCACCACGGCGGTATCTGAGCCGAGTACTAAGCTATTGTCTCGCTGCTGTTTTTCAAAGGTGTTGGCGATGGCAAGGGCCTTTTCCCGGGAAAGGCGCTCAACATAATCCCCGGGGGATTCATTAGCGAGCACGCTTTCATCGATATCCGCGGCCATACAGTCAAAGTAATAACCGAGCTGGGCAAGCAACTCGCTTCTTCTCGGGGACTTGGAGGCTAAAACCAGCTTCATGGTTTTCCTTATTTTATTTTAAAGTGACGACGTACTTTGCGCAGCAGCAAAAAGGCCCAGGGCCAGAGCACAATAGTGGTAAAGACCGGATAGAGGTAGCTGGGCAGAAAAACAATATCGGTAAGAAACCTTTGCAGCCAGAACACCAGCAAATGATATAAAGCCGCCGACACCCCGACGATCAACGCCTGCTGCCACACGGAAAAGTTACGGATCTTTTGAAAATTCACCGCGATAATGTACACAGACAAGGCCATGGCTGCGGCATGTACCCCAAGCACTGAGCCCAGCAATACATCCATCAGAAAGCCCATCACCCAGGCGGTGATAACATTCACCCGGTTAGGCAAAGCCAGACACCAGTACAAGAGCACCACCAGTACCCAGTCTGGCCTGAAGGCATCCAAACTCAGCGGCATCGGCATAATCGTCGCCATCAGGGCGATCAACAAGCTAAACAAAATGATAATGCCGTTATTGAGCAGCATTGCTATCTCCCTTTTTGTTCTCGGCTTTCGACGCGGCTTTAGGCCCGGACTTTGAAGAAAAGATACTGCTGGGTTTTTCCGGCCACAGCAACAGCAGATACCTTAACCGGTCGATTTGTGCCACCGGCTGGCTAAACACCTGGGCAAAAGGACGGGACTCGTCCTGGGTAACTATGGTCACCCGGGATACCGGATATCCTTCTGGGTATTTTCCCCCCAAGCCCGAAGTCACCAATAAATCGCCGCTGCGAATATCGGCGCTGTGGGAGACATGGTTATGGGTAAGCCTGTCTATCTGGCCGCTGCCGGAAGCAATTAAGCGGATACCGTTACGGCTGATGCGCACCGGCACCCCGTGGGTGACATCGGTAATTAATATCACCCGGCTGCTGGTGGTACCGACATGCTGGATTTGTCCGACAATACCCTGCTCGTCAAGTACAGGCTGGCCTTCAAATACCCCGTCGTTGGCGCCTTTATTGATCACTATCTGATGGGTATAGGGGTCGCTGTCGACGGAAAGGATTTCCGCCACCATTTTCCTGACTTCAGAGCGCAGCGGCGATGCCAGCAAAGAGCGCAGACGCTCGTTTTCCTGCTTGATGATATCAAGCTGCATCAACTCTTCATGCAAACGTAATTCATTGACCTTAAGCTGCTGGTTTTCTTCCATCAAATGCTTGCGGGTCACCAGGTTTTCAGCGGCCCAAGTCATCATCTGCTTGGGGGCATTGGCAATATATTGCAGCGGGCTCACCAGGGATTGCAGGTAACCGCGAACCCCCTCGAAACTACCCGCTTTATGATCAAGGAAAATCAGCAGCACGGACAGCAGCAGCACAAAAACCAGTCTGTGCTGTGGGGAGGGGCCGTGTTTAAATATTGGATTCATCTGAGCAGGCTGCGCCCGGCCAAAGGCCGGGCGCACTCATCATTATTCGTAAGAGAAAAGATCACCGCCGTGCATGTCGATCATTTCCAGTGCCTTGCCGCCGCCACGGGCAACACAGGTCAACGGATCTTCTGCAACAACCACAGGGATACCGGTTTCTTCCATCAATAAACGGTCGAGATCTTTTAATAAAGCACCACCGCCGGTTAACACCATACCGCGCTCGGAAATATCCGACGCCAGTTCCGGCGGCGACTGCTCCAGCGCCACCATAATGGCACTGACGATGCCGGTTAACGGCTCCTGCAGCGCTTCAAGAATTTCATTGCTGTTTAAGGTAAAGCTGCGCGGCACACCTTCTGCCAGGTTACGGCCACGCACTTCAATTTCAATCAACTCTTCACCCGGATAGGCCGAGCCGATTTCATGCTTGATACGCTCGGCAGTGGCTTCACCAATCAGGCTGCCGAAATTACGGCGTACATAGTTGATAATGGCTTCATCGAACTTATCTCCGCCGATGCGCACCGAAGAAGAATACACCACACCGTTAAGAGAGATAATGCCAACTTCGGTAGTACCACCACCGATATCGACCACCATAGAGCCGGTGGCTTCAGATACCGGCATACCGGCACCTATGGCCGCCGCCATAGGTTCATCAATCAGGTAGACTTCACGTGCCCCGGCGCCTAAAGCCGATTCACGAATGGCGCGACGTTCAACCTGGGTAGAACCGCAAGGAACACAAACCAAGACCCGCGGACTGGGACGTAAAAAGTTATTGCTGTGCACTTGCTTGATAAAGTGCTGCAACATTTTTTCGGTCACAAAAAAGTTTGCGATCACACCATCTTTCATCGGACGGATAGCTTCAATATTTCCCGGGGTACGACCAAGCATTTGTTTTGCTGCAATACCGACGGCAGCAACACTTTTCGAACCTCCTGAGCGGTCCTGGCGAATCGCCACCACCGAAGGTTCATTCAGTACTATCCCCTGCTCTTTTACATATATCAGTGTATTTGCAGTTCCCAAATCAATAGATAAATCGTTGGAAAACATGCCGCGTAATTTTTTAAACATAACTACAAAATGTCCTTTAAATGTCGCAGGTTCGCAATAGGAACTACTTTTTCTGAGCTTTCATCGGACAATTACCGCGAAATGCCGGATAAAAGCATATTGTTTTTAGATCCGTCAATCATACCCCAGTATTCAGGTCATGTGTTGTATGTTTTCAAAATAAATGTAAAAAAGTGCATTTTTTTTTCAGATCGGCGCAGAGGAATAAAATAAGATTGATTTTCAGGGGATTATTGCCGATAAATTCATCGCAGGATGAAAACAAGCTTTTAAAGTAAAAACTCAGCCAATCCGGGCAAAATAAGCCAAAAAACCGGCTAACAAAAAATTATCCGCAGCCTCCGGCAAACATCAGGGGGTTTTTGCTTCCACCTGCACCCTGCGGCTACTTAAAACAATATCTTTACTGTCTTGTGCCATCACGCCCGTACCGCAGTTTCCGGTGCTTTCCAGGGAAAAATACGCGACAGAAAAGCCTTTGAGATTAAGGTTAGTTCCGTCCGTATATAAGGGGGTACAAGTGACGGTTGCACTGCAGTGATTTAATCCAGTGATACCGTCAAAATCATAAGTGGCATTTGCCGGACAACTATCCTGGTTGGCATCATGCGGGAACAATAACAGTAAATGCGCCTGCATCCCGGAATTGGCCGCTGCCAGCGCCCGGGTGCCCAAGACTTCCTGAACGATAGTTTCACTGCTGCTGGACAAGGTTCGCATCAGGGCCGACCCTAACAGCAATAATACCGTTAATACAAACAGTGCCAGCATCAAGGCACTGCCTCGCTGGGCTGAAAAGCGGCGGACCTGCATAAACTTTACTTTAAATCGCGGCATTGGCATTAGAGTAAAAATAAAAAAGCCATTGATAACAGCTATTAATAGCCGTTATTACGCAGCAAAGCAACTTTTAAACTCGCGGCATTACCCCGCTTTATCTGGCAAAGTGCAACAAAAAACCCGCTAATGCGGGTTTCAAGAAAACGAGTTATTATGCTCTGAGCCTGAACGCCAGCAGGCATATCATAAGAGAAAACAGCAATAAGGTTGACGGCTCCGGCACCAAAGTTTCATGGTCGCGTACATAAAAAGTTTCATAACCGGTCGAGCCCCATTCACTGGCAACGTAACCGGATAAAAAGTTGCGGTAGTCCACTGTTGTGTAGGCGGTATTCCAGTAGGCTGCCGCCTGGATCAAACTGCCGTTACTGGCGACAAAAGCCGATAAACCTATATCGTTTAACAGCATATCCAGTTCGCTCGCCGTGGCATAACGCCAATTCTCGTGAAACTCAGGCGCCATTAACTGGTTGCTGCAAACATCACCGGCATTATCATAAACATGCGCTAGGTAGTTTTCGGCATCAGCCGGGCCGCTGCAGCCCTGAAACTGTATGTTATCCGGGGAAGCCCAGGCCCAGTCCATGCCCTGATAAGCAATATAAGCATCAGCGGACAGGTCTGAAGTGATCAGGGCGGCCCGGGCGGGGATAAGCGTAAAAAGAGATATCAGCAGCAAAAAATTTATTATTAATTTCATCATTATTACATCCGTCTAATGAAGTAAAACCTAAAAATTACCAGCTTCGCCTCACCGGTATTCCCGGTGCCACTTATGACATTTGGAGTAAGCTAAACGGTTAATTTTCAGGCATTATCGCACATTTTTTAGATGAATGGCATGATCAAAAACAATTTGTTCATCATCACGCTCAAAAGTGAGTTTCACCTGTACCAGGGCATTTCGCTGCAACGTCGGTGCCTGAAGGGTAAAAGGCAAGTCCCCGGCATCAATATCCACTATGTTTTCCGCCATGAGTACCGAAGGTGTCGGTGGCACCAGACTCTGGTTTTGGCTGACGCCGTGACCTTTATAACGTAATAAACGATTATTATCGACGCAATAAGCAACGGGATCATCAAAAACATAAGCCCGCCGTGTCGGTGAGGTACGAGTAAAAGTAAAAAGCGGCGGATCATTACCTTTTAAAGGCAAAGTCCATAAGCTGGTATCGGCAGGAGACGGCGTGGTAAAGGCATTAATGCCTACGGTTTGTCCCGAAGTCGGCAGAGGGCTATTGTTTACATCAATATAAATTTCAGAACTATCAAGGGGGTAAACAGTAATAGCATAAAAGCATAGCGGACAGTTAAAAAAATTACCGTCTTCGCCTTTAAAGGGTACGACCTGCATAGTTAAACCGGCAGAGCCAAGCACCGGAATACTGGTATAGCTGGTGCTGGCTTTAACCGGCATAAACTCCAGGCATTGCTGGTTGGTATCGCTATCGGTTTTTATGCGTACGCTGTTAGGTACTGCATTGCCCACTTCGCGGTTTAAACGCTCAATGGCAAAACGGGCGCTGGCCAGGAGTTCATCACGTTCGCTGACATTAACAAAGGTTTGTGTCGACAGAGAAACAAAACCGCCGATACCTGCCGCCATGATCCCCAGCAAAATAATGACGATGACAAACTCAATCAGGGTAAAACCCTTACTTGGTTTTGAAGGGTTAGACCGCAACATATTCAACCTTAGACAATAAGACATCAGAAGTTCGCCTTATAGCCGGTAAAGGTCATGGCCGTCCCCAGCGGCGTGGTGACGGTGATTATGATACGTTTAGCCAACCGATCATTGCCCAGGCCAAGTTCAATCCCCTGATAAGAAACGGCAACGGCAAGAGTAAAAGTATTATAGCTGGCATCTAAATTATCGCCGCTGGCATTTACCCTGGCGCTATAACCATGATAATCGTCCACGTCGTTAAACAGACTACGTTCATTTTCGCCGACTTCGGCGCCAAAATTTGCTTCATCGGTGCAGGTAATGACGGTCGCGCTGGCATCATCGCAGCGTATCACACCGCCTACCATATCGGAATTTTGATCAAAAGCCCGCCCGGTGATTTCTGCCAACAAACTCTGGGCCAATTCCGCGGCTTTCACCTGGTGAATTTGATCCGCGCTGTGCTGCTCTGTCGGGATGATAACCCGCATGATCACCGAAAAGGATATCGCCAACACCACGATACCGATTATCACTTCTATCAGGGTAAAACCGGTATTTTTGCTGGCACCTAGATGCTTGCTTCCCGAGAAAACATTAACCGGCACGGATGTACCCCTGCTCAGCAATGAGCACAGTCAGCACTTCATATTCACCGGTAATGTTTAAGATACAGCCACCACTGCAATTATTCAGCGGCACCCCCATACCGTCAAAACGGATAATACCGGGATTGGCGTTGCCGTTGATATCAAAACTGATGTTATGTTTGCTGTCCACATCGGCGCCGGTTAAGTCCGGCTGCCAGTCGGCGGGAAAATTGGTGACATTACAATCGGTACGATCCGGAACACCATAACGGCCATCTTGTATGACAATTTGGTGACATAAAGTGCTATTAGTTTGCTGCATAGCCCTTTGTTGGGTTAATCTCAGCGCGGCAATCAACTGGCTGCGGTAGGCATAAATTTCATAATCCCGGGTGCCGGAAAACCTGGGCAACACCGAAACCGCCAAAACCCCAAGCAGGATAATGACGGTAACAGATTCGATTAACGTAAAACCTGAATTTCGGCCATACATAATGAAAAATGAGAAAACTCTTTACCGGTTAACTGCAACCGGTAACATCAATGTCAATAACGGGTTTTACATTTGAATTGGCACTTTCGGTATATTGTACCCGGCAATTTCCCGGTGCAGCCACGGTAGGGGCGGTATCCCCGGTAATATAGATAAAGAAAGAAGTACCTTCAACAACGTTAGAAAATTGTTCACCCGCACCAAATTGTATGTCCAGCAAGTCATTAAAATTCTCCAAGGTGGCATTGTGCCAGCCACTGCCGATTTCTATGGTAGCGCCGGCAACGGTGACCGTTGGATCATCGCCTTTTACTGTTGTATGGTTACCGGCAATCAAAGACTTGGCATGCACCCCTGTGGTGGCGGTTTCCACCGCCGCTTTCACGCCCTGCAAGGTCGCGCCATTGGCATCACCGGTCAAATCAACAAATTTAGGCGCCGCGGTTACTGCCAAAATCCCCAGAATAACGATAACCACCACTAACTCTATCAGGGTAAAACCCGCTTGCTTTTGTAAACGTTTCATTTTATGTCCTTACTAGTCCTCAAAAATTAATTGGTATTGATATAAACAATCACAGAGCTGTTGGCGGGCTGATAAGTAAAACTATTACCCACAGTCGTGGCATTGCCAGGATCTGTGGCATTGCCGTCGCCGTCATGGGCCAGGGTTTGCTCTAAATAATAATGGCACAGGCTGTCTGCCCCGGTGCCGGATTTACTGACCAGATAATCGATAGTATCGTCACCGTTTAAGGTGGCTAAAGTATCGGTCACCTTAGGCGGTTGCTGCAGTATATTTTCCCAGATATCGACACAATCATCGGCTCCAAGTCCTGCCAGGGTATTGCCGTTGTCCGATAAGCCGGTCACATAACCGGGACGTATGCCGGTCCCTTCAAAGGTTAAAAACATTTCGGTGCCGTCATAAACCACGCTATTTTGATCCGAGGCATTACTGGGGCGTCCTTCCGCCTCCCACTGGGCGCGGATCAGGGAAACGCCGGTGGCAAAACCGCCCGCCATGCCCTCGATATTGGCCTGTTGCGCCTGGCTGGTCAGATCAAGAAACTTAGGGATCGCCGTCACCGCCAATAGCCCCAAAATCACTACGACGATAACCAGTTCAATAAGGGTAAATCCCGATTGTTTTTTCATATCGACCTCTTGCTTGTCGTCCTAATATCGCCTTTTTAAGCAATCTCATTTGATTCTATCAATGAAATACTAATCAAGTCACTTACTTAGTGTTGCCCATTGTATTTATTTTGCTAAGTTTTTGCCTGTTTTCCGGTTATTTTTCGCCTGATTTTTACCGTTTTCATTTCAAATAGTCCTGTTAGCCTGCACTGGTTTCTACCGTGCCGTTAAACAAATGGTATTGAAAATACTCTCCCGACAACAGGCTATAACGGCAGATGCTGCCAGGATGTTGTCGATACTTTTCCCTTGATGACGGTTTTGCCGGCTTTCTTTGTTTATCCTTTGTCTGCGGTAAAACCGGCCTTCTCAGCTCAAGTGAACTCACCGGAGATCTTAAAAACATCATGGGCACATCCATTACCTGCTGCCAGATAAGGTCACAGCGGGATACATTTTTCTGCCCCTCTGGTGGCGCATCTACCCAGCCATAAGCATTAAGCACTATCCTTTGCTGTTGCCGCGTTTGTACTCCTTCTCCCGCCAGTGAAGTGCGCAGTACCAGCGAAGCCGGTTTTCCTTCCATCAGCCACTGGGCATGTACCGAGGTCAGTTTTGCACTAAAACTATGGCTCAGGGCATTAAAACCTACCGAACTGACCCCCGCCTGATGTTTAAAGTAATAATAAATGAAGCTGGCCATCAGCACGACTACCAGCAAAATAACCATCAGGGTTTCTATCAGAGACTTTTCCCGCTTTTCAACCTGCTGCTGCCGAGACATTATTTTCCCTGGAAGGCAGAAGCCATATCCCACATCGGGGTAAATATACCCAGCGCCAGCATCAAAACCATGCCCGCCACCAGGATCAGCAATACCGGCTCAATGCGCGCGGTCAGGGTACTGAGTTCGTAATCCACCTCTCGCTCGTAGTAATCGCCCACTTCTGCCAAAAGCTCATCTACCCGGCCGGTTTCCTCACCCACGGCAATCATCTGCAACACCAGGGAAGTAAATAATTCACTGGCGACGGCAGAGCGCAGCAAGCTTTCGCCGCTTTCAATACCGCTGCGCATGGTGAGAATTTTCTCCTGCATATAACTGTTATCTACCGCATCTGCCACCAGGCTCAAACCCGAGGTCATGGCAACTCCCGCCCGCAGCACAATGGAAAAGCTGTGGGAAAAGCGTGATAAAATTGACCTTTCGATAATACCGCCGACAATAGGGAGCCGGGTTTTAAACTTGTCCCACTGATAACGCCCCCTTGGGGTCCTGACATAATAGCGGCTGCCGAAAAAGCCAAAAATGGCCAGCACCAGCATATAAGGCCAGTAATTGACAAAAAAATTAGAGCTAGTGATCAACACCTTGGTCGCCCAGGGCAAATCACTGCCCAATTTGGCAAACATATCGGCAAAGGTAGGGATCACCCAGATGTTAAGCACCACCATGGCCGCCATCAGCGCCACCAGCACAAAGCTGGGATAACGCAGCGCGGTCTTGATGCGTTTTCTCGTTTCCAGCTCCCGCTGGAAATAGCTGGCCAGCTTAAGAAAAGCTTCATCCAGGTTACCGGTATTTTCCCCGACATGAATAATGGAAACCACCAAAGGAGAGAAGAGTTTGGCATGCTGATTCATAGCCGACGACAAGGCAAAGCCCCCTTCAAGCTGGCTGGCAACATCTGCCAGTGCCAGGCGCAACCTGGGGGAGTTGCTCGACTCGGATAAACCGTGAATGGCCCGCAAGATAGGCACGCCCGAGCGCATCAGGGCATACATTTGCCGGCAAAAAACAATCAGATCATCTAAAGAAACCAGGGAAAATCCCAGCGCTTCCCGGATATCCAGCTGAGCAAGACTGGCGCCGGCGGTTTTCGCCGGTTCAATCCCGGTAACAATAATTTTCTGGCGCGCCAGCTGCTCAGCCACCGCTGCGGCATTCGCCGCTTCCAACTGGCCTTTGACCTGAGCGCCTTTATTATCCCGACCTGTATATTGAAATGCCGCCATAAAGGTTAATTATCCTGTTACATTCACGGTTTCTACCAGGCGTAATACTTCTTCGACACTGGTGATACCGGCATCGGCATAATCAAATGCCGACACGGCCAGGGGTTTAAACCCGGGATGTTCTTTAGCCAGACGGGTAAAACCTTCGGCGTCGTCCCGTTTAAGCGCCGCCATCATAGGTTCGTTCATTTCCAGTAACTCAAACACCCCGATACGGCCTTTATAACCGGTATAGTGGCAAGACTGACAACCCAGGCCCCGCTTAAACTGTGCCTGCTCCGCCCGGTTGCCCACCAAGTGCTGTAACCACAACATATCCTGGCTTTCCACATCATAATCGGTTGCGCACTTAGTGCATAACCTTCGCACCAGGCGCTGGGCGATAATTGCCCTAAGCGAACTGCCCACCAAAAAACCCGCCGCCCCCATATCAATCAGGCGGATCGCACTGGTAATGGCGTCGTTGGTATGCAAGGTGGATAACACCATGTGTCCGGTTAACGCGCCCCGCAAGCCGATTTCCACGGTTTCCTGATCCCGCATTTCCCCCACCATCAAAATATCGGGATCCTGACGCAAGGCGGTACGCAGGACGCTGGAAAAGTCCAGATCAATCTTGGCATTAATCTGCACCTGGTTGATACGCGGCAACTGATATTCCACCGGATCTTCTACGGTAATGATCTTTTTACTGGCCAGGTTTAATTCGCTTAAGGCCGCGTACAAAGTCGTGGTTTTTCCACTCCCGGTAGGCCCGGTCACCAGCACCATGCCGTGGGGACGGCTGATCTGGTTCCTGAGCCGGGTAATAAGTTCTTCCGGCATCCCGGTTTCATCAAAAGACAATAAACCGGCGGATTGGTCCAGCAGCCGCATCACTACAGATTCGCCATGCTGCACCGGCATGGTCGACATACGCACATCTATGCTATGGCCTTTGGTTCTCAGATTAAAACGGCCATCCTGGGGCAGACGCTTTTCCGAGATATCCAACCCCGCCATTAGCTTTAACCTCAGCACCATGGCCGAGGCGATTTTATTTTCCTTTAACACATTTTCCTGCAAAACCCCGTCGATACGCTGGCGGATACGCAGCAGGTTTTCATCCGGTTCGATATGAATATCCGAAGCGCGCATTTGAATGGCATCTTCAAACACGGATTGCAGCAACTTGCCGACGGTGGCGTCACCGCCGTCATCAAAGGTAGTGGTAAGATCAAACTCTGTGGTTTGATCATATTCTTCTTCCAGCTGGCTGGCAAAAGACTCGATATCCGCGGTACGCCGGTATAAGCCATCAAAGGCTTCGAATATTTGCGACTCCATGACCACGGCCAGGTTAAGCGCCTTGGGCGAGAGCATGACTTCCAGCTGATCCAGGGCATTAAGATCTGCCGGATCGCTCATACCAAGCAATACAGCATCCCCCTGATCTTCAATCACCAGTGCCCTTAACCGCCGGGCATGAACCTCCGGCAGCAGCGTAGCGACATTTCCGGGAATATTACGCTGACTGATATCAAGAAAAGGCACCCCCAATTGTTGCGCCAAAAACTCCAGCAACTGGCGTTCACCGATGTGCCCCAGCTCTATCAGGGTATCCCCCAATTTTCTTCCGGACGTTTTCTGGCTGCTAAGCGCCTGCATCAACTGCTCATTGGTAATGATATGCTCATGGACCAGAAGGTCCCCCAGCCGCATCTTTAATTTAGGTGCCACCATAACTAACAAGCTCCTGACAATAAGGCGGGCGTAAACCCGAGGGATAATTTAGCCGGCTGGTTAACAACAAGCCGCTTCACCATGTTCAACAGCTCGCCAATAGCGCCTTTCACTTTAAGAATATCAAACATGGTTAACCTCCCAACTGCTGCAAACGTTGCCGGGCAAATTGGGAAGAACTCATAGATAAATTGCCTGTCTCCAGTGCATAACGATAAGCACTTATCGCCTGATCGAAGCGGCTGTTACTGTCGTGGGCAACGCCAAGTCCCAACCACCAACGGCTAAGCGTCGGCTGTGACCGGGTTAATTGCAGATAAAGTTCACTGGCCTGCTGATAACGCCCGGTTTGTTGCGCGGCATTGGCCAGTGCCGCCAGGTAATCGTTATTTTCTGCTGCGGCTAAAACCTGCAACACCTGGTAAGCTTTTTCTTTAAGGCCCCGGGACAGGTAAATTTTAGCCTGCATCAGGCGAAATTCTTGGTTATCCGGCGCCAGGCTGATGCCCTGTGCCAGCACATTGATTGCCGCCTGATATGCCTGACGGCCGAACCACAGCGCCGACAATTGTTTACGCCCCTGCTCATGGCCGGGCTGAAGCAGCAGGATATCTTCAAGTAATGCTTCCGCCACCGCCAGCTGCTTGCTGTTAATGGCCTGCTCCGCCTGTGCCCATTTTTGCTTTACCAGTTCATCAGCACTGACTTTTTTGCGGGATATCGCCAGCCTGGGGGGCTCAGGTTTAAGTCCAGGCTCAAGTTCTGCAGTTTTAACAGCAGGCTCTTGTCCCGCCGAAGGGCCGGCCGCTATTAAAGCTTGCTTTGCAGCCAAAGGGGGTTCTTCTGTCAGAGCTGCTTTAGCAACTACAGCTTGTGTTTGGGTTAGAATGGTTTCCTCAACCGAAGAGTTAACCGCTTCTTTAGCACCTGAAGCGTCTTCCTTGGCTGATAACTTCCTCAAGGCTACCGGCTCTGCACTTTTTAAGCTCTCTTCAGCAATCGAAGGCTCTACAACGACTGAGGGCTCTTCACCTGCTGAAGGCTCTCTATTTGCTGAAGGCTTTTTATTAGCTAAGGGCTCCGCTCTTATCATTTCTTGCTCAGCTGCGGGGACTTGTTGCGCCAGGGTTTGCTTTAAGAGCTGGTTTTCATTAGACAGTTGCCAAAGAAAAAAAACAACGCCACAACTTATCAGGGTCAGCAATACCGCCAGCACTAAATTCCTCGCGCTTGAAGGAACCTTAGCCGCCACAGCGGCAGAAGCGGTAAGCGCCGCCGACGCCTGCTGCCCTGGCCCCTGTTTTTGCCGCTCCCTTTGCTGCAAATCATTTAACATCTGATTGATAACACTCAAGCGCCTGCTCCAAAAATAAAATAACCTAAAAACAATGCCGCCAGCACAGAGACACTTGCCATCATCAAATAAACATGGTTACTGCTGTCAACCGATTCAGTATCCTTGACTGCCGCCTGCAGCTGTTTCCCGGTTAACTGATAAGACCCCTGACCGTAACCCAACATCAGCATCTTATGGCATAAGACATTCACCAGCCGCGGAATGCCTTGGCTAACCCGGGCAATTTTCCGGCTAAGGGCGGCGGGAAATAACTCCGCCCCTTTATAACCCGCCACGGTTAACCTGTGCCGGATATACTGCTCCACCTCTGCCGCATCCATGGCCCTTAAGCGGTAGGAGAAAGTGATCCTTTGTTTAAGCTGGCGAAAATGCGCTTCGCCAAGGCGCTGATCCAGCTCCGGCTGGGCGAACAATACCACTTGTAATAATTTTCGGCTTTCGGTTTCCAAATTGGTAAACAAGCGCAGTGCTTCCAGGCTTTCAGCCGGCAGTGCCTGGGCTTCATCTAAAATCAACACCACAGAATGTCCCTTTTGGTGCAGCTCCAGCAAGCGCTCCTGGATACGCTGGGTCAGTAGTTGCACCGACATCCGCTGCGCCTGCTTTACTCCCAGCTCTACCGCCACCGCCCGGCGCAGTTCATCCGGTTTCAAATAAGGGTTGGGAATATAGGCGCTGACAAAATGCGCGGGCAACTCATTCAACAGCTTACGGCATAACAAGGTTTTTCCGGTGCCGACTTCTCCCACCAGCTTGATAAAACCTTCACCGGTTTTCAAAGCGGTCAACAGCACCGCCAGCGCTTCATTATGGGGCTGCAGCGCCAGATAGAAGCTGGTATTAGGGGTTAAGGTAAAAGGCAACTCAGTTAAGCCAAAATGATAAAGATACATAACTCCCCCTGATTATTGCCCCAACACACTTACCTGCTTGCACCAACACGGCTTTTTGCTCATTTATCAGGATTTTTCTTCTGGAAACCATTGTTTTAGCAGGGATCTGGCATCTTCTAACTGGTTATGCCAGGTATCCTGTCCAATGACGATAGGTTTTAACATGATCACCAGTTCTTTTTTCTGGCTTGCCTTACTTTTATTTTTAAACATCTCACCCAAAATCGGCAGATCTCCCAGCAAAGGTGTTTTCGATTCCAAATCGGTCTTCTGGGTTTCAATTAGGCCGCCGATGACTACGATTTCACCGGATTTAGCCTTCACTATGGTATCTGACTCCCGGACACTGCTTTGCGCCAGCGGCAAAACATAATCCCCTTCGCTTAAGGTGATAACTTTTACCTGCTCTTCAATCACAGTAACCGAGGGATGGACATGTAAAATCACTTCGCCGCTGCCGTCGATTTGCGGCGTGACATCCAGGGCAATACCGCCAAAAAAGGAGGTTAATTCAACTTCCGGCGATGTCGTGGTGGTTGAACCGGTAGAGGTAGTATTACTGGATAAACCGGTCACAAAAAATTCGTCTTCACCAACCTTGATCACCGCCTTCTGATTATTGGTGGCGGTAATGCGCGGGCTGGATAACACCTGGACATTACCCTGGGTGGATAATAGAGAAATCACACCATTAAAATCGGCATTTACAAAGGAGAGGCTGGTCACCCCGCCTATGGCTTTGGAAATGACATTGCCGGCAATCCTTTCCCCTGAGCCGTTGGTGCTGGTGGAAAAACCAAGATCCGTGCTGCCAATATGGCCGACAACGCTTTGCCAGTTAATGCCCTGCTGGAAATCATCATTGAGGGTAACTTCCATAATTTTCGCTTCAATAATCACCTGGCGTCTTAAGCGGTCCTGGCTGTCGTTGATAAAGTCTTTCACCGCCTTAATTTCATCCGGCAAGGCGCGCACCGTCACCAGCCCGGCATGGGGTGAGATAAACACAGATCTGTCTTCCCCTTCACCAATCAACACCTGCAGGGTTTGTTCAAGTTCGCTCCAATAATCCGAGCTGCTTTCCGTCTGAATATTGATACCGCTGCCGCCCTGGTTATTGCGATTATTATTGTTGTTGTCCGAGTCATTATTATTATTCGATGAATTATTGCTGGAGTTATTATTGCTATTGCCGCTGCCCTCGACATTTTCCGAAACCCCGCCGGAATTGATCTGGGTACTGGAGTGGCCAAAACGTTTCACGAACAAATAATTTAACGGGATCGTTTCGGTGCGGATCCCCGCCGGAAAAACCTGGATAATTTTGCCCTGCCGGTTGATATCAAAACCATAAAGCTGCTCCAGCACTTCCAGCACTTCATTCAGGGTGACCCCTTTAAGGTTAAGGGTGATATTGCCGGAGACCCCGGGGTGTACCGCAACACTATATTGGGAATCATCGACGATGGCGGCAAAAAATTCCGCCGCCGGGATCTGGTTGGCGGCAATTTCCAGGCGTTTTTCCGCCAACAGGCTTTGTTTTCCCTGCTCCAGGCCCTGCGCCATCAACTCCTGGTTGACAATATCAGGTACCTGCTCCAGCGGTTTGGGCGCTTTGAACTCGGCACTTTCACTGATGGCTTGCTCTAACGCCTGGTTGATCTCTGTTGGCGCCTCGGGCACCGACTGGCAGCCCAACAGCAGCACAGAGCAGATAAGCGATGATATTTTTAACTGTTTCATTCGATAAATTCTTTTCATTGTTGTTTTTTTACTTCGCCGGAAAACTCTGCGCCGGAAAGCTCTTCACTGGAAAGCTCTTTACTCGAAAATATGGCGCCGGAAAATAGGGATAACTCAAGCTGATTTTCTGCAGACTTTAACAGTACCGAAGAAGGCCTGATTTCAACCACCCGGTATCCACTGATGCTGTCCCCCTGACTCACCACTTCACCATTAATCACCGCTTTATGTGCCTGCTGTTTGCGGATAATGGACTGCAGTACGATATCGCCTTTACTTTTTATCGCAGCAGCCGTCTGCCCCGGCACAAGGGGCCGGGTAGGATCAGCCCCCTGCCAGGCACACACGGGAAGCGATAACAGAAAACATACTAAAACTAACGTCAATCTACACACCGATAAAAGCCCTCTTGGTACTCAGGCTATAAATTTCCACCTCCAGCTCACTGCTGGGATACTCAACTAAGCGGTAATCGAAGTCTTGCCAGAAAAAACGCCAGGAGAGTTTTTCCATTTGCGCCAGATAATCCCGCAATTGAAAGTAACGCCCCTGAAGTTTCAACTTAATGCCGTGGCGATATAAGGTCATGGCTTTAAACTCGCCATCACTTTCCGCCTTCGTGCTGTTTTTTTGTTCACTGCCTGATGCTGCCGCTGAAACTTGTGTTGCCGGCTCCTGAGTTGGCGGGGCTGAAATTAACTCCCTCGGCGGGAGCAGTTCAAACGAAAGCAGTTTGATCTCAGGCTGCATAGCCAGTAAATCGGTAAGTGCATAACGCATTTGCACCGGATCGATCAGATCTGAGGTTAAGGTCAACAACTGCTGATCGGCAGCTAACAGTTCTTGCTCGTATTGCTTCAGCTGCTGCTTCAAGGCAATATTGGGATCCCGCTTTAACGCCTGCTGCAAACTGGAAACCGACTCACTTAAGCCCTTATTCGACGAGGTCAACTGCTGCTTTTGCTGTTGCAGGTTGCGCACCCCCACCAGGTTTTTATCTATGGCCAGGGTAAAAAAGGTAAAAACAATCAACACAGTACCGGTTAACAGGATCAACAGCTGCTCCCTTTGGCTCAGGGATAAAAACTTTTCACTTAACTGCTGCCATTGCTGCATTATTTTTGCCCCATCAGAGAAAGTAAACTGGCTTTTTTCACCCCGTCCGCGGATTTATCATCCCCTTGGGCCGCTATAGTGGCCGAAGTGCTGACTTTAAATTTCAGGTGCTGCTCCTGATCAGGGTCCTGCGCTAGGCTAAAATCAGAAAAAACCTGGCCGGACAACACACTCGATTGTTCAAAATTGGCCAGCCACTGCGGTACCGCCTGGGCAGAACGGGTCGAGCCTTCAAAGCTTATCTGCTTACCGGCGATGCTGATATGCTCTAAACTGATATCCGCACTATGAAACTTGGCCAGTTCGGTCATGGCCCCGGAAAAACCGGCAACGTAACTGCCGGAAGCATCCGTTAGCTGGCCGTGCAGGCCTTGCTTATTGGCAACAATAAGTTTCATGGTCTCGAGTTTAGCCAATAGCAGCGGGTCTGGTTTATGCCGGGTAATATCCTGCTCTAACTTTTCCAGCAGTTTTGTCTGTTTATTCTTTTGTGAGTTCAACTGCCCGACCTCGGCCTTAACCTGAGTTAAGCTGTAATCACTGCTATACCACCAGCTCAACATCAAGAGCAAAACCACGGTCCACAGCGCCAGCACCCGGTTTAAGGTGAGCAGGGCTTTTGGCGGCAATAATTCCGGCTGTAACAGGTTAATAGCGGTTTTTATCGCCATCAGAAGACTCCCCGGCGATCGGCTAAAATCGCTCCCCGGGCCGCAGACTTT
Organism: Thalassomonas actiniarum; assembly: GCF_000948975.2. GTDB lineage: Bacteria > Pseudomonadota > Gammaproteobacteria > Enterobacterales > Alteromonadaceae > Thalassomonas > Thalassomonas actiniarum. Next base: position 5,371,588 of record NZ_CP059735.1, read on the forward strand.
TCACGCGGCACCGACTCCTCCAGAGCTAGCAGGGTCACAGGCATATTGGTATTTTCACCGAGTTTCTCCGCCAGAAACGCCTCCTGCGCCATCGGCAACATTAAACGAATATGTTTAATCGGTGCCTGTTTCAACTGGCGTTCAAAGAAATCACTCGACCTTTGTATTTCCAAGCTCAGGGCATCAACCACGCCCGCCTGTAATTCAAGCTCAGAGCGCCGGGCAATCTCACTAAAGCCCCGCAAGCGGCGATGAAAGTAAATTTGTCCCTGCTTGATAATTATTAACACAATTTCTTCATGCGGCTGCTGGCATACCAGCAAACAGGCATCTTCTTCCGGCGGCAACAGGGCGCTAAAGGCAAACTCTTCGGTAATAATGCTTTTTAAACGCAGGCGTTTCTCCTGCAGCAGGGTCACCATTTCCTTCAACACAGACTGGCGCGCACAAACGACATTTATTTTTTGCGGACTGTTCGGCAACTGCGGCGCATCAAAATAATCCAGTACCATATCTTCTGGAGGAAAAGTGACTAAATCTTTTACCTGCCACTTTAACGCCGCATTAATCTCATCGGGGGGCACCTGGGGCTTATCCAGCTGCACTACCTGATAAAACTGGGATGACAGTACCAGGTGGCACTCCCCTTTGAGGGAGCCGTCCTCGGCAAGTTTCATCAGGCCAAGCTGGTAATTATTATCAATTAAGGGAATTTCCTGCGCCTGAGGCGCTGAATTTTCAGGAAAATAGCAAAATACCAGGGCATCCTGGCGTAAGCTGATACCAAGCTGGTGATGAGATTCTTTTTTTACAAAGAATTTTGTCAATGAGTTAATAACTGGCATTTATCAATATTATTATTGCTATTGGCATGATGCTATAATCCATTATCGTCTATTCATCTCGCGGCGCAAGCTTTTTAATTTTAAAAAACAAAGCTTAAGAGATCAAAATCAAGGTCTGGCGCCGACAGTTAAAATTTTTATGCAAACTCACTCTCCTTTACAAACTATACAACACCCGCTCTTTGCAAAACATAAGCTGGAGGTAAAAATTAAACGGGATGATTTGATCCACCCGATTATTTCCGGCAATAAATGGCGTAAACTCAAATACAATCTCAGCTTTGCTAAAGAACAGGGATTTAAAGGAGCGCTCAGTTTTGGCGGCAGTTACTCCAACCATATCCACGCCCTGGCTTTTGCCTGCTACCAGCAGCAACTTCCCTGTCGGGGCATCATCCGCGGTGAAAGCCAATATGCGGCCAATTGCACCTTAAGCCAGGCACAGTCGTGGGGCATGGAACTCACCTTTGTCGATCGCCAGACCTACCGCTTACGCCATGACCAGGCTTACCTGCAAGAGCTGCAGGCCTTATACCCGGACTATTATATTATTCCCGAAGGAGGCAGTAACGAACTGGCCTTGCCCGGTGTCGGGGAAGTGATCATGGAATTAAATGAGCAAACAGACTTTGATACCTTAATGGCCCCGGTAGGCAGCGGCGGCACCCTGGCTGGCTTAATTGCCGCCGATAACAATCAGCATCAGCTGCTGGGGGTGGCGGTATTAAAACAGCAAGATTACCTGATACAGGAAGTTAAACAGCTATTAGGCAGCAATGCCGGTCAACATCATCACTGGCAAATATTAAACACCTTTCACCGGGGCGGATATGCCAGGTTCAGCGAGGATGATTGTCAGCGCATTTTAGCCTTCAACCGGCAAACCGGTATCACCTTTGAACCGGTTTATTCCGGCAAAATGCTGCTGGCCTTGTTAGACTTAATCGAGCAGGAATATTTCCCGCCAGGACACAAAATTATACTCTTGCATACCGGGGGATTACAAGGTTTAGGCGGACTGTCGGAACGGGGCTTGATTAAGGGGAAAGACTGGTCTGTACCTGCTTTTAAAGCGGATACTTAGCTTATAGCGGGAGCCCTTTCTACCAGAAGTTCAGGCGGAGATACATCCATATAAACCCAGCTCATTCAAGTCCATTTGATCGCAGGATTGCTTGCAAGATGCAAGTACTTAGCTTATGCCGGGAGCATATAAGCTGAAATACATCCATGTATAAACCCAGCTCATTCAAGTCCATTTGATCGCAGAATAAATACATCCATGTATAAAAAAACACCGCACTTGTTGCCAAGGCGGTGTTTTTATTAATTTTAGTGGTTACCGGCTCATTCGCGAGGAATTCAGCCCGTTAACCGGTAAAATTAAGCTTCAGCGATAACAATTACTTTGATGCTGGTATCAACATCATTGTGTAAGTGAATAGCGATATCGAATTCACCCGTTTCGCGGATAGTACCTAAAGGTAAACGTACTTCAGCTTTAGCCACTTCAACACCAGCTTCGGTGATGGCATCAGCGATATCACGAGTACCGATAGAACCGAATAACTTACCTTCGTCACCGGCTTTAGAAGCGATAGTCACTTCAGCTAATTCAGTAACTTTAGCAGCACGAGCTTCAGCAGCTTTTAATACTTCAGCCAGTTTCTTTTCTAAGTCTGCACGACGCGCTTCAAAATGTTCAACATTTTCTTTAGAAGCGAAAACTGCTTTACCTTTTGGTAATAAGAAGTTACGAGCATAACCTGATTTTACGGTAACTTTGTCACCAAGACCGCCTAATTTGGCGATTTTATCTAGAAGAATTACTTCCATTATAAACCCCTTATTAGCTTACTTATGTAAATCGGTGTATGGTAAAAGCGCTAAGTAACGAGCACGCTTGATCGCACGACCAAGTTGACGTTGGTATTTAGCATTAGTACCGGTAATACGGCTAGGAACAATTTTACCACTTTCAGTGATATAGTTTTTCAGCGTAGCGATATCTTTGTAATCGATAGAGCTAACGCCTTCCGCTGTGAAGCGGCAGAACTTACGACGTCTAAAAAAACGAGACATGGATTTCTCCTAATTAATCATTTCAATCTGTTGGGCATGTAATACCAAAAGCGGATTACCGTTTCTGGATTCATGGCGGTTAATAAAACCACTCACTTTTATATTACTGCCTGCAGTTAAATCACGAGTTAAGTGTTGTGACCACTCCCCGGTTGCCACTACCTGCATCCTGACAAAGGCTTGCCGGTTCAAGCCAGCTTCGTTTTGTATAGAGCGGTGCTCTATCGAAAACTGACAATGATGAATGCCTGCCGGGCTGGTTGATAATTTAGGGGTCTTAACCACCTGCCCTACCAACACCAGGTTATTTTCAATCACAGACGACTATTATTCGCCGGCAGCTTCTTCTGCTTTTTCAACAGCAGCTGGGGCTTCAGCAACGTCTTTCTTAACTTCGCTGCGCTCTTCGCGACGGTCGTCACGACGTTCTTCTTTGGCAGTAGCCATAGCAGAAGCTTCAGTAACGGCAGTTTTAGTGCGCATGATCATGTTACGGATGATGACATCGTTATAACGGAAAGATGTTTCTAGTTCATCAATAACTACTTGAGGCGCTTCAATGTTCATAAGAACATAGTGAGCTTTGTGTAGTTTGTTGATTGGGTATGCTAATTGGCGACGTCCCCAGTCTTCAAGACGGTGGATTTTACCTTCGGCACCATTGATAAGATCAGTATAACGCTGGATCATACCTGGTACTTGTTCACTCTGATCAGGGTGAACCATAAATACGATTTCGTAATGACGCATTACGAGCTCCTTACGGTTGTAGCCTTATACCTGGCTCAGCCAACACCAGCATTAAGGCAAGGAACAAAAATTCTAGGGCTGAATTAAGGTCGCGTATTGTAGGGAAAACAGGCGAAAAAGGCAAGCTGCGGCCGGAGGTATTTTACTTTTAATTCATTTTTACCCGGTTATTTACTTATTTTACCCGGGGTGGCGGGCACCGGTTTTGAAATTAACCAGACTAACTGCTAAACCTATAGATACCTGTGCCTAAAGGGAGTTAGCGCCATGACCTTGCCTGTGCTAAGTCGTATCGCAAACCTTAGTATCAAACGAAAATTACACCTGTTATTTTTCCTGATCCTCGCCAGTATCCTGATACTTGGCTTAACCGGACAGTATTTTCAACATAAAATCGACACCCTGGCAACCATAAAAAGCCAGGTGCAAGATCTGCAGTTATTACAGCTGCAGCTGCGCAGAAATGAAAAAGACTTCCTGATGCGCTTTGACGCCAAGTACCCCAAACGCTTTACCGGTAATTACCAGACATTAACCGCCGGCTTATCCCGGCTGAGCGGGCAGCTGTCCCGGGAAGGTATCGACTATAATACCGAAAGTTTCAGCCGTTTAATGCAAAGTTATCAGCATCATTTTAATGCCCTGGTACAAGCCTATTTCAAAAAAGGCATCGCAAAGGATAAAGGCCTTTATGGCGAATTACGCGCCAAAAGCCACGAGCTGGAGCAGCGCTTTATCGATAACAATCACCAGCTGAATTATCTGACTTTGCTGAAAATCAGGCGTAACGAAAAAGATTATATGATGCGCCTGGAGCAAAAATATGCCGACCAGCATGCCCAGCTAACCGGACAGCTAAAACAAGCCCTGAAAAATGACAACCGCTCGTTGTTGCTGCTCGATAGCTATAGCCAGCTATTCAGCGCTTTTGCTGCCCTGACCGCGCAAATAGGTTTAGACGAAAACAGCGGCTTAAGGGGGGAGTTACGGCAAAGTGTACATCTGGCAGAGCAGGAGCTTAAAGCCCTGTCGGCAACCATCATCCAGGCCAGTTTGGCAAAAACCAACAGCAGCTACCTGAGCGCCATCATCTTATTTGTGCTAATCGCACTGGCACTGGCCAGCGCCATTTTTTATATGATCCGCACCATATTAACCCCGATCAATTACTTTATCGAAGATATCAACACCATCAAAACCAGCAAAGAAATGAGCCTCAGAGCCAGGAAAATCCGCGACGATGAAATCGGCGGTTTTGTCGATGTCTTCAATGACTTTATGAACTTTACCAACAAGGTATTACAACAGGTCAAACAGCTCTCCAATGTCACGTTTGATGTGCAAAACAATGCCGAGCAAATCTGCGGCCACCTGAGCCAGCAAATGGGGCAAAGTGAAATGGTGGCCTCGGCAGCCACCCAGCTCGAAGCATCCGCCAATGAGATTGCCGTCAATACCAGCGATACCGCGGAATCTGTTGCCAATGCCAATAAGTTTGTCAAACAGGGCCAGGAGAAACTTAAACAGGCAAGCGAGATGATCAGCCAGTTATCCGATAAATTAGTGCACTCAGATCAACAGATAAATACCTTAAATGAAAAAAGCACCGGCATTTCAGATGTCATTGAAGTAATTCGCAGCATCGCCGAACAAACGAATTTACTGGCCCTTAACGCCGCCATCGAGGCAGCCCGCGCCGGCGAACAGGGACGGGGATTTTCTGTGGTGGCCGACGAAGTCCGCATGCTGGCCACCCGCACCCAGGAATCAACCGAGCAAATTTCACAAATCATCAGTGAACTGCAACAGTTTACCCAAATCATTGTCACCGACACCCAAAGCTGTAAGCAGGCAGGCTTAAACAGCTTACAGAGCATCAACAGTACCAGCGATATCCTGGAGCAAGTGGTGGAAAAAATGAACCTGGTCAATCAAAAGAGCGCCAGCATCGCCACTGCAGTGGAAGAGCAAACCCAGGTCATGCACGAGGTTTCGCAAAGCATAGTGCAGATCAAAGACTTTACCGAGCAGGTAAGCACACATTCACAAAGCAACCTGCTTTCCTGTAAGGATGTGAATGAGCAAACCCGGGGTTTATTAAGTTTATCCGCCCATTAATAAGCTTGGAAAACAGCAGCGCAGGTTTAAAGCCTGCGCTGAAAAACCTTGCCTGCTCTCTCTTGTTTACAGGCGGCGCTGCCTGACCATCTCGAACAAACAAATCCCGGTAGCCACCGAAACATTCAGACTCGACACGCTGCCCGCCATCGGCAGTTTCACCAGCTCATCGCAATTTTCCCGGGTTAAGCGGCGCATGCCTTTACCTTCGGCGCCCATCACCAGTGCCATAGGGCCGGATAATTTGACATCATAAAGACATTTGTCGGTTTCACCCGCGGTGCCTATGAGCCATATCCCCATTTGCTGCAAACTTTTCATGGTACGGGCCAGGTTGGTAACCTGCACCAAAGGCACGCTTTCTGCGGCGCCAACGGCGACCTTGCGCACAACACCGGTTATCCTCGCGGCATTATCTTTGGGTACGATAATCGCCTGCACCCCTGCGGCATCGGCATTACGCAGGCAGGCGCCTAAATTATGGGGGTCGGTTACCCCGTCGAGGATCAGCAAAAATGCCTGCTCTCCTTTGGCATCCGCCCGGGATAAAATATCATCCAGATCGGCTTCCGTTAATGCCTTCTCCGCTTTAACCCGTGCCAATACCCCCTGGTGCTGCTCGCCGCTGCTTTTATCATCAAGCACTTTACGCTGAACAAACTGGGCATTAATACCGTATTTGCGGGCGAGATTAATCACCGGCATTAAACGTTCGTCATCACGGCCTTTTAACAGCCACAATTCAATAAAGCGCTCCGGCGCCTTTTCTAATAATGCTTTAACGGCATGAATGCCAAAAACGAGTTCTTCTTGTTTCGCCATGATCTTTTTTTACCTACTCAATGCTGTAAACCGGGTTTATTTCTCTTTCTTGCGGGCATTTTTCCCGGGTCTTGATTTTCTCGCCTTGCGCTTGGCCGCCTTGGACTTTTCTTTTTTCACCTTTTCTTTTTTAGCGCCTTTTGTCTTCTCTGTGCTTTTACCTTTGGCCGGCTTATCGCTTGCTTTGCCTTTGCCCGGGGCTGATTTGGTGCCCGCCTCGGCATTAGCCCGGCTTTTCCCGGAAGATTTTCCTGCTCCTTTGCCGGAGCGCCTGCCGCGAAGCGGTTTTGCCCGGCTCAGCACCGCATGCTCTCCGGATAACACCAGGTCGATTTTCTTCTCATCGAGATTAACGGCAGCCACTTTCACTTCCACCACATCACCGACATGGTATTTGGCGCCGGTATTTTCCCCGGTCAGCGACATGCGGATATCGTCGTAATGATAATAGTCATGCCCCAGGGAGGTAATATGCACTAAGCCTTCGATATGCAGCTCGCTTAAGCGGACAAAAAGACCAAAGTTGGTTACTGTGGCTATGACCCCGGTAAAGGTATCGCCGACATGATCCTGCATAAATTCGCACTTTAACCAGTCGCTGACATCCCTTGTGGCATCATCGGCACGCCTTTCCGTCATGGAGCAGTGTTCGCCAAGCTCAATCACCGCCTCTACCGGATAAGCGTAACAGCCGATATTAACGATATCGTCTTTCTGCCCCTGCAAAATGGCTTTGATCACTCTGTGAATAACGAGATCCGGATAACGGCGTATCGGCGAAGTAAAATGCGCATAAGAGCCCAAAGCCAGACCAAAATGGCCGACATTGTCACTTTGATAGACCGCCTGTTTCATCGAACGCAACAACATGGTCTGGATCAGCTCCTGATCCGGCCTGCCGACGACTTTTTCCAGGATGTTGGAGTAATCCGCCGGCTCCGGCTGCTCCCTGGCGGGCACTTCAATGCCGAGCTCGCCAAGATAAGTGACAAAGTTTTTATATTTATCTTCACTCGGTTTGTCATGCACCCTGAACAGGCCCGGTACCTGATGTTTTTCCACAAATTTCGCGGTGGCAACATTGGCCAGGATCATACATTCTTCGATGATCTTATGGGCGTCATTACGCACCACTTCCTCAACCGCTTCAATTTTACGCTGGGCATTAAAAATAAACCGGGACTCATTGGTTTCAAAGGCTATGGCGCCGCGCTTATTTCTGGCCTCGGTGAGGGCATGATACATTTGATGCAGATTTTCCAAATCTCCCACCAATGCAGAATATTGCGCGCGCAGCTCCTTATCGCCGTCAAGTATCGCCGCTACTTTGGTATAGGTAAAACGCGCATGGGAGCGCATCAGCGCCGGATAAAACTTCGAACCGGATAACTTGCCCTTGGCGCTGACCGTCATTTCACACACCATACACAGGCGGTCAACGTCCGGGTTCAGTGAACATAGGCCATTGGAGAGTTTTTCCGGCAGCATAGGGATCACCTGGCTGGGAAAATACACCGAATTACCCCGGCTGATGGCCTCGTCGTCTAACGCCGAGCCGGGACGTACATAATAACTGACATCGGCAATCGCCACCCACAACCGCCAGCCGCCGCTTTTTTTCTGTTCGCAATACACGGCATCGTCAAAATCGCGGGCGTCTTCGCCGTCTATGGTCACTAAGGGTAATTCGCGCAGGTCGATACGCCCTGCCTTAGCCTTGGCATCCACCTCTTCCGCCAAAGGCTCCACCTCATCAAGCACCGATTGGGGCCACTGGTGCGGCAGATCATGCTCGCGCAGGGCAATTTCGATTTCCATACCCGGCGCCATATGCTCCCCTAACACTTCCACCACCTTGCCGACGGCATTGGCCCGCCTGGTGGGCCGCTGAATAATGTCCACCACCACCATCTGGCCATGGCGGGCGCCGTGTTTTTCATCCGGGGAAATCAAGATATCCTGCTTGATGCGGGCATCGTCCGGCACCACACAGGCAATATTATGTTCGACAAAAAAACGCCCGACGATACCGGCTTTTCGCGGCTCGACCACATTGAGGATTCGAACTTCTTTGCGCCCTTTTTTATCCAGGCGCTCGATCAGGATAGCTTCAACGATATCGCCGTGGAAAACCCTTTGCATTTCATGGGAGGAAATATAATAGTCTTTGCCGCCGCTGTCGGGGGCAAAAAAACCATAGCCGTCTCTGTGGCCGATAACCTTACCCGTCAAGACACTGTCTTTGGGGGCGAGCACATATTGTTTGAATTTATTAAAAAATAACTGGCCGCTGTTTTCCATCGCCCGCAAACGACGTTTCAGCCCTATCTGCTGTTCGTCTTGATGATAATTGAGGGCTTTACACAGAGCGTTAAAGGTATAGGGGGAAGGTGCTTTTTCAATGATAGAGAGCAAAAGTTCTCTGCTTGCTACCGGGTTTTCGTATTTTTCAGCTTCTCGCTTGGAAAAGGGATCTTTATGTGTCACAGGCTAGGGTCGTTGTTTTTTTGTCTAGTATATCCCAGAATAGCATTCAAATACATCAACTAGAGATAAACTGACGTTTTCGCCTCACCTTAGCTTTGCCATGAAAAGCAAGCACCTTGGCATGCTTGCGATAAAATCACCGGCAGCACGCCCGGCAGGCGAAAAGCTTAATAAACCGACTTTTTTGCCGCCCGCACCACATGCTCAGGCATTTTTTCCGCCAGCTGCGCCAGCAGTGTACTGATTTTTTTATGCAGCTTTTTATCATCCGTCACCGAATGGTGCAGCTGAGAATAGAGCATGGGATAATCGAGCGGACTGCCGAAGCCCTGGTGATAAATTGCTGCCAGGCGCATCTGGGCCTTAAGGTTATTTTGCGAGGCCGCCACGCGCAGAAAAACAATGGCTTTTTCAATATCCACCTGCATAAACTTGCCGATATGATAATAACGCCCCAGTTGCTCCAGCGCTTCCGCCAACCCCTGATCTGCCGCCTCCTGCATGTAATGCAGGCCTAACTCGATATTTTTATCGACACAAACCCCATAGGCGAGCATATCCCCCCACAGGAACTGATAAGAAGGCATTTCCGCCTTGATCGCCCGCGCTTCAATATCCTGTACCAGCTGGCATTCATCCAATACCACCTGACCCAAATGTTTATTTTCTTTGATCAAATCAAGCAACTGATCATCGGTATAAACCTGAACCGCCTGTAAGTTCTGTGCCTGGACCATACCGGCCAGGGAAAGCATAAGTAAAACCATCAAGTAGCGCATATATTTCCTGCTTATTTTCCAGCGATCATTCCTGCCAACACACAGGAATATGTTATCTTATTTGCCGCTTATTACGAAACAACCTTGCCTGTGTTAATTATCGGCCAATAAGCCAATAAGTTAAGGGCCGACTTAGGATATTAACCCCTAAAGGGCGAAGGTGCTCACTCATATTAAGATTTCTAAAGCAATTTCAGTACCAGAAATTAGTCAATATTATGCCATTTAGCTATGACATTCGCTAAAAGTTTAAGCAAAGTTTGCTTGCTAAAAAGCCATAAAAAAATCACAATGCCGGTCAAGCTCAGTATTAACAAAGTTTCAGTTTCAGCTATGCCCAATTTACAACAATTAATTGAGAACTCCAGAGTTAATGAAAGCATAGCGAACAAGCTGTTTGAAATTGAAACCGAAATCCTGGCCTGCCAGTCCAGCCAGGAACTGCTGCAACGCCTGCTGGAGTTAATCAAGGAAAAGTTTACCTTAACAGGTATTAGCCTGTTACTGGCCGAACCGACCCCCATCAGTTACCTGCTCGGGGTCAAACTGCAGTCAAGCTGGCACCAGCAAAACAGCCGCCAGGTAAGCGCCGAAACCCTTAAAGCCTTTCATCCCGACAACAAACCTTTGCTTTGCAATGAACCGGGCTCGCTGAAACCGGTTTTACCCCAGTCTTTGCTGGCAGGCGCCGAGTCTGTTGCCTTAATCCCGTTAAGGCTGGAAAATAAACTCTTTGCCAGTTTATTGTTTACCGACTGTGATAAAAACCGTTTCCATCCTGCGCTGGGCACCTTGCATTTAGAGCAGCTCGGGGTCAAAGCCAGCTTATGCCTGTCTAATGCCCTGATCCGCGATCAACTCGAATATATGGCCCATTACGACCGCCTTACCGGGGTCGCCAACCGCCGCTTGATGGAAAGTACTATTTCTGAGGAACTGGTAAGGCAACGGCGCTACGGCGTACCTTTTTCCCTGTTGTTTATTGACTGTAATAAGTTCAAGCAAATCAACGATACCTACGGCCATGATTGCGGCGATAAGGTACTGACCTATGTTGCCGATCAGCTCAGCCAGTTGATCCGGGAAAATGACCATTGTTTCCGTTATGCCGGTGATGAATTCGTGATCACCCTCGCGGGCCAGAGCTATCAAGAAGCCCGGGCGGTGGCCAAGCGCCTGATGGCATTTTTCCAAAATAACCCTATGCCCTACCAGGATCAGAAACTGGCAGTCACCATCAGCTGCGGTGTCGCCCAGAGCAAAGGACAGGAAAACATGGATGAGCTGTTAAAAGCTGCCGACCAGGACCTGTACCGGATAAAATCAGCTCAGCCAAGCTAAACTAAGCCCCTAATATCACTCCTTTTTTAACTCCCTGTCCTTTACCTTGGCAGAAAATTGCAAATTCGCTCATCTTAAGCTTATATAAATAATAACATTGGCAAACCGGCGCTATCGCCAACCGATTACAGGCTGCTGGCCGGCCCTTCTTATCCCACGGAAGTATGCTGCGCTTTTTTACCTGTTATACCAATTGCATTAAGTAAATGACCAAAATTCGGTGAGGATAAATTTTCAAGAACAAGGCGTTTGATTGAGCAATAGCAAGCTATTGTGATTGAAAACAACGCAGGACTTGGAGATTTAGACCACCCGAAAATGGTTAGATATTTAATAAAATTGGTATTAGCCTTCAACTGAGCTTAAATGCAATAAAACTGGCGTAACATGATAACGATAAAAAAAATTTCAGAATTATCCGTCGGGCATTATGTCGTTGCCATCGCCGAACAAACAGGTCAGTTTACCCTGACCCAGCCCGACTATATCAAAAGCAAACTGGTGATCCGTAACCTCAGTAAAAAAGGCGTGTTGTCGGTTAAGGTTGATATCAGTAAAAGTCTGGATATCAAAAAAAACAACCAGAATGTAGAGACAGCTGTCGACTACCCGGTAGCCCCTTTCCCCCAGACACCGGTGATACGGGATCTTAACAGGGCGCGTAAACTGTTTAACGAATCAAAAGAAATACAGCAGCAAGTGATCACTGATGTGCAAAACGGCCGCCAGCTTGATTTACGCCCGGTAGCGGATATTACCGGCCAGACCATGGAGGCGATCATGAAAGATCCCGATGCCCTGGCCTGCGTGATCAATATCCGGGAAAAAGACGCCTATTTACTCGAACACTCGATTTCGGTATCGGTATTGATCACTATCTTTGCCCGATATTTAGGTTTTAAAAAGAAAATTATTCACCAGCTGGCCATAGGCGCTTTTCTGCACGATGTCGGTAAAATCAAGATCCCGGATAAAGTTTTAAATAAACCGGCAAAACTCAGCCATGACGAATTCGAGCTGATGAAAACCCATGTCAATCACTCCATCAAAATTGTCAAAAGCCTGCCCGGGATCAGTAATGCCGCCTTGTCCGTGGTCGCCCTGCACCATGAAAAGCTCACCGGCGATGGCTACCCGCTGCAGCTAAATGCAGAGAAAATATCCAGGTACGGGCGGATGATCACTATCTGCGATATTTTTGATGCTTTAACCGCCGACCGGGTATATAAAGAAGGTTACTGCCATGTCAAAGCCTTCAGCATATTACGCAAGCTGGCTCAGCAAAATGAACTCGACAGCCCGCTGGTAGATCAATTTATCAAGTGTATGGGCATTTATCCTGTCGGTACCCTGGTAGAGCTGAACTCACATCGCTTGGCCATAGTGGACGGCCGCAACCAGGAAGATCCCATCCGCCCCAAAGTGCGCTCTTTCTATAATGTCGAACATCAGCATTATATGATGACGGAGGACATAGATCTGGCCGTCAATGAAGACTTTATTGTCAAGGGAGTCAGGGCAGACGATTTTAATCTGGATATGAATAAAATCGTCGAATTCCTGCTGATGGAAGGCTAAGGTTGCCAGCCTAACACTTTAACCGCAAAGAGCCGGCTATATCGTCAAAGGAGTCAGGGCAGACGATTTTAATCTGGATATGAATAAAATCGTCGAATTCCTGCTGATGGAAGGCTAAGGTTACCGGTAGCAAGCTTAGCGGTAAAAAGCGACCTACTGCCTGAAATCTATGCCGCTTTGGGCGGCAAAATAACTGAACAGGGTATATACAGCGGTGGTTTGCTTAAGATCTTCGGCGTTGACCTTATCCAGGGTATCATTTTCGGTATGGTGATAATCAAAATAAGCTAAGCCATCCGGCGAGAAATTAATGCTCGGCATACCGGCATCGCTTAACAGCCCCATATCCGACTGGGCCCGGGCGTTATTTTGTGGCGACAATGAAACACCCAGAGGTGCCAGGTAGCCGGCCAGTTCACGTACGCCGTTGAGGGCACTTGCGCCAACCCCGGGAGTCATCTGGTAAATCCGGCCGCTGCCAAAGTCCCATTCGGCTCCTATCATATGTTTGTCCATGTCATTTTTATGTCTTTTAACATAATCTTTCGCCCCCAATAAGCCGATTTCTTCCGCGGCAAAGAGGATGACCCTTATGCTGCGCTTGGGCCGTTTAGGCAACTTGGCAATATAATGGGCGGCAGATAACACCATGCCTATGCCTAAACCGTCATCCAGGGCGCCGGTACCGACATCCCAGCTGTCCAGGTGTGCACCGATCACTACCACTTCATCTGGTTTTTCACTGCCGGTGATTTCACCGATCACATTCGCCGATTTCACCAATTGTTTTTCCCGGCTTGAACTCATATTCAAATGAAAACTCACCGGTTTGCCGCGCTTAAGCTGGTTCACCAGCAAGTCGGCATCCGGGTTAGACAAAGCCGCCGCCGGGATTTGTTTCACCCCGTCTTTATAACGCATCAAGCCGGTATGGGCGGTGCGGTTATTATCGGTACCGACAGAGCGCATGATCAGGGCAAGTGCCCCTTTTTCAGCGGCAATGCTGGCGCCGACAACCCGGGTGCCTACCGCGGCGCCATAACCATGACCGTCGATATGGCGCTCCATACGATAAGAGACAAAGGCAATTTTTCCGTCCAGGCTGCCGGGCTTGGCGGCTTTTAACTCATCCAGGGTAGCAAAATGCGCCACAGGCGCCGTGATGCCCTTGCTTGGCGTGCCGACACTGCCGCCAAGGGCCAATATCGTCATTTTTTGCGGATAAGGGGCAACAATTTTTGCCTGCGCTTCCCCGCGCAGCCATAATTCATTGCTGATTTCTTCGGTCCAGACTTTATCAAAACCCAGGGCCTTCATTTTATCCTGCGCCCAAATTACTGCTTTTTCATCCCCCGGCGTGCCCATCATGCGGTTACCCACTTCCGTGGTTAACGACTCAATCAGCTGATAAGACAAATTGGAATTTAACGTGATATCTTTTAGTTGCTTTAACTCTTCCTGCTCTGCTGCCGATAAGGAAGTTGCCTGACTCAGGGGGGCAAGCAAAGTAGCGGCACTGACAAGCGCCATAAAACCTAATGTTTTAACGAACATGGGGGACCTCTTATTAGTAAGGGGCTCTATGGTAATGGAAAAAATCACCGGGGGTAAAGCAAAGTTTTAGCAGACAAACGATAAGCGGGTGTAGCAAAGATATTGCTACACCCGCTTATTAAGCTTTAGACAAGTTTAACTAAGTTAAGGCAATGCCTGTTAGGCGGCATCATTCATGGCATTGACCACGGCTTGCCTTTTGATTGCCCGGGCTTTAGCCCGCTGACTTTTACCTCTGTCCCTGAGCACCAGCAAACAAGGGGTTAATACCAGGGTTAATACCGTGGCAAACGCCAGGCCGCCGGCAACCGCCGTGGCCAGTTGTGTCCACCACTGGGTTGAAGGAGCGCCGATAACCGCAGTACGAGCGAAGAAGTCGAGGTTAACCTGCAATACCATAGGCAATAATCCCAGGATAGTGGTGACTGTGGTCAGGGCCACGGGACGAAGACGCTGGGCACCGGTACGTAAAATAGCATCTATGGCATTATAACCTTCTCTTCTGAGCACGTTATAGGTATCGATAAGCACGATATTGTTGTTCACGACGATACCCGCCAGAGAAATAACGCCAATCCCCCCCATCACGATACCAAAAGGCTTCTGGGCCAATAGCAGGGCTAAAAAGACCCCGACGGTAGAGAAGATCACCGCACTGAGAATTAAAAACGCCTGGTAGAAACTGTTGAACTGGGTCACCAGGATGATCGCCATCACGAACAAGGCGATACCAAAGGCTTTCATCAAAAAGTCCTGGGATTCCTGCTGATCCTGGTTCTGCCCTTTAACATTGATCTCAACACTGGGGTCTATACCCAGGCCGGGAAATGCCTGCTGCAACTTAGGCAATTCTTTTATCAGCTGCTTGCCCGGCATCAGGTTCGCCTGCACGGTAACCACACGCTTGCCGTCCACCCGGCGGATGGTATCGACTTTTTCCGCCGCCTTACGGCTGACAAAACTGCCGATAGGCACCAGGCCTTCGCTGGTTTTCAAGCGCAGGGAATCCAGGCGGCTGATATTACGTTTTTCCAGCGGGTAACGCACCCGGATATCGAGCTCGTCATCAACATCATCCGGACGGTATTCCCCGAGCTTAAGGCCGTTGGTCACCATTTGCACCGTAGTGCCCACCAGGGCGGCATCGGCGCCGTAAGTGGCGGCCAGGTTACGGTCGACATCCAGTTGCCATTCGATGCCCGGCTTGGAGCCCGAGTCTTCGATATCGGTGAAACTGCCGCTTTCCATCAAGCCCTGGCGGATAAGGCCCACAGACTGCTGTAGCTTTTCGGGAAAACGCGAGCTGAGCTCAATTTTTAAATCTTTACCGTTTTGCGGGCCGTCTTCATTTTTCCTGACTTCAATTTCAACCCCGGCCAGATCTTGGGTGCGCTGGTGGATCTCTTCTATAATGGCGTCCGCCGGACGCCTAAACTGCCAGTTGGTAAAGTTCACCTGGAAGCTGCCCACCTGATCATTGCCGCCGGTACGGGTATATAAGGTGCGAATTTCCGTCATATCCAGAATGCGCTCTTCTATCGACACCATAATGGCATCTTTTTCCTTAACCGACAGATCGCCGTGGGAGCGCACCACCATAGTGGCGCTATTGGGTTCAATATCCGGGAAGAAAATCGCTCCCAGCCCCGAACTGCCGTAAAGCATCATCACGGTAATCGCAATGGCAATAGTGCCGAGCACAACCTTCCACGGGTGGTGTATCGCCTTGGTTAACAGGCGCACATATTTGCCGGTGAAACCGGTAAGTTTACTTAAGTCTCCCTGTTCCGCCTGTTTGACCTGTACCTGTTCAGCGGCGCTGATCACACGGGCCTTGCCGATCACTGTGCCTAAAGTCGGCACAAAAACCAATGCCATCGCCAGCGAGGCCGTTAATACCGCGATCAGGGTAAAGGGCAGATATTTCATAAACTCCCCCATCATGCCCGGCCAGAACATTAAAGGAGCAAAAGCGGCCAGCGTGGTCGCGGTAGAAGCGATAATGGGCCAGGCCATGCGTTTGGCCGCCTGGCCATAAGCTTCTTTTCGGGGCACCCCTTCATTCATTTGCCGGTCGGCAAATTCCGTCACGACTATGGCGCCGTCCACCAACATACCCACCGCCATGATCAAACCGAATAACACCACGATATTGACCGTCATACCGGCAATGGCAATCACCAGGATACCGGTGAGGAAAGCACCGGGAATGGCCAGTCCCACCAACATGGCGGTACGGCCCCCCAGGGCGGCGATAACAACAATGACCACCAGCAACACGGCAGAGAAAACATTGTTTTGCAGATCCGTCAGGGTATCTTTAACATCTTTGGACTGATCGCCGATATAATCTACGCTCACCTGCTGCGGCCAGCGTAAACGCTGTTCTTCGATCAGCACTTTAACCTTATCAACGGTATCGATAATATTTTCACCGGAGCGTTTTTTCACTTCCAGCGAGATAGAGCGCTCACCGTTTAAACGGGCGAAACTGCTGGGATCTTTATAGGCGCGGCGCACTTGTGCAACATCCTGGAAAGTAATCACCCGATCGCCGGAGGTTTTTATCGGCAGCTCCAATAAATCCTGGATATTTTCAAAGACCGAAGGCACCTTGATCGCAAAACGGCCTTTACCGTTATCCATGGTACCGGCGGGAACTAAGCGGTTATTACGCTCAACCAGGTTATAAATATCATTTTGATCCAGGCCGTAACTTTCCATCAGCAAAGGATCGACAATGATCTCCAGCATATCTTCGCGGTCGCCGCCGATATCCACTTCCAGCACTTCCTGCATGCCTTCAATTTTATCTTTGACATCCCGGGCCAGGGTCAGCAGGCCGCGCTCGGTCACGGGGCCGGATAAGATCACCGTCACTGCCGGCACCTGGTTGGCCATAGTCACTTCATGCACTTCCGGCTCTTCGGTTTCCGAAGGCAGCTTAGCCTTGGCCAGGGTGACTTTGTCCCGTACGTCCGCCAGCGCCTCTTTAGGGTCTAAACCGGCAATAAACTCCAGATTAATGGAGGCATGGCCTTCGCTGGCATTGGATTTCATTTCTTTGATGCCGGCAATGGACTTTAATTCGTTTTCCATCGGCCGTACCAGCATACGCTCGGCATCTTCCGGTGAAATACCGTCGTGCACGATAGAGACATAAATATTGGGGATAGTGATATCCGGGTTCGATTCTTTGGCGATATTGGCGTAGGTCACCGCCCCTGAGATCAGTAACAATACAAAGATCATCAGCACCGAGCGGGTGCGGGCTAAAGCCGCTTCTATGATAGCTAACATAATGTCTCCCTAGCGGACTTGGGCCTTAACGGCTTCAACCTTGTCACCGGCACGAACAAATCCCTGCCCCAGGGTGATAATGTCCGCCTGTTCACCTAAACCGGATAACCAGATACCGTCGCTTTCACTTTTCACGATATTAATCGGCGTGAACACCACGATATCATCGACCACAGACTTGATGCCGACATTACCGGCTTCATCAAGCGCCAGCAGTGCAGGAGAAACCTTGACCGCCGGCAGATTTTTCATGGCGATGCTCACTTCACTGCTCACCCCTGCCAGGGTCTGGTAATCGGGGTTATCCAGGGTAATTTCAATTTTAAAAGTATTGGTGGCTTCATCGGCAACGCTGGCAATATAACGGATAGTGCCCTGCTTTAATGCTTGCCCTAATAAACGGACATCGGCTGTTTTACCTGCGGTTAAAAAAGGCACCTGGTTTTCCGTGGCATAGGCGCGCACCACCAGGGGATCGAGATCGGCGATCACGGCAATATCGTCGCCGGAAGCAACATAATCGCCGACTTCCACCATACGGGTATTTAGCACGCCATCAAAAGGTGCGCGGATCACGGTATTCTCAATATCGATTTCCAGACGGGCAACGTCCGCTTTTGCGGCTTCAAGATAGGCAAAGGCGCGGGCCAGATCCGCTTCCCCCTGGTGCCCTTTGGCATGTAACTCTTTTGCTCCCCGGTACTCAATTTCCCTTTGCAGCAGTAAAGCTTTGCTGTGGGCCAATTGTGCCTTGAGATCGTTAAGGGCAATTTTCACAATTACCTGTCCCTGTTTTACCTGAGAACCGCGCTCGGCATAAACGGCGGCAATTTTTCCGCGCACTTCTGCTTTTAAGGTGGTAATGCGATCCGGCTCGGTGCGGCCGTAAAGCTCTATCACTTCTGCAACATTCTCGGCAAAGCGGGTATCAATTTGTACCTTAGGGATAATGGTTTCTTTGATGCCGGCATCTATGTCTTCTTCGTTGGCCTGCGCAGAGCCCGACAACATGCCCGATAACATCCATAATACTAAAGCTGCGGCAATCACTACCGCGAAGATATAAGGTCGTTCTGCCAGCCATTGACGGCGGCCACTTGCCATGTTGTTCATATTATTTCCCAAGCACTGCGTTAATTTAAGAGAGTAAGAAAGTTAACGGTAGTTATTATATCGCCTATACGCGGGAATTAGTGTAAAAAATTGTTAGCGAATGATACGAATATCAACAAAGGACAGAAACGGGAAAGGGAGAATGTCGGCGCACAAAAAATGCGGAAGGAAGTTTACATCAAGGACACAGACAACAGATGCCTGCGCCCTTGTATCGCGCTGTGGCTAGATAGAAAAAGACGAACCACAGCCACAGGTAGTCGTGGCATTGGGGTTGTTGATCAAAAACCGGCTGCCTTCAAGACCTTCGGTATAGTCGACTTCACCGCCGACCAGGTATTGCAGGCTCATGGGATCCACCACCATAGTAACGCCATTTTTTTCTATGGTCATATCACCGTCATTCACCTTCTCATCAAAGGTAAAACCGTATTGAAAACCAGAACATCCGCCCCCGGTAACATACACCCGTAATTTCAGCTCCGGATTTTCTTCCTCGGTGATCAAGGTCATCACTTTATTGGCCGCAGCATCGGTAAATTGAATAGGCAATTCGGGGTTTGACATGTATCTTTTCTTCGCACTAGAGGGTTTAAAAGCCAATTATCTTAAACCTGACCTCTTTAATCAAGTATTAGTGTCGAAGTTTGTAGATCATTTTTGACTATCATAGGCCAGGGATAGCTTTCATCCAGGCGGCGGTATTTTTGCCATTTGCCTTTGGGCAATATGGCGGCAACCTCAACTTTCTCCGGCACAAAAGCTTGCGGCAGGGTAAATTCCCCTTCAATCACCTGGAAATATTGAAAGCTAAATTTTAAATCTTCCCGCTTTAAGGTCGAGATATCTGCAAGTTTAATTTCACTGGGTTTATTGTTTAAGCTGCCGCTTAACGCCAGTTCGACAAAACCTTTGGCATAACGTTTTTTCTGTACCTGCTGCACCAGCACCACCTGGAAGCGGTAATGGTTCGGGCTTTCGGTGGCCGTCACCGATACCTGATCTATCACCAGACCGTCCGCCTGTTTCTCCGGCGCCATCACCTTTTCATAAAACGCCAGTTCTTTTTTCAACTGGTAATGCTTTTCCCCCATCTCCTTGAGGCTGTCCTGGGTGCCCTGATTTGCCAAGCGTTCAAAGGCAAGTTCGGCTTCCAGGGTATTGATCTGGCGGACATATTCCACCTGCCGGGCATAATAATCATCCAGGCGGGCTTTTTGCTGTTCCAGGGTCTGTACCTGAAAACTATGAAAACGGTTGCCCAGGCGATAACCGCAATAGACACAAAGGCCAACGACAGCCAGGATCAGAATTGTCAGGCGAAACGGTCCCAGGCGCCCCGGTATAGTGTTAAAATTATTCTTTGCTAACCAGTTCATTTGTAAAGTATTATAATGTCCTACAACTAATAAGGGGTTATGTGACGATATCGCAGATAAGATCGTCTTTTTTGTTTATGGTATCAGCTGCTTCCCTCAGAAAAAGACTGGCCTTGCCGAAAACGTCCTGGCAGTTATGCCTGTTGGCCATTATTGGCGGCGCTGTCTCTGCACTGCTGGTGATCCTTTTTACCCTGAGCATAGATCTGCTCCAGCAGTTTTACCTAACAAAACTTGGTGACTATACCAGTTTAAGCGGCATAAGTCGTTTGCTATTGCCAATAATCGGCGTCTGCGGCATTTTGCTGTTTGCCTGGTTAACCGGCTATCACTACCTCAGGGCCGGTATTCCCTTTGTTTTACACCGGCTGAAAGTCTCCTACGGCATTATCCCGTTAAAAAATACCCTGAACCAGTTTGTCGGCGGCGTGATCGCTCTGTCTACCGGCTTCTCCCTCGGCAAGGAAGGCCCGGCGGTGCATCTTGGCGCCGCCTGTTGCGGCTATCTCGGCAGTAAATTACACCTGCCTTTCAACAGCATCCGCACCCTATCAGCCTGCGGCGTTGCCGCCGGTATCGCCGCCTGTTTCAACACCCCGGTGGCCGCGGTAATTTTTGTCATGGAAGTGATCTTACGGGAATACAAGGTACATATGTTTATTCCGGTGATGCTCTCCGCCATTGTCGGTTCGATGATCACCCGCGGTTTTTTGGGCCAGGCCCACGAGCTGGAGTTCTTTACCAATGTCGCTTTCGGCCCCGAACATTATCTGCCGCTGATCTTATTGGGGGTGTTGCTCGGCTGCCTGGCCTCAGCCTTTAACCACCAGCTGGTATTGATCATCAAATATTTTCAGCGCTGGCATATTACTATCCGCTTGCTGATAGCCGCCGTTATTACCGGCATTTTGGGCTATTTTGCCCCCTATGCCATGGGCATAGACAGCAGCGCTATCTCCTTTACCCTGGCCAACCAGGATCAGCTATCGGTGTTACTGCTGTTGTTGCTGGCAAAATTTTTAATGACTATCTTTGCCATTGGCCTGGGCGTACCCGGCGGTATTATCGGCCCCATTCTCGGCATAGGCGCCATCGCCGGTACCTGTTCCGCCCTGGTGATCATGCAGCTGTTGCCGGGAGAGTATGTCGCCAGCGATTTTGCCCTGATGGGCATGGCGGGCTTTATGGCCGCAACCTTAAATGCCCCCTTGGCGGCATTGCTTGCTGTGGTGGAGCTTTCCAACCAGGTGGAGCTGATTATCCCGGCGATGTTGTCCATCGCCAGCTCCTGCCTGATCGCCGGACAATTTTTCAGAAACCGCTCGGTCTTTTTGATGCAGCTGGATGTACAGCAACTCAGTTACCGCAAACCGCCGATTGAAAGTTCCCTGCAAAAAATCGGTGTCGCCGGCGCCATGAAAACCGAGTTCGACTTGCTGGAAAACCCGTCTCCGCAAACACTTGCCCAGGCGTTAACTTCAGCGGAGAACAAGGCGCTGATTATCAAAAAGCCACTGCAAAATTCAAACGACTATTATTTCGCTGAGTTTAACGTCCCAAATCAAGACCCTTCGGCGGAAACCGTGGTAAAACATAAAATGACGCCGCTTTCGAGCCAGGAAACATTGGCCGAGGCTTACCTGGCCCTGGGTGAAGCTCGCTGCGGCGCCGTGTATATCTATCACAGGGAAGCGGACAATATCCTGGGCTATATTACTTTTGAACAAATTCGTCGTTATCTATTAGAAGGAAAACTCCGTTCATGACAAGTCTACTCTGGCTAAAAGCATTTCATGTAATTTTTATGGTGGCCTGGTTTGCCGGGATTTTTTACCTGCCGCGGCTGTTTGTCAACCATGCAGAAACCGACAATAGGGACATCAGCGAACACTTTAAAGGCATGGAGCGCAGGTTGCTCTATTTCGTCACGCCTTTTGCCATTTTCACCGTCCTTTTAGGCCTGGCAATGATCTTTCTCTATGGTCATGAATGGTTCGTACAATCAAAATGGCTGCACATCAAAATAACCCTGGTAATTTTCCTGATCGCTTATCATCTTTATTGCTTTAAGCTGGTGAAGGATTTCCGCGAAGATAAAAATACCCGCTCCGGCAGGTTTTACCGTCTCTTCAACGAAATTCCCGTGCTGATTTTATTTGCCGTGATCATCCTGGCTTATGTAAAACCTTTTTAACCGTTAGCAGCCGGCTTATTTTCCCGTACCAGAAAATGGTACGGGAAGTCTCCAGGTGAAAATATCCGGATCCGGTTGAACAATTTCCTTTACCGGCGGTCCAACAGCAAAATCCCGCTCCAGCCAATAAAAGCCGTTTTTATGATCCAGCTCTGCTTGTGCCGAAATTTTCCCCTGCCATTCGATTATAAATTTTCAACGATACACTTATATGCTATATTCCTGCGGCATTTTACCTCTAGCTTCACCAGAGCACAGGTAAAACTTTAACCATGAAACAGCGGTAATTTATCTGTGTCTTAGCAAGCGCACAAATAAAGTTTTAACCATGAAATAGCAAATTTACTCGCTCAGGTAACCCATTATGATGAAGTTTCAAGGCAGCCATATCCTTTCCGTCTCGCAATTTGACCGGGATGCAATCTCCAGAATATTAGAAGTTTCTGCCCGAATGGCTCCTTATGCCGCCAGAAAAAAACGCTGCCACGTGCTCGATGGCGCCATTTTAAATAATCTTTTTTTCGAACCCAGTACCCGTACCCGGGTCAGTTTCGGCACCGCCTTTAATTTGCTCGGCGGTTATGTCCGGGAAACCGTAGGCGAAGAAAATTCTTCGTTGAGTAAAGGCGAATCCCTGTTTGATACCGCCCAGGTGCTGAGCGGCTATTCCGATGTTATCGCCATGCGCCACCCGAAAATTCTTTCTGTGGAAGAGTTTTCCAAAGGCAGCACGGTACCAGTGATCAACGGCGGCGACGGCGCCAATGAACATCCGACCCAGGCCTTGCTCGATTTGTTTACCATAGAGTCGGAAATGGCCCCTTTTGGCAAAGGACTCGACGATCTCAATATCGTACTGATGGGAGATCTTAAACACGGCCGCACCGTGCATTCCCTGTCGAAACTGCTCAGCCTGTATAACAACCTGAAAATTACCCTGGTCTCCCCCAAGGCCCTGCAAATGCCGGATAATGTCGTCTCTATCCTCAGCAATGCCGGTCACAGGGTGGAAATTACCGATGAATTAGGCGCCAACCTCGCCTGCGATGTGATTTACCAAACCCGGATCCAGCAGGAAAGATTTGCCGATAAAGCCGAAGCCGATTTATACCGCGGCCATTTCAGCTTAAACAAGCAGGTTTACCAGAAGTACTGTAAAGAAAATACCGTGATCATGCACCCCTTGCCCAGAGACTCCCGTCCGGAAGCCAATGAGCTCGATGTTGACTTAGATGATATGCACAACCTGGCAATTTTCCGCCAGGCACAAAACGGCGTTCTGGTACGCATGGCATTATTTGCCTTGACCCTGGGCGTGGAAGACAAATTAAGTGAATTTGAACAACCGGTTCACTGGTACACAAACAAAAATTAAAGCGAAATTATTATGCAAAAATCTCAACAATTATTTGAAAATGCAAAAAATATCATTCCCGGTGGCGTAAACTCACCGGTGCGTGCCTTTAATGGTGTCGGTGGTACCCCTTGTTTCATAAAACGCGCCGAAGGCGCCTATATTTATGACGCCGATGATAAAGCCTATATCGATTATGTCGGCTCCTGGGGCCCGATGATCTTAGGCCACAATCACCCGGCCATCCGTGAAGCGGTGATCGAAACCGCACAAAACGGCCTCAGCTTCGGCGCTCCCACCGAGCTGGAAATTACCATGGCGGAAAAAGTCCGTGAACTGGTGCCGTCGATGGAATCCCTGCGCATGGTCAGCTCCGGCACAGAAGCCACCATGAGCGCCATCCGTTTGGCCCGCGGTTACACCGGCCGGGATAAAATCCTGAAGTTTGAAGGCTGCTACCACGGACACGCCGATTCCTTATTGGTCAAAGCCGGCTCGGGCGCCTTGACTATGGGCGTGCCAAATTCTCCGGGTATCCCGGAAGATTTTGCCAAACATACCCTGACCGTCAGCTACAACAAACTGGATGAAGTTAAAGCCATGTTTGAAGCGGTAGGCCAGGAAATCGCCTGTATTATCGTCGAGCCGGTTGCCGGCAATATGAACTGTATCCCGCCGGTGGAAGGCTTCCTTGAAGGCCTGCGTGAAATTTGCGACCAATACTCCAGCGTGTTAATTTTTGATGAAGTAATGACAGGTTTTAGGGTTGCCTTGGGCGGCGCCCAGGCGTTTTACAATATCACCCCGGACCTGACCACTTTAGGTAAAGTGATCGGCGGCGGCATGCCGGTTGGCGCTTTTGGCGGTAAAAAAGCCATTATGGATTATATCGCCCCGGTAGGCCCGGTTTACCAGGCTGGTACCTTATCCGGCAACCCTATCGCCATGGCCGCAGGTCTGGCATCTCTGAATGAGTTATCTCAGGGAGATAAACACCAGCAGCTGGCCGATGCCACGGAAAAACTGGCGATGGGCTTTAAAGCTGCGGCAGAGCGTAACGGTGTCTCGTTAAGTATCAATTATGCCGGTGCCATGTTCGGCTTCTTCTTTACCGACGAAGAGCAGATCACTACCTATGAGCAGGCTACCGCCTGTGACGGTGAAAAATTCAAACGTTTCTTCCATTTGATGTTAGAGCAAGGGGTTTACCTGGCGCCTTCGGCGTTTGAAGCCAGCTTCTTGTCTACCGCCCATAGCGAAGAGATTTTAGATAAAACCCTGGCGGCTGCGGATAAGTGTTTCGCCCAGCTATAAGCTTAACCTTTTAAAAAAGGCAGACGAGTGAAATAGTTTGCCTTTTTTATCTGATATGTCCCGTTCAGAGATAGGTTGACATGAAGTATGAAACTTAATAATCCCCCCTTACCTGTTCACTCGGTAATTGGATTCACCCAAAAAGCTTAAGCACTAAAAAAAGCCTGAAATAGCTAAATCATCAAGCAATGGAAGGAACCACTATAAATTAAAGGAAATAGAATGATTAAGTCATTACTTGCAAATATATATTTAGCCTCTGTCTTTAAGCTCTTAAGCGTAAAGTATTTATTAGAGATCGTTAAAGGTAATCAAACCAAGTATTTTTGGCACCAGGTAGAAAAATACGCAAATCAATTCAAACGTAAAGATGATGTTTTTTTAGTAGACAGCCGTTTTTTATATGACCATTATTTTTTAAAGCAGCATGTCAGGCGCTTTGCGATTAACAGCGGTGATGATGTATATGAAGCTTTAAGAAATTACATCGCAATAAGTGGTGAACACCACGAGTTTTTTATGAGCGGCAATGATATTAAACCACTGAACTCTGAGCCTGTTATTTTACTGAAAGAGGCTTTTGAAAAGCTATACAGCTTAAAACCGAGCTAAAGAAAAATTACAGATTTACCGACCTGGGTAATAGCGGTAACATAGCCGAACAGGTTAACCGCCAGGGTGGCGGTGACATTTTCCGGCGAGGTGATGGTTAGCGGCTGCTGATAGGCCGGTTCGCCATAGGCCAGGTAGCGGGTAGTAGTGGCGTTGCCGCGCCCGTCGGTGATGCTTTGCATTACCTGGCGCTGTAGGCCGTCATAGGTAAAGCTGACACAGAATTTTGAACGCCCTCTATCAAATTTCACAGCACCACCATGTAGTGGCGCTGCGATAAATTGCACACCCGGCTGGCAAGAGGTGATCACTTCTACTGCGATAGTCTGCTTGAGTTGCTGGTGAAGTTGCTCATTTTCAGATAGCCAAACACGTAAAAAAATGCCTCGTAAAAACGAGGCAAATACTACATTAATCAAATTTTGGCGAGTTCCTTTCTCGTCTCTGTTTGTCTAATTCAAAAAACTCCCAGTCTGTTTGTTCATCTTTCCGTTCAGCCCTTTCTTCAGGCTCTAACTCGGCCATAATTTCTAAACTTTTATCATCTTCCAATAAATGACTAACATGCACTAAATGGCATTCTTCAGCCTCATCAGCCTGTTCATCACCACAAAAAAACTGCCAATCACTATCAGGGTCTCTAATCACTAGTTTTACAGGCCTTTCTTTTTTGAACACATGAGGACAAGTATAAACTCCATAATCTCGTCTAAATTTTTTCATAGGCTTATGACTTTTTTGTTTTTCAAATTGTTTCTTTAATACAATAAATTACGCCCTATCCATACCACTACAACAATATTTTTGGAACACAGCAAAAAATAGCGGAATCTATCTTGTCATTATTGTTAGTGGTATTAGATCCAAAAAATAAAGTCTCACAATTATTGTGAGGCTGTTTTCCTTAAAGTAAATTTAGAGAGCCTTGTCAATCTTAGTGCCGCATGGAAGGATAATCTGCAAGGATAATTTCTCTATCACAGTAACTGCTTATCATATTATATACTTTTTCCATACTAATTTTTTCTGGCACATTAACTCCGTAGTATCCTTCGGGCTTCCCACCTTCTATATCACACCCCAGGTTTCTAAATTTATCAACAATCTCATCATCATATGTTTCATTTTGAACAACAATCCAAATGGTACTATTTTCAGATTTTTGATTAATACTAAGTATGCGGTGTCTTTTATCTTTTAGTTCCTTAGTTTCAACTACATCATTATATGAAATCCCTTCAATAAACATGGAAATATTTTTGATTTGTAACCCTCCATCAACCATTAAGCACCATAATGCCTCAGTATCTATAGGACCATCCCCTATTTCATCATCGTTCAATTGAAAGCTAATCTTAATTCTATTTTCTTTCATGCAATTATTTCCATTAAAGATCCCACTTCTTTTTCCTTGATAGTGACACCGCAATAAATAGAACACCCGACTGGTTGAGGGTGATCACTTCTGCTGCTATTCCCTGATCAAATTACAGGGTAAAATTGCTCATTTATTTACAGCTATGCAGTCATAAAAATTTAAATGACCTCCATTTACCCTGTTCTTCATTTCAATTCATTTATTGAAAACCTTACTATGTAAAAATGAAATACATGCATGAGCCATTGAATGTAAAAAGAGTAAAGCCTTGCTATTTTACAAGACTTTGAAGAAAGGTTTAAGGGGTTACTTATTACTTTTCTTAAGTAGCTATGTATCTTCCTTTATACATGGATAATCCACCATAATTTTTTCATCGTTAATATAGGGGTCAAGTAAACCATAAAGTACTTTCAATATCGATGACGATGGTATATTGATTGAATAATAATTATCAACAACCCCTCCTTCTACAGCACACTTTAAATCTTTTATCTGCTTAATAATTATAGGAATATCATTATCATCGTTGATATATATCCAAATTGTGCTATTCGGCGATTGATTAACGATTTTTATTATGTCAAATGAATTATCATCCAGCTTTTTAATCTGAACCACATCGTCAAATGCAATGTTATCAATAAAAAAGGGAGCATTTTTCACTTTAAATGTGTTGCCATCTTTTTCTCCCCAAAGATTTTCATACTTAACTGGCGGCCAGCCATCCTCTATACCTTTGATTACAAACTTTATTTTTTCCATTAAATATATCACCAATTAAATAAATTAATATTATTCTCGTTTTTCTCTTTCTTCGCGACGTTTTTTTGCACGCTCTTTATTTTCTTCCTTAGTTTTTTCTTTATGACATTTTCCTGCACATAATATTTGTCCATTTGTATCAGCATCATCTGCCCCCCCATCAGCCAAAGGCTCTATATGATCTGCTTGACCTTCATTATCAGGAACCTTCTCTCCCTTTTTACGTCTTTTTCCTTCTTGAACTTCTACACCACACCCATCACAAACAAGGTCACCTTTATTTTTTTCTCGATTCTTATCTTTTACTTTTTGACCAAACTTACGGTCTCTCTTTCTTTTTTCGAGAGCCTTTTTTGTTCCTTCAACACCATGATAAGCAGCACCTATTGTAACGACTACTCCTGCAGCACAAGCAAGAGGTCCACCAGCACATGCAGCTAAAGCAGCATTATTACCATCCGGATCGACATACTTATACGGATTATTTTTGGCATAAACATAGCGATTAAAGTTGTGAATATTAGTCATGTTCACAGGATCATTCGAGTAAAAACGACCTATCACGGGATCATAATACCGTGCCTGCATATAACTCAGCCCCAAGTCGGTATCAAATTTATGCCCGGTATAACCCACCTCGTCGTTGGCCGCTTCAATCGTTTCCCCAAAAGGCTTAAAGTTCATCACGCTGTTATAGTCGGCGTCATCGCTTTTGGTTACCACCCCGGTGCCTTGCTTGGCCACCAGCTTATCCCCCAGGAAGATATAATTGATGCCGCCCTTATCGGTTTCCCGGTAAAGCAAACGGCCCGATTGGCTGTACAGGCTGTAGCTGGTGCCTTTGCTGTCGCTGGTTTTTATGCGGCGGTTATGGCCGTCGTACAGGTAGTCGTTGCTGCTGTTATCCTTGGTTGAGCGTGTCATCTGCCCGGCCAGGTTGTAGTCAAAACTGCGCTTGCCGTTATCGGTAACATTACCTCGGCTGTTGTAGCTGCCGCTTTTTGCAAAGTCATAACCTTCGCTGCCGCTGCCGGTAACACTGCTTAACCGCATGTTGCTGTTATAGCCATAACTCAGGCTCGACGGGTTGAGTATACTGGTGTTGCTGTAGCTGCGGATATTACCTAAGCCGTCATAGCTTAAGGCGCTGCTGCCGATACCGGCGAGGTTACCTGTGGTGGCGGTTAACCGGTCCAGGCCGTCATACGTTAACGCACTCAGGCTGAAATTGCTGTCAACACCGTTGGTGATGTGGGTAATGTTGTTGTTATTGTCATAACCATAACTCAGGCTGACCTTGCTGGTTGAGCCCAGGTAATCACGGATTTGTGACGGCAGCTGGCGGCTGTTGAGGGTGGTTTTATGATTAACGCCGTTGCCGTAGGTAAAACTGTTGATGCTGCCGCCCGGGTAGTAGCTTGCCCCGGGTTTAACAAAGTTATACACGGTATCATCCGCCTGGGTCCAGGTGGCTTGTGTCGCCTGGCCAAAACCGTTGGGAGCAAAGTCTACCGCCAGTGCGTTACCGGGGTATTCAAGGCGGCTGAGGCTGCCTAAGGCATCATAACCATAGGCCAGGGTAAAGGTTTTGCCGTCGAGGGTCAGGCTTTCCTTATCGAGCAGGCGCTGGCTGTTATAGCTATACTCCTGGCGGAAACCGCCGCCGGTAATGGTTTTAATATCGCCGTTGTTGTTGACGGTATAGGTGCGTGTGGCCGTGCCGTCGCCGTAGCTGAGGCTGCGCTGGTTGCCGTGGTTGTCATAAGCAAAGCTGACTTTATCTTTGGCATCGGCGCTGGTGTTACAGCTGGTATTGCCGGTGGCGGTTTGGCCTTGTGCCTGCCACAGAATTTCACCAACATCATTTAAGCTCATGACGGTGGTGCCGACATCATCACGTTTAATCTGGCATAAACGCTGGCGGCTGTCGTAGGCACGGTATTCTGTTTGGCTGATATCAAGCGCGCCGTTTTTACCGGCCTGGGTAATGGCGGTAACATTGCCGAACAGGTTCACCGCTAAAGTCGTGGTGACATTTTCCGGCGACGTAATGGTCAGCGGCTGCTGATAGGCCGGTTCGCCATAGGCCAGGTAAGTTGTGGTGGTAGCGTTGCCGCGCCCGTCGGTGACCCGCTGCTTGTTATCGGCGAGGTAGTTAGTGGTGACTGTGCCGCCGTCGGTGATGGTTTGTGTTAGCTGGCGCTGCAGGCCGTCATAGGTAAAGCGGGTACCGGCGCTGCTGATTGTGGCAGTAGACGGGAACGACTGGAACGTCGGCTTGTTGTAGATGTTGTAGTTGCTGTTTTGATAAATCGTGCTGTTGCCGTCAGTTGTTTGTACCCGGGTCGGACGGAATAAGCTGTCATAGGTGGTGGTTGTGGTCAGCCTGGCACTGTCGCTACAGGCGGTTTTGCCGGCATTTAAGGTACAGCGTTTGACCGTGCGCACCGGCTGGTTATTACTCAGGCCGCCGCTATAGCTCCAGCTCAGCAGGGTGTCAGCCCAGGCTGTGTCTACCGGGTCGATATAGGCAATGCGCCCTAACTTATCGTAGCCATAGTGGGTGGTGTTGCCTTCAAAGTCTTTGGTTTGAGTGACCCAGCCGTTGTCGTCGACGGTGCGCGATACTGAGATAGTACTGCTGCTATAGGGGGCGGGCAGGGTAATGGTTTGCGCCTGGCCGCGTTTATAGCTGCTAAAGCTTTGGTAGCGGTTGCCGCTGCCGCTTGTTAGCGCCCGGTTGTATTCGATTTTTTTGATATTGCCGTCGCTGTGATAGGCCGAGTAGTACTTTTGCCAGGTGCCGAAGGATTTTTCATATTTGGGCAGCAAGGCATAGCTGGCATGGCTGTTGGGGTAGTACTCAATTTCACTGACCGTGGTGTAGCTGCTGTCGTCGCTGCTCAGTGCCGTGGTGGTCGGCTGGTTGATGAGCCAGCGCGTGGTATCGTGCATAAAGCCTTGTTTGCGATACTGTACCCGGCTGGCTGCTTCAAGCGAGTCGCCGATAAAGCTGACAGTTTTTTCTGCCTGGTAGTAGTCGTTAAATGCCTGGTATAAGGTCTGATAGGTGGTGGTCTCCTGTGCCCCGTTATCGGCATCGGCGGCAAAGATTTGCTGGCGCTCTTTTACCTTGTGTCTGACACATTCGGTTGCTTCACGGTTGGGCTGGTGCATTTGGTTGGAGCCGACGCAGGGGCCTTTTTCAAACTCGGGTAATACCCGCTTGAGCAGGGTGCTGCGGTCGGTATCGTAATAGCTGGTGGCCAACGGGGCATTTTCCAGCCAGTCATAGCGGCGGCTGAAATAATGCCTGGTGCTGGAATTATCCGGGGCTTTGACACTGGTCCATTTGATATCACCGGCATCTACGCCAGCAGGCAGAGAGAAAGGGGCCGTGGTAAAACCGGGTTTGGTTTCCCCTTCAAACGCGCCAAAATGGGCAGAATAGTTATAATCCCAGGTTGAGGTGGCGGCGCCCGGGATGGTCAGGGTTTTCTTATTCAGGGCGATGACGTTATAACAACGGGCATATAAATAAGAGTTGGTATCCGGGTTGGGCTGCTCTTCCCCGATAATATGCTTGGGCACTTCGGTGCGGCCATGGCCGACCTGGGTGAGCCAGTATTGTCCCTTGGCCCCGTCCGGGTGGGTTATTTCAACATGGGGACCGGGAGCGCTGATAATGGCACCGCACATACTGGTCTTATCATAGAAGCTTTCGCTATAGTTTTCCGGACTCATCCTTGCCAGCAGACTATCGTTGATAATCCAGCTTTTATTATCAGGCCGGGTCACCTTGCTTAAACGCCTGTCGGTATAGTCATAACTCCAGGTACGGTTATTGGCGCTGATGGTTTTGATCACTGTGCCGCCTTCATAGCCGAAAGTGACATTACGGCCGTCATTGGCGCTGATTTTTGTTAACAGGGCGTTGCTGTTATAGTCAAAGGCTAACCAGTTGCCATGCTTATCTTCGATGCGGCTTACCAGCATATAGGTATTAACCAGGTCAAAGATGGTGCAATGCTGTATACATTGGCCGGTATCCGGATCCAGTACCGATACCGGGGCATTGGGCAGTGATGCCGGCGGTGTTAAATTAAGCTCGGCTTTACTGACAACTTTTGATGGGGTCAGGCGCAGTTGCTCAAAATAATAGCGGGTGCCGTCGGGGGTGGTGACTTTAAATCCTTCATAGCCGTTATTGCTGTCGGCAGGTGTGATGCAGTCTATTTTCCAGTTATTGGCGGTCACCCGGTAATGGGAGCCGTCACCTTCTGTTTTTTCCAAAATAGAGGTGCTGCCTTTTCCGGGAATATAAATGGTTTCTCCGCTCCAGTATTCACTGGCGGGCAAACTGGCCTTGCCACCGCCATCAGCCGAACTCGGGGTTAAGTAGCTGGTGCAGGCATCGCCGTCGTACCAGCCGCTGGGATAGCGATCCCTTGTTCTGTCTTTGGCCATAGTGGTGCTGATATGGGGTAAATCCAGGCTCCAGCTGCCAAATTCCCGCGGCGAGGCATAATGCATTTGCGCACCAGCCATTTTCCGGGCAATGCTGATGTCAGGGCCGTTACCTGGGAGTACCAAATCGGTTTGGGCGAAGCTTAATGCTCCTGTGCTTAAGTTTATTTGTTCGCCAATCAGATCGCTGGTTTCCGGGGTCACTTCAAAATCGATCTTTAGGCGCTCCAACACATTAATGCCCTGTCCGATACGTTCCTGTCCGCTGTTGTCCGTTGGCAACTCTCCTTCTTCTTCTGAAGTTGTTGGATCGAATACAACTGGCGGCAAAAGCTCGGTGAGCGGCGGTAAAAGCCCGGTGTTCGGCGCCATAACCGGCAGTGTTTCAGATAACGGCCGGTCAATGGTGACGTTTTCAATGACGGTCGCCATATCGACCGTGGCCGCCTGGCTGTGAACGGGCAGCGCCAGCAAAAACGCATAAGTCAGCTGGCCGAGCCATGTTATTTTCCTGTGTTGTCCATGAGGCTCCCGGGTTGGGGCATGGGCGCTTGTTTGTTTTTTTTGTCTCATCTGCTTACTTGGTATTGGCTGTAAATTGTCTTTATGGAGCGAGGCAGTGTCCTGTACGGATAATGCCCGGCTGTTGTTTGTGGTTAGTGTTTTCATCACAGTACATTCCCCTGTTCATCGGTTTCGGCGACGGGGGAGCCTAAGTTGTCGGTGTGGATGAAAATAACGGCGGGGGATGCTTTTGCCGCTTTCACGTCAATACTAAAGGGGGGCAAATAGGCCCTGGACTTGCCGTCACTGACGGAAATACTGATATTGCTGAAAGTACCGATATTGCCGTCCGTCGGTGTGCCGCTTAATGTGCCGGTTGAGGCAGTAAAGCTTAACCAGGCCGGTTGGTTGCCAATGCTGAAAGTTAAGTTGTCGTTATCGCCATCGCTTGCCGTTGGTGTGAACTGGTAAGCTTCCCCCGGCGTTGCGGTATTGGCAGGTGTGCCGCCAATAACCGGAAGCTTGTTAGTTGGTGCGCTGACGGTGATATTGATGTCGTCGGTGGATGAATACGTCCCGTCATTGTCTTGGGTGCGATAATAAATGGTGTGGTTACCGGCAGATAAAGTACCAAAATTTCGACTGTAAGGACTGCTGTTGTCGACCTGCCAGCTGCCGGCATTAAGCTTAAATTCTACCTGGGCTATGCTGCCGTCGCTGTCGCTGGCACTGGCAGTAGCAATGACATTTTGGCTGGTCAGGTAACTGGCATTATTTGAGGGACTTAGCGCCCTGACGGTCGGCTTTTGGTTAGCTGTTACGGTAATATTACGGTACGCCGTTGTAGAGTAACCGCCAAGGTTATCCTTAGCACGATAGGCGATGGTATGGCTGCCAGCACTGAGGGGACCGAAGTTTTTGCTGTAAGGACTGCTGCTGTCGGCCTGCCAGCTGCCGGAGTCGAGTTTAAATTCCACCTGGGCGATGCTACCGTCGCTGTCGCTTGCACTGGCGCTGGCACTGATGCTTTGCGTGCTGAGGTAGCTGGCGTTATCCGAGGGCGTTAACGGACTGACAACCGGTTTAATGTTTTGTATCGTAAAAGTCCTGCTCGGATAGGGACTGGTACTATAGCCGCCGTCATTATCTTTGGCGCGGTAATAAATGGTATGGCTGCCGACGCTAAGCCTGCCGAAATTTTTACTGTACGGGCTGCTGCTGTCAACCTGCCAGCTGCCGGAGTCGAGTTTAAATTCCACCTGGGTCACGCTGCCGTCGCTGTCGCTGGCACTGGCGGAGGCGCTGATACTTTGATTGGACGGGTAACTGGCGTTATTCGAGGGGCTTGACGGGCTGACCACCGGCTTTTTATTCTCGACGGTAACCGTTGTCGTGCCCCAGTCGCCGCAAGGCAATTGCGGATTACAGGCGCGGACATAAAAAGTGTAAGTGCCCGCCGTCGTCAGTGACGGGGTGGTTGCTCTGGTGGTGCTGCTGCCGCTGACGTGGTTCATGGTGGATTGCGAAATCACAGCGCCTGTGGGGGTTTTATATTTTCGCTCATAATAACCCCCCGTCCAGATAATACGGCTTGTGGTTGGCCAGGAAATGGTTGCGCTATTTCCCCTGGCAATAGTTGTCGGCGAAGCCGAAGGGCTGGCTCGATAAGGGGAGTCATAGGCATGTACCTTTTGCCAAGGGCTTAAACCGCTGCAAATATCCGCTTCAAAACAGGCATCATATTTTATATATTGATAGCCGTGTGTGCTTCTTAGGGTAATTGCTTTTGTCCGCCCGGAGTAAAGGGCGCCGGCAAAGTCGTAACTGCGGTTATCATTACTGACATATACCTGGTAATACTGGCCGCTGCGTAAAGAAGGAAAAGTAACGGTGATTCTGCTGCCAATAGGCCAATAGGTACCGTTGACAACAGGTGCCGAGGTGGGGGTTGGCGGAGGGGTGCAATGCCCCTGGTCCGGAGCTATCCCGCAGGGCAGTTCGGGCTCGGTAAGTCTCTGCAAGCCGGGCGTGGCTTCGACCTTTGCATGGACGCCGTCTTTTTCTGCTTCACTCCCTTGCCAGGGCGCACAGGTTGTGCCAGTTCCCCCTTCGGCGGAAAAATACATTTGATCACAGATATTATCGATATCATCCGTATCTTCATTTGCGGCAGATAAATGTATCTCCCCTTTTTCGTCTATGCCGCCGGGCATATTGTTTAAGCGGATAATATCTAAGGTATTGTCATGATTGGCATTGCCAACCCAGACATTAAAGTCATTGCTGTTCCAGTCTTTTCCCTGCAATTTGTCACTGATTTTACGGCTTTGCTGTAAGTGCCCGGCCCCATTGGCCAACACCAGATAATGGGATTGGTGCTTTTTTTTCGCCAGGGCAAAGACATCATCTCTGCCGTCCTGATTGAAATCGCGGATGATGAGCTTTTCACTGCGTTTTTTCCCCCATTTGACGTTTTTGTCGATTTCCTGGGCGATAACGAGCTGGCCGCTGTCATCACTGTGCATCAGGTAATGCTGGTGTTTATCCTGCGACAAGGCCAATAAATCCTGCTTGCCGTCACCGTTAAAGTCGCCGGGATAAAAGTCAAAATCCTGCTCTTTTGCCAGCCAGGGAAGTTCGGTTGCGCTATAACGCAGTGACGGTTCAAGGGAGAAGTCTATGCCCTGGTCTGTGCCTGAGTACACCCATATTTGCTGCGCTTGGGGCAATACCAGTAAAACATCGTCATGGCCATCGCCGTTAAAATCTGCCGGGACAAATTGTGTCTGTCCAACAAACCAGGACTGCTGGTTGATTAATGCGGGTAAGCGGGCCGGGATCGGTGCTGGCTCGTCACTTAATCCTGAGTTTTTTGTTCCCGGGAAAAAAAGCCCCGGCTGGTTTTCAGCTAACGGTTGCAGCAGTAAATCCCGAAGGCCGTCGCCGTTAATATCGACATGGTGGGGTTGATAGTCTTGTGCTTGCCAGTTGAACGGTTCCTGTGCGGCTAAAGCCGTGGGCAGAAAACACAGGCAACAGGGCAATATTTTTCTAAAAAGTTGACGCATAGTTATCCTGGAAAATAAAAAAGTAAAATCAGGGATAACGTGCATTTACTGCATACTCAACGAGTATAAACTGCCATTGTCCCTAACAGCTCAAGTTTATGTTTTTCAGCGCGTACGCTAACACAAACGAAAATAAAACATTAATTACAAGCAATTACAGCAAAGGTTTTAGCCGCAAGCTTTACTCGGTATCGGACCTGGAGTTGCCCTGCATTGTTTTTGCCGGGCTTTTTCAGGTAAGTTTGTTACCTTAGGCTTATGTGTTTTGTTCGCCCGGGCAGCTTCCAGCAAGCTCAGCTGGTGCCTCAGCAGCTCCAGCCACTTCTCACGGACGATAAAAACCTCACGGTCATCGGCCATTAAGTCGTCACGGCTAAAAGAGGAAAGAAATTTGTTGATAAACATCCATTCCACGGTCAGGTTGAGCCGGGCCGCTTTCAGCGGTAGCCCTTTCACCCTGACGGTTGGGTGGTATAAGTCGTCAATGGTATGTACCGGGGTAAATTTATTCCACTCCAATAGCGCCTCTCGATAGCTTTTTTGCGGCGTCATGCCTTTTGGACCCGGGCAGTTACATTGCGGCTTTTGGCAAACCATCAGATAACTGTTGTTATTGATCATTTTGACCTTGGGCAGGTGTCCGTTCACACAAGGCAATGCCTCAATTTTCAGTAATCTTTTACCTTTTGTACTGTTGGACACAATTGGCGCTGAAACCCCGGCTTTTATAAATCTTATATGATAAGGTTTTACTGACATTTGCATGATATCAGCCCTCCATCAACCAGCCTTGCCCGGGGTAATATTTTGACTATACATGCTGTTTGTTGCCGGCTGTTCAGCCTATAAAATGCCCTTAGGGCTTGCTTCATCATTTTGTTTCATCCATAAATCTAATTTGCTGTAGCTTCAAAAACCTTTTAATTTAACAAACTCCCCCAACCCCGCCGGTTCAAACTTAATGACGGACATACAGGTATGTTTGCGGAGACACTATACAACTACGCATGTAAACATTTCTTATCATTACAAAAAAATAATTTAATGCGTGCTTTTGTGCTTTTTTGGCGATATATATGTAAAAAGGGATGGAATATAGGGAAATAAAATGTTTAAGTTTGTCATGGGGGATGACTTACGGCGTATAAGACTAAATGCCGACCGCACCATGGAAGAAGTCGCAGACAAACTGGGCGTCAGCCGGGTAACCATTGGAAAATGGGAAAACGGCATTGGCAGGCCGGATGTTAACCAATTTTTGGAGCTTTACGGTTTTTGCGGAAGGAACATCAAGCTTATATACGAAGAAATTTTCTCCATTAGAGATGAATTTCAAATAAGGGATGAAGATGATAAAACTAAACGGGCTTCAAAACGAAAAAAGGGAAAGAAAAGAGCAAAAAGTGGGGATAAACAAAAGCAATAGCTCCCCGCTTCCTCTGTTTACAACAGGTATGCTTATTCAAATTGCTGGTGGTGTTGGAAGCAACATAGGTAAAGGTGTAAAACCAGCGAATGCTATTATGCCTGATACTAATAATTTTTCAGTCATGACTGCTGATATGACGCTTGAAGTTGGTAGTAACATAGGCAAAGGAAAAGAGCCTTAATCATAAGTAGCGATTATATCAAATAATTACAGGTGTTGATTATTTAGAGTAAGACGAACCAACTAAAACTTAAGCGGTCAATACCTGTTATTTAACGGACAAATTTACAAGGAGAGATATGAAACAGAAAATCATCGGTCCAGCAGTATTTGATCAGAATATCCACCGCAAAAGTGCGGTTGCAGGAGTCAGACCACGTGAATATGATTAAACTGACTTTGATCATTCTGGGAATGACATTTGCGATAGTCAGTAAAGACCCTTTATATATGGCAATCCTTGTCAATGTAACAATATTTACAGTCATGCTAATCAATCGTCATGATATCAATATCGTTTCTCTATGCCTGATATTTTTAATTGTAAAATTAACAGAAACAATTATTTGGGAAAATTTCATTGTAACTAAAAGCGAAACCATGAGCTCTATGTGGGTCAATGCTATTATTTTTGCATTTCATTTCATAATAGATTTGTCGTTAATGATTATGGTGATGTTAAGAGCACCATATACTCGGGGATGGCTGGCAGCAAGAAACAAGCCCATAGATAAAGTGCATATCTACAGGGCAGAAGTAGCCTTCGTCAGCCTATTCTTTGCTTTTATGCTGGTAGATCTCGCCGCCCTGTTAGAAAATTTTATCCGCCACCTGGACGAAATAGGCTTCAGTGATGAAACCGCAGAAGTATTTTCCAACTGGAACTGGATTTATTATCAATATGAACATATTAAAATAGTACTCACTAGCATATCTTATCTACTGCTATGGTCCATGACCATAGCAGTTGGCAAGGAAAAACATCGAACAGCTGATCTGAGCTAATAAATACCGAACACAGTAGACATCAATGTCGCATTCTTTCGTAATCATATGATTACCTGATATTGTTTACAAAAAAAGGCAAGTAAGTGGTCACTTGCCTTTCATTCTCAAACACCATCTGACGTCAATAACGCTTAGCGAATCCGACTAATTCGCCTCTGTCATCACCAGTTCGCTTTGCAACCAGTCATACGCCTGTTGCCAGCCTAATTCCAGACCGGAAAAGCTTTTCAGGTTCCAGTCGTCCATGGCGCGTTTTTCCAATAACTCCCGGGTAACCTGCTCGCTCTGCTTATTGTAGATCACCACAGCCATAGCCTTGATTTTTTCATAAGAGACTACGGTCAGCTGGGCTTCATAGGTAAATGTATAGTTATTGATCCTGTGCACTAAAATGCCCAGTTCACCGGGAAACATACGTTCCAGGAAATTATCACATTCTTCGGTCATTTCCAGCGTGATTTCAACGCCTTCGTCCACGATGATTTCTGCGATATTTTCCGATAGGATATTTACATAACCAAAACTTAACTTATGCTTCATACTTCTCACTTCCTTTTGTTTTAATTGTGTATTTTACTAGAGTAGCAAGCAGACAATAATGATATTGCTCAATGAAGTTTTAATGACAACTCCCGAAATGTTTTTGATGTGCTGCCGTTACCAAACCCTGGCTCCTGCTTCGGCTAAGACTTAACTGAAGCAAGATATTAACATGATTTTACATTACATTAATAAAAGAGGCCTATTTGTTAACTATAGTTCAGGAATTTTTATTTGCGTGATTTTCCTTTATTCACCTTTTCTTTAGTTTTTATTTGCCAAGCAAACGCTCCAGCCAGGAGCGGGTATCCGGACGTTTCTGCAGGCAATTTTCGTTCACCCTGATAGCCAAACTGATGGCTGGATAGAGCTCGGTATTATCGCATTCATCCGTGACCGCATTACCACTTTGGCGTTCAAACAAGGTCATGGCGATCCCTTCCGGCATAACGACCTGTTTCTCAACAACCCCCTGCTGTTTTAAAAAATCGGCAAATAACACCAGGGCGCCGCTGCTGCCGGTAAGCCCCATGGATTTGTTATCGTCACGCCCGACCCAGGTGGTGACCAGGTGGCGGGCATCGTAACCGATAAACCAGCTGTCGCGTAAATCATTGGTGGTACCGGTTTTACCCGCTACCTGTTTATCTTTTAAACGCCAGCTCAGGGAGCGTGCCGTACCTCGCTGCGTTACCTGCTCCAGGGCATAATCGAGCAGATAGGCGGCATTTTCCGACATCCTGGGTTCAGCCGGGCGAGCAAACTGCCATAAGCTTTCTCCCTGCCCGGAAACGATATGGGTAATGGTATGGGTTTGCTGGTAAGCCCCCTGCGCGGCAATGGGCAAATAAAGCTGGTTGATTTCCATCGGCGACATATTGATGGAGCCCAGCAACAACGATGGCCGGGTGGTAATATCCTGCTGGTAACCGAGTAAATGAATGGCATCGGCAACCGCATCCAGCCCCAAAGACATCCCCAGATTCACGGTAGGAATATTTAATGACAACACCAGGCTGTCAATTAAAGACACCTGCTCCCGGTACTTGCCGTCATAGTTTTTCGGCCGCCATTCTTTACCGCCGTCGCTGGCCAGGGTTATGGCTTTGTCATCAAGTACGGTGGCAAAGTTATACTCTTCATACCTTTCCAGCGCCGCCAGGTAAACTGCGGGTTTGATCAAAGAGCCCACCGGACGCCTGGCGTTTAACGCCCGGTTAAAACCGGAATAATTGCTTTTACGGCCACCGCTTAATGCCCGGATCTCACCGCTGGCAATATCGGTAACCAGCATCGCTGCCTGCAATTCTTGCTGGCTACTGCTTTTTTCCAGCGCCGCCAGGCGCTCGGTGATAGTTTGCTCCAACAGGGCCTGGCTGCGGTGGGAAAAGCCGGTAAAAACTTTGATATCCGACAGTTCCCGGTAGTTCTCCAGATGTTGGGATAACTCGCGTTTCACCTGCTGCAGATAAGCGGGGTACTTTTGTTTCACCAAACGGCGGGATTTTCGCACCGATAAGGGATCATTAAGTGCCTGCTCGAAATCCGGCTGACTTAATAAATGGTGTTCATACATCAGGCGAAGAATAAGGTCGCGCCGTTTTTTGGCACGCTCCGGATAACGCCAGGGATCATAATAACTCGGTCCCTTGATCTGGCCGATTAATAACGCCATCTCTCCGGCATCAAGCTGATTGACACTTTTGCCGAAATAAAATTTTGCCGCCAAACCGAAACCATAGATGCCGTTGGCATAATGCTGGCCGAGGTAAACTTCATTGACATAGGCTTCGAGCAACTGGTCTTTGCTGTACCTGTACTCAAGAATAAGCGACATCAGGGCTTCATTGACCTTACGCCACAGTGTTTTTTGCCGGGTCAAAAACATGTTTTTCACCAGCTGCTGGGTCAGGGTACTGCCCCCCTGCACCGTGCGCCCGGCGCGGATATTTTGCACCAGGGCCCTGAGAATACCGAGCGGCGAAACCCCGGCATGAAAATAAAAATCCCTGTCTTCCACCAGCAATAAGGTATCAAGCAAGGCTTCCGGAACATTTTCCAGCCCCACCAGCACCCGGTCTTCTTTGTTTTCAGGCACGATACGGTCCAGCAATACCGGCTCAAGCACTAACTGCGCCGCCTGTTCACTGCCCAAATATAAGCGGGAAATCTGGCCCTGGCTGACATCCACGGTCAACTCGGCGGCAGCTTCTATGCCTGAGCCAAAATCAAAGGCGCGGCGAAAAATAATGATGCGCTTTTTAGATAAGGCAAATTGCCCGGGGCGGCTGACCTTAGCCACTTTTTGGTAACCATTGTAAGTTAACGATGAAGCCAGCGCCGGTAGGTCCAGCGGCTCTCCCGGCAGCAGGGTTTCGGTCCGGCCAAACACCTGCACCGGCACCTGCCACTTTTGCCCCTCAAAGGTACGGCGGACTTTGCCGTCAAGATAAATGGCATATCCTCCCAGGGC
The DNA here is from genome assembly GCF_000948975.2 of Thalassomonas actiniarum. GTDB lineage: Bacteria > Pseudomonadota > Gammaproteobacteria > Enterobacterales > Alteromonadaceae > Thalassomonas > Thalassomonas actiniarum. Next base: position 5,412,842 of record NZ_CP059735.1, read on the forward strand.
CAGCAAAGCCACCAGGGTTAATTTCATTCCGGTAAAAAACAGCCAGCGTAGCCAGCCCCTGCTGCGGGCAACGGCCTTTGCCTGTGGTTTTTGCTTGCTACTTTTTTTACTGCTTTTACTGCTTGTTGCTTTTTTCTTCGCCATTTTAATTCTGCTCTAATATAAGGTTGCCACCGGCTAAGATCGGCGTGGTTTAATAGATCTGCCCGCTTTTTCCAGCAAGGGCTGCTCCGGCCAGCGGTGTTTCGGGTAACGGCCGCGCATATCTTTTGCCACTTCAAAATAAGAGTTTTGCCAGAAATGGTTTAAATCACTGGTCACCTGAATGGGCCTTTTCGCCGGGGATAACAATTCAAAACATAACGGGGCCTTGCCCCAGGCCAGCAAAGGTGAGACCAGCTCGCCGAACACTTCCTGCAATACCACAGACACTTTGGGATTGTGCTGCTGGCTATAGGTGATCATGACTTTTTTATCCGACGGCGTCAGGTAATACTCAGGCGCCTGCTGCTCCAGCTCCGTCTGCTTTGACCAATCCAGGCTTTGCTTTAATATCGACAGCAGATTGATTTTTTTCAGCTCGGCAACCGAGCTGATGCCGCTCAGGTAGGGCTGCAACCACAAGGATAATTGTTCCAACATATTCTTTTCGGTGAAGACCTCAAAACTGCTGTCATATAACGCCAGCCACCTGGCCCTGTCCAGCCAGGACAAGGAGGCTTTATCCCAGGGTAAAATGGCCAACCGGGTTTCTTTTACCGCCGCCAGCAAACAGGCTTCGATTGCCGCTTTATCCGGCTCGGTGATCGTTTGTCTGCCTAAAACCAGCGCCCCCAACTTATGCTCGACGCTGCCGGATATTTTATTTTTTTCTTTATCGTAACGGTACTGGCTTTTTTGTTTTAGCTGGTCGCCAAACAGGGATTTAATCGCCTCCAGGCTGACCGGTGCCGCCAGGTAGATTCGTCCCTGTGTTTTTTGTCCGTCTACCTGGGGCGCCACTAAAAAGGCTGCTTCTGCCAGGGGATCATCATCAAACAGCATGGCCCCTTTACCGTTGGCTAACTGGAAATTGGCGGCATGGCCTGCGCGCCGTTTCCCTATCCGGTCCGGATAGGCCAGCGCCAGTAATTGCCCGCTGTATTGATGAATTTCGGCCAGGCTATAAGCCTGGGCTTGTTTGTCGCCGCCGAGTTTTCGCTGCCAGTTACGGCTGTTTTGCAGCGCCTGCTCGGCGGAAAAGGGCACTAAAGGATGTTGCTCGCGAGCCTTATTGCGCTGGCGGCGATAATCTTGCAGGGCAATCAAGCGGGCATTGAGATCTGCCCCCTTACCGCTGGTAAAAATATCCCGCTCCGACAGCAGCGCCGCTAAATCGCAGGCTAGGGTCAGCTGCTGCCACTTTTTCCCCTGCATCAGCATTTTGGCAAAGCGCGGCTCTATGCCTAAGGAAATACCCCGCTGGCCGATCTCGGTTATGGCGCCGTCTTCATCGAGCAGGCCAACTTCGGTTAGCAGGTTTTTTGCCTGCTGAAAATGCGCAGCCGGCGGCGGCGTTAACCAGCTCAGCTCAGACGGCTGTTTTACCCCCCACATCGCCAGCTCCAGCACCAGGGAAGCAAGGTCAACTACCTTGATTTCTTCTTCGTAATAATCTGCCAGCTGATGGTGCTGGCTTTCGGTCCATAACCGGTAGCAGCTGCCAGCGCTGAGACGGCCGGCCCGGCCTTTTCTTTGCTCCGCCGATGCCTTGGACACCATACAGCTGACCAAACGTGTCATACCGCTTGAGGGATCATACAGGGATCTTTTGCTTAAGCCGGTATCGATCACACAGCGTATGCCTTCTATGGTCAAACTGGTTTCGGCAACATTAGTGGTAAACACCAGTTTACGCCGCCCTTGGGCATCCGGTAAAATCGCCTGTTGTTGTTTGTCTGCCGACAATTCGCCATATAAGGGCAATAACAGCACATCCGGATCGCGATAATCCGGCGCCAGGGTTTCAATCGCCTTATTGATCTCCCCTTTACCCGGCAGAAATATCAAGATATCGCCTTCATGCTCGTGAAAGGCCGTTGCCGCTGCCTTTTTCAACGGCTCAAGATAACTGTAACGGCCGGTCGCCGGTATTGGCCGGGGCAGATAAAACGTCTCTACCGGGAATACCCGGCCGGGACAAATCACCACAGGCGCATCCGATAAAAACTCACTGACCGCCGCCGTGTCTATGGTGGCAGACATCACCAAAATTTTCAGGTCATCACGCAGGGCCTGCTGAATTTCCAACCCCAGGGTCAGCGACAGATCCGCATGTATGGAGCGCTCGTGAAATTCATCAAAAATAATCAGACCGATATCCGCCAGTTCGGGATCATGTTGGATCCTGCGGGTGAGGATCCCTTCGGTCACAATTTCCAACATAGTGGTTTTAGAGCAGGTATTATCATTTTTTACCTGGTAACCGACACTTTGCCCGACTTTTTCCCCTAACTGAGCTGCCAGGTAGGTAGCAATAGACTTAGCCGCCAAACGCCTGGGCTCAAGCATGACGATTTTTTTGCCTGCACCGATATTCGCCTGTAACAGAGACAGGGGCACCTTAGTAGATTTACCGGCGCCGGGGTCCGCCTGCAATACCAGGGTATTGTTTGTTGTCAGTAACTGGGTGATCTCAGGCAGGAAATCATCAATGGGCAGTGATTTAGTCAAGGTTATGTCTTTAATGCAAAGTAATATCAAAGGCATATAATAAACATGAGACGCACTCCCGCAAAGGCTTATTTTACCAAGCAGGCATGTTAATTATGAACCGGTATTTTTTTGCCCTGAACCTGTCCCATAAAAGCAAAAAACAGTTAATACGCTGGCGAGACAGCGAGCTGGCCCTGCCCTGTCACCCGGTAGCCGGGGACAACCTCCATATTACCCTGGCGTTTTTAGGGGTGTTAACAGACGAAAAGAAACAGCAGCTGTTAACCGGAGCCGGACAACTGGCTGATACCCTCAGGCATGAAGACATAACCCCGTTAAAGATTAACCGCCTGGGTTATTTTAAAAGGCCCAAAGTGCTCTATCTGGCCAATGACGATATCCCTGACTGGCAAAATAAACTGGCAGCAGGTTTAACAAAACAGGCTTTGGATGCTGGTTTAAACCAGGAGCAGCGCCGTTATCTCTCCCATATAACCCTTTATCGAAAAGTACGCGCTTTACCCGGGGAACTTCCCCTGGTGAACATGCTTACCCCGATCGACAGGTTCAGCTTATTTCAATCGCTGTCAACAGCAACAGGCGTACGCTATCAGGCGGTAAAAACCTGGCACCTGACATCGAGTCAAAGTGCAGGATAACAGCAGGCGGTAGCAAATCCCCCTGATTATGATATCCGGGTCTGCAGCGGATAACGGATAAAAATCAGCCAGGATTTTAGCGCTAATATTTTGTCCGGCTTTCTTACTTGGCAACTCAGGCTAAACTTGGTACTAATAAAGATCACATTGACAAATGGAATTTGAAAATGACAGATAATGCTCTCGACAAAAACAATGGCAATAACAGTGGAAACAAGCCGGGCAGCTACAGCATAGAACACCAGGATAATATTCTCGATACCCGGGTATACGGCCCGCTTCCCCCTCAAGTTGTCGAACAATACCATAGGGATATGCGCAGCGCCTGTGAAAGCTTTCAAGGAAAAAAGTGGGGAGCACTGGTCACTTATTACGGCGGGGAACTGATCACACCGGACACGGAAGAAACCTTGATCAGCATCGCCAAACACCGCATACAACATGGTATGGTAGCAAACGCCACAGTGATCCTCGAAAGTAAACATACCGATCTGCAGCAGATGCAATTAAAACGTATCTATCAAAGCTGCCAACTGGAATTTCATGTCTTCACCAATACCGAAATCGCCAGGAACTGGTTATCTCAGTATTTAGCACAACAGTGATTTATCAGGAGTTGCAGCCAACAACGCACACCTGAACGACCCCATGTGTTCACCCATACAGAGATCGCCGAAAACCGGCAATCTCTGCATTGAGCGCAACAAAAACGTTATGCTTTATCGCAAATCAAGGCTGCAATGGTAGCGATGCCCTGACCTGTACCGCCGGCAGCCCACAGACTATTGGCGCTGCCGTTATAGGCGGCGGCTAAGTCCATATGCAACCAGCCCTTGCCTTCATTGGCAACAAAGCGCGCCAGGAAGCCCGCGGCATTGCTGGCGCCACCGGCACCACCGCCTTTTTGGGTACGGCTGTTGGCGGTATCGGCAAATACCGAACTGCATTTATCCTGATGCCAGCGCTCTAAAGGCAACTGCCACACCGGCTCATTCGCTTTCACCGCTTCTGCTTTGGTTTGCTCCATCAAGTCGGCATCTAAACCAAATAATGCGGTGTAATCACCGCCGGTAGCCATCATGGCCGCCCCCGTCAGGGTTGCCGCATCGATAATCAGGCCACTGTTAGCTTCTGCCGCCGCCAGCAAACCATCTGCCAGCACTAACCGGCCTTCGGCATCGGTATTGGCCACTTCCACCGTCAGGCCGTTTTTATAGGTTAAAATGTCACCGAGTTTATAGGCGTGGCTACTGACCATGTTCTCGGCGCAACATAAAAATAACTTCACCCTTTTATCCAGGCCCTGCTTGATCGCCAGTGCCAAAGCGCCGGCAACGACGGCTGCGCCGCCCATATCACATTTCATATCAAACATACCGGCACTGGGTTTTATGCTGTAACCGCCACTGTCAAAGGTGATGCCTTTACCCACTAAGCTGGCCGCAACCGGCGCCTGGCTGTCACCGGTAGGGTTATAATCAAGGATCATCAAACAAGGTGGATTGATGCTGCCTTTACCGACATTATAAATCCCGGTCCAGCCCTGCTGCTCAAGATCTTCCCCGGAGATAATTCCCACCGATACATGCTCAGGCGCCAGGGTCTTAATATATTCCGCCGCCAGTTCAGCCAGTTTCAGCGGGTATAGCTGGGAAGGGGTCTGGTTGGTCAGATCCCGGCTCCAGGCAAAAATGGCCAGTTTATCCGCCAGCTGCCCGGCCTTATCTCCGGTAAACTCAACATTGGTGAGTTTGCCGACACAGGTAAAGCCCATAGCAAATGCCCACTGGCTCTGCTCTGTCCATAAATCGCCGGTTAATTTGGCGGTATCTATGCCCAGACCTTCAATTTTTCGCCCGGCCTTTTGGATGTCCCTTAACGACAATTCCTGACCGTCTTTAAGGCAAATATGAATTTCATTCTTAAAAATCTGTACCGGGTTATCCGCCTGCCAGCCTTCTGACACCGGGGTATTGGTTAATATGATATTGGTTGTTTTAGTCATTATTCTTCCTTCACTGGGCGTTATCTGCCTTAGTCTATCTTAATCACGGCGTTTTTTTGCAATTTTAGTCAGAAAAATGATATTTATAGCTTTTTCTGTATTGCCAACAAAATAACCCTATGCAATTAGCCTTACAAAGCGCAACCTTATTAAAACGTTATAAACGCTTTTTAGCGGATATAGAATTCGCTGACGGCGAGCAAACCACCATACATTGCGCCAATACCGGCGCCATGACCGGATGTGCCGATCCCGGCAATACCGTCTGGTACAGCCAGTCGGACAACCCCAAACGCAAATATCCCTTTAGCTGGGAGTTATCGCAAACTCAGGCGCAAGATATCATTTGCGTCAATACCATACGCGCCAACCAGCTGGTGGAAGAAGCCCTTGAATCGGGAAAAATAGCCGAACTGACCGGCTACGATGAGCTGAAACGGGAAGTCAAATACGGCAACGAGAACAGTAAAATCGATTTTTACCTGTCCTCCCCCGAAAAAGCCGAGACCTATATCGAAGTAAAAAGCGTCACCCTGCTCAGCGACGGCCAGGGTTATTTTCCCGATGCCGTAACCACCCGGGGACAAAAGCACCTGAGGGAATTGACCGAACTGGCGCAACAGGGCAAAAGAGCGGTATTACTTTTTGCGGTATTACACAGCGGTATCAACTCGGTAAAAGCCGCCGACCATGTAGATCCGCTTTACGGCCGGTTATTGGCAGAAGCCATCGAAGCCGGGGTAGAAGTCCTGGCCTATAAGGCAAGCTTTACCCTGGGAGATAAAGTAACCGAGATCAGCTTATCTCAGCCCCTTGATTTTAAGCAGTAACAATAATTTTTATGGTACTATAGTGGAATTATATTTGACTGACGGTGTCAATCATTGATAGAAAGGTCTGAATAGAAAGCCTGATTGCGAGAGCTGGTAAAAACAGCCCTCAGAACAGCTAACAGCGCCGGCAGAGTTAATCTCGATAATGTGTGAATTTACATATTTATAAAAGATTGATTTATAATGAATATGGTTTTTTTTGCAATTAAGCCTTGATATTTATTTTCGCCGGCACAATATAGGCCAGATACCAATGGTCTATTTAATATTGGCAATTGCAACCACGTGGTTTTTAACAGGTATCCGCAATAGAATGCGCTTTACCAGCTAAATTAAGGTCACTTTGGTCTATGTAGCATTAGGAGATTCAGCATGCCAAACAGTAAAAATAAAGCCTTAGGCATCCTAGCATTAGCCGGCGTTGAGCCGTATCAGGAAAAGCCTGACGAAGAATACATGAACGTTGAGCAACTGGAGCATTTTAAAAAAATTCTCGATGCTTGGCGTGTTCAACTCAGAGAAGAAGTTGATCGCACAGTAACGCATATGCAAGATGAAGCGGCCAATTTCCCCGACCCTGTCGATCGCGCAGCCCAGGAAGAAGAATTCAGCCTGGAATTACGCACCCGGGATCGCGAACGTAAGTTGATCAAGAAAATTGAGAAAACTTTACAGTTAATCGAAGAAGATGAATTCGGCTTCTGTAAGTCTTGTGGCATCGAAATCGGCATTCGCCGCCTGGAAGCACGTCCGACTGCAGACCTTTGTATTGAATGTAAAACCTTACAGGAAATCAAAGAGCGCCAGATGGCAGGTTAATACCCGGCTTTTCTATGGTATTACCCCTCCCCCGGCGACCACAGTCTAGTTATCGTGGTCGCTTTGCTCCATCCCCTTCCGGGCTATTACACTTTGGCTCGTTAATCTCGGCCTTAGCCAGTTACCTGCATGCCAAAAGCTGTCAGGGAAAATGGCTGGTACGCATTGAAGATATTGATCCCCCCAGGGAGCAGGCAGGCGCCAGTTCAGCGATTTTATCCACCCTGGAAGCGTTCGGTTTGCACTGGGATGAAGAGGTGCTTTACCAAAGTAAACAAACCCAGGTTTACCTGGATGTGCTCGATTACCTCAAACAACAAAAACTCAGTTATTTTTGTCAATGTACCCGGGCCGAAATCAAGGCCGCCGGCGGTATTTATCCGGGGATCTGCAAATCCCGGGAGCACGCTGCTGCCAACAGCGCCATCCGTTTGATCAATTCCGCCGGGCATTTTCAATATCAGGACATCTTTCAGGGAGCAATCAGCTGCGATCCGGCACTTGCCCGGGAAGATTTTATCCTGCTGCGCAAAGACGGCCTGTTTGCCTATCAACTGGCGGTTGTCGTAGACGATATTTGCCAGGGGATCAGCCATGTTATCCGCGGCTGTGATTTACTCGAACCCACGGCAAGACAATTAAGCTTTTATCATATCCTCGAGCGGCCAAATCCCCAATATGGCCACGTGCCGTTAGCCGTCACCAATGAAGGCTACAAACTGAGCAAACAGAACAAAGCCCCGGCGATAGATAACCATCATCCGCAACCGGCGCTGGTCGCGGCATTAACTTTCCTCGGTCAGGAGCCGCCAGCTGAGCTGATTAGCGCTTCGGTCGAAGAAATCATCGCCTGGAGCATAGGACACTGGAGCCTGGATAAAGTCCCGAGAAAACAGCAGATCACCTTGCCGGAATAAACCGGGATAAAATCATTCTGCGCAAAGAAGCGGTTAAATTCGGCAAAGATCACTAAATAGTGCGGTTTTTTCATTCTCTTTTGCCCTGTGCTGTTATATCATTGCGCGATAATTTCTAGCGAAAATGCGCATAACCTTGAGGTCAAAAATTATCAAAAGCGTGATTAATTTGTGTAAAAAAGTTCTGGGAAGAAAAACCAACAAAACGGAAAAGAAAACAGCAACATTTTCCAGCCCGGTAGTTTTAACACGTGATCAACACCCGGTTTCCCGAAAACATATCAGCACCAATGCTTTAAAAGTACTGTATCGCTTGAATAAAGGCGGTTACGACGCTTATCTGGTGGGCGGCGGCGTCAGGGATATTATTTTGGGGCTAGAGCCGAAAGATTTTGATATTGCCACCAATGCCACCCCGGAGCAGATTAAAGAGCTGTTTCGCAATTGCCGCCTTATCGGCCGCCGCTTTCGTTTAGCCCATATCGTTTTTGGCCGCGATGTAATCGAAGTCGCCACTTTCCGCGGACACCATGACAACAACCAGGAAAAGGCCAAAGGCAACCAGAAAATCTCCAAGCAGAGCGAGCACGGCATGCTGCTGCGCGATAATATTTACGGCTCAATTGAAGAAGACGCCGAGCGCCGCGATTTTTCCATCAATGCCCTGTATTACTCGGTCACAGATTTTAAAGTTTATGATTTTGCCAATGGCGTCGAAGACGTTCATAACCGTATTATCCGCCTGATCGGCGATCCCGAAACCCGTTACCGCGAAGACCCGGTGCGCATGCTCAGGGCGATCCGTTTTGCCACTAAGCTGGATATGACCATCAGTGAAGAAACCCAGGCGCCTATCGCCGAGTTAGCCCCGCTGCTGGCCAATATTCCCGCCGCCAGGATGTTTGAAGAATTCAATAAACTTTTCCTGTCCGGTAAGGCCCGGGAAAATTTTGATATGTTAAGGGACTACGGCCTGTTTAAATATTTCTTCCCTGTGGTAGAGCAAAGCCTTGAGCAGGAAGAAAATATCCATTTAAACGATTTCATCCGCCTGGCGCTGAAAAATACCGATTTGCGCATCAATAACAACCAAAGGGTTACCCCGGCCTTCTTGCTGGCGGCCATGTTATGGTACCCGCTGCAGGCCCGCATCCAGAGGTTAAATGCCGCCAGTCAGTTAACGCCGCAAGATGCCTTTTTTGCCGCCTATAACGAGCTGATCTCCGAGCAACAACGCAGCATTTCTATCCCGAAACGCTTCCAGCTGGTGATGAAAGATATCTGGATCTTACAGGATAAACTGGCGCGCCGTGACGGCAAACGCGCCTATAAAAGTTTCGAACATCCGAAATTCAGGGCCGGCTACGACTTCCTGTTGCTGCGCGGCGAGATAGAAGGCGGACCGGCACAGGAGCTGGCCAAGTGGTGGACAGATTTTCAGGCCGCTCACCCGGAAACCCAGCAACAAATGATCAAAGCGGTTGCGGTTAACCGCCCCGGCGCCCGCAGATCCAGCCGCAAGCGGAAAAAACCCGGCAGTCAGAGCGCCAATAAGGCAAGCTCTGAGAAAAACAGTGTCTGACAACCGCCACTTTGACGCAGACTTTTAGCTTAAATTTTTGGCTTAGAAATAGACCCGATCAAGCACATGAGTACAGACAACTCCCCGGTTAACTTAGAAAAACATACTGCCTACATAGGGTTAGGCAGTAACCTATCCGATCCGCAGGCGCAAATTCGCCAGGCCATTGTTGCCATAGCGGGCATAGCAGACTCAAGTATTCTCCGGATATCTTCCTTATATTTCAGTAAGCCTATGGGGCCACAAGATCAGCCGGATTATATGAATGCCGTGCTGGCATTAACAACGGAGTTAACCCCGCTAGCCTTACTCGATGCCCTGCAAGACATAGAAAACAAAGCCGGACGGGTGCGCAAAGACAACCGCTGGGGCGCACGGGTACTGGATCTTGATATCCTGCTGTTTGACCAGGAAATTATCGATAACGAACGCCTGACAGTGCCTCATTATGGCATGAAAGAACGAGAGTTTGTGCTCTTGCCACTGGCTGAAATAGCCCCTTCGCTGACATTGCCCTGTGGTGAGTCCGTGCTGGAGCTGAGCAAAAACATTAACCCTAACGGGCTGAAAATACACAGCAAACTCGGCTAAGTGCTGATAAAAAGTGCTGACGATGCTTATTTTTAACGGAAAAGAGCTTTAACGGAAAAAATTATGGCGAAAATAACAACATCCCGCTTATTAAAAATGAAAGAGCAAGGGGAGAAAATTTCCACCATTACCGCTTACGATGCCAGTTTTGCCAAGATCTTTGATCAGGCGGGCATTCATGCCATTTTAATCGGCGACTCCCTCGGCATGGTTTTGCAGGGAGAAAATGATACCGTACCGGTAACCATAGAAGATATGGCCTATCACACCCGTTGTGTCAGCAAAGGGGTAGAAGAAACCTTAGTGATCAGCGATATGCCTTTTATGAGCTACGCCACCAAAGAACAGGCTTTTGTCAACGCCACTAAGTTGATGCAGGCGGGCGCTAACATCGTCAAAATGGAAGGCGGCAGCTGGCTGATAGAGACTATCTCTTCCCTGGTAGAGCGTGGTATTCCGGTATGCGGCCATTTAGGTTTAACCCCTCAATCTGTCCATGTTTTAGGCGGCTTCAAGGTACAGGGACGCGAGCAGGACAAAGCGCTGGAAATGATCGCCCAGGCAAAAGAACTGGAACAGGCAGGTGTGCAGTTATTGGTACTGGAATGTATTCCTGCCGAGCTGGGTAAAGCCATCTCAGAAGCGGTGAATATCCCCACTATCGGCATAGGCGCAGGTAAAGATACCGACGGCCAGATTTTGGTGATGCACGATGCCTTAGGCATTTCCTGCAGTTATATGCCAAAATTCTCAAGGAATTTCCTGGTAGATACCGGTGATATCAAAAAAGCGATCGAGCTTTATATCAGTGAAGTAAGCAAAGGCAACTTCCCCGGCCCCGAGCATATTTTTAAGTAAGCCGTCCAAGCGAGCGAGTAAGAGATAACATGAAAACAGTTAATGACATTACCGCGCTGCGCCAACAGATCAATGAATGGCGCCAGCAAGGCCTTAAAATAGCCTTTGTGCCGACCATGGGCAACTTACATGCCGGACATATAGCTTTAGTTGAAGAAGCCCGTAAACATGCGGACAAGGTGGTTGCCAGCATCTTTATCAATCCGATGCAGTTCGGCGCCAACGAAGACATCGACAGCTATCCGAAAACCTTAGGCGAGGATCAGCAAAAACTGATCGCCGCGGGCACGGAGCTGCTGTTTACCCCGACTGCGGCCATCATCTACCCCAAGGGGCTGGATCAGCAAACCTACATCGAAGTGCCGGATGTCTCCGAAGGCAGCTGCGGCGAAAGCCGTCCCGGTCATTTTCGCGGCGTTGCCACCATAGTTGCCAAGCTGTTCAACCTGGTACAGCCCGATGTTGCCTGTTTCGGTAAAAAAGATTACCAACAGCTCCAGGTGATTCAAACTATGGTGGAAGATCTGTCGATGCCGATCCGCATCATAGGTGTTGAAACCGTACGCGAGGCCTCGGGTTTAGCGATGAGCTCCCGCAACGGTTATTTAACCGAACAGGAAAAAGCCATGGCTCCGGCCTTAAGACAGGCCCTGTTATGGTTAGGGGAGCAGCTTGAACAAGGCAACCAGGACTATCAAGCCCTGAGCAAGCAGGCAGCCGGAAAAATCAACCTGGCAGGACTCAATACCGACTATATCGATATTCGCCATGCCCGTACCCTGGCCCGGCCAAAGCCGGCAGACAAGGAGCTGGTGATCCTGGCTGCTGCCCATTGCGGTAAAGCCCGGCTGATCGATAATTTACAGGTCTCTGTAAAGTAAGATTAAAGTAGCGAATAGATAAAGGGGAGCTTTTTAGCTCCCCTTTTTAATTACAGGACGTAATGTATGTCACGGGTTCACGGATGAACTGGAGTGACGCTACAGGACGTAATCTATGTCACGGGTTCACGGATGAACAGCAATGACGATAATGCTTGTTTTTCTAGAGAAGTCTTACAGCATAGCCTTCAGCTGGGGATAGAAGTTCTCACTTTCCTGGGCCAACTCGGTTTGTTCCTGTAAAATATCATGCAAAATTTCTTTAGAAGTCAGCGGGTTGGCAAGTACCACTCTGAATACCAGAATTTTCTCACCGCCGTAACGGGAAACTTCAATCCGGGTACGGGAAACAAACGATTTACCGTTCTCCCGCTGACGTTTCTGGATAAACTTGGTGAGCTTGCCCAATAAGCCGTTAATCTCTTGCTGCTGCTCTTGTGAGCCATTACGCAAGAGCTCCTGTATCCCGGGAGGAACATAGCGGTAGGTCAATAAACATAGCTCAGGCTCGGAAATCAATTCGAATTCCGGGTGCTGGTTAATGATCCCAGCAAAATAAGCGGCTTTTTCTATACCCTGATTGATCAACATTTCATAACCCGGGCGGCTGATAATATGCAAACTGGCATACACCAGCATCGCCATACCCGGACGGGAACCTTCCAGGGTATGACTCCCCAAATCTTTCGAGCCCTTACGCAGGATATACTCGGCATGATGCTCGATGGCGGTTACCGAGGAAGGATTTTTAAAGACCACCAATCCTGCCCCCATAGGCACATACATTTGTTTGTGGGCGTCTATGGTGACAGAATCGGCCCGCTCTATGCCGTTAAGCAAAGGACGGTATTTTTCCGACAGCAAGGTTGCCCCACCCCAGGCGGCATCCACATGGAAGTGACAGCCGTATTCCCCGGCGATATCCGCCATCTCGTTTAACGGATCGATATTGCCGGTTTCCGTGGTACCTGCCACGCCGACAATACTTAAAATCTTGATATTGTTTTCCGTCAGCTCCCGGCACTTCTGGCGCAGTAACTGACAATCGATGCGGTTATCTTCATCGGTAGGAATAGCAATCACACTTTCCTGGCCTATGCCCAGCACATCGGCAGACTTTTTCAGGGAATAATGGCCGCGCTCCGACACCAGAATCGCCAAACCGTCGCAGTCATAATGTTTAAGGGCTTTAAACAGGCCTTCGCGGGCAATGCCTTTAAAATCGCCGTCCGGCTTTAACAGGTTATTGCGTGCCACCCACAAGGCGGTCAGGTTGGCAACCGTGCCGCCTGAGCAAAAGGCGCCCAGGGAATGGTTGGCACTGTGCATCCAGCGCTGGTAAAAGTCTTCTTCATCCCGGTAAACCAGGCGATGTATCATGCCCAGCACCTGGCGCTCCAGCGGGGTAAAAGCCTTGGAAGTTTCTATCTTCACCAGGTTCTGGTTAAGGCCCACCATCAGCTTGGACAGGGGTAAAATAAAATACGGCAGCGCCGAAGTCATATGACCGATAAAACTCGGGCTGGAAGTATGTACCGACTGCGAGATCAGTTTATCCAACAAATGGTGCATATGATCCGAAACAAATTCCGGCTCTTCCGGGATCTGCGAACAGGCAAAGTCCTGCTCGATATCGGTTAATGGCTTTTCAGTCGCAACAATATGGTTGCCAAGAAAACCCGCCAGGTTTTCTGAGATCTCTTTCTCGATCAAACCCAGGGTTGATTCCGGAGCTTCTGGAATTGTGAAGATGCGATGCAAAGACTCTTGAGTTGCTTTTGCTTTACGCTTGCCAGTCGTCATACCTTACCATTCTTTACATTTTGCTTAGCTATCTAGTTAGCTATTTATTTAATTATTTGCTTAGCAAAAAGCCTGATTGCTTTTGAATGCGGCACTGTAATAAAAAATGAAGCAAAAGTCTTCTCTTTTTAGTAAGAAGTCATACCAGCTTGCTGGTTTTCTTGTTACTCCTATAGGGAACTGGCGACATAAATCAAAGCAAACTGTGATAAGGCAACACAGGATAAAGCCGGGACAAAGACATTTTTTCTTATGGTTAAGCGCATGATAGTTATCTCTTGTTAAATTCACAGGAACATAAACAAGATCCAGACCACAAAACTATACCTTTGATTTATAAGAGATATATGAAAGATTGAGGATTTGCCCTGAACAAGGGTTTAGCAGATAACACTAAATAGTGGGGAGATTTACCAATATCCCCACTATCTTACCGCGAATAGTCCTTTAGATAGTTAACTGCCAGCATTGCTGGCCGCTGGCCCGGTATTTTGCCTCAAACGGCGTTAACGGCTCGGCATCTGTCACCTCACTAATATCACCGCTTTTTCCGGCAATTTCGGCGGCAAACAGAAACTCTTCCAGATATAAACGCCAGTTGCTGCGCAGGATGATCTGCTCGCCGATATTGATAATATCCGGGAACACGGCAGTGCCGTGCCAGCGCCGCTGCACGTGCTTGGCTTTAGGCCAGGGATTGGGATAAAGAATATAATGCTTAGCTACTTGCCACTGCGCCTTAGTCACCAGGCGGTAAAAGTCGTTAAGATCGGCGCGGATCAAATGATAATTATCCGCCTGCCAGATATCTTCGACATTGCGCTCGATACGATGGGCGGATTTATCCACCCCTATCACTAAGGCCTCGGGATTATTTTTCGCCAGAATACGGGTACTTTGCCCGACACCGCAGCAGGAGTCTAAAATCACCTCGCCGTCAAAAGCCTTAACCTTGGCATCAATTTCGGCAAAAGCGTCCAGGGTATGTTGCTGGAACGGCTTTTTCGAGGCATGGCTTAAATGCTTGTTGACAATATCCGCCAGGTTTTCGTGGATCCCCGGCTGGTTGCTGATAATAGCTTTTGAATCTCCGAAACTCATTAACTTCTCAATCCTATACCTTTGGTGATCAAGGTCATGGCTATGGTAAATAAAGTTACAATAAAGACGCCCAATACGGAAAATGCCAGGGTCAGGTCAACATCACTGATACCCAGGAAACCATAACGGAAGGCATTCACCATATAAACGATGGGGTTGATTTGCGATACCCCCTGCCAAAACTCCGGTAACAGGCTAATCGAATAAAACACCCCGCCCAAATAGGTTAACGGCGTCAGCACAAAGGTCGGGATAATGGAAATATCATCGAAACTGCCGGCAAAAACCGCATTGATCAGTCCCCCCAGGGAAAATACCGCCGAGGTCAGACATACGGTAATGATGATCACTGCCAGGTTATGGATCTGAATATCGACAAAGAACAAAGACACTAAGGTGACGATCAGGCCCACCAGGATACCGCGGGCCATACCGCCGCCGACATAACCGGCGACGATCACCCAGTTGGGCACCGGGGCCACCAGCATTTCTTCAACATTCCGCTGCCATTTGGCGCTGAAAAAAGAAGAGGCGACATTGGAATAGGAATTAGTGATCACACTCATCATGATCAGCCCGGGCACAATAAAGGACATGTAATCAAAGCCGCCCATTTCACCGATGCGTGAGCCGATCAGCGAGCCAAAAATCACAAAATATAAGGTAATGGTAATGGCTGGCGGCACTAAGGTTTGCACCCAGATACGCATAAAACGGTTTATTTCTTTATAAAGTATGCTCTTTAAGGCAATACGGTTAACCAAAGCCGACATCTTAATTGTTCTCCTGAGCAGCGGCATCTGCCTGGCCATTGCCTATCAAACTGACAAATAATTCTTCCAGGCGGTTGCTTTTATTTCTCATACTGTACACTTCAATCCCCTGCTCGCTCAGCTGACTGAACACCTGGTTGATACTCTGGGATTTTTTCACATCCACTTCCAGGGTATGATCATCTATCATCCGGCTGTTGAAATCCGTTAATTGCTCGCAAACACTGCCTTTGGCGATATCGAGCACAAAAGTTTCCATATCTAATTTCGCCAGCAAGGCCTTCATATTGGTGTTTTCAACAATAGTGCCTTTATCGATAATGGCGATATTGCGGCATAACATTTCCGCTTCTTCCAGATAATGGGTGGTTAAAATAATGGTGATGCCCTGCTTGTTAATTTCCCGAAGGAAATCCCACATAGAGCGGCGCAGCTCAATATCGACCCCGGCAGTTGGTTCATCCAAAATCAATATCTTAGGTTCATGCATCAAGGCCCGGGCAATCATCAACCGGCGCTTCATGCCCCCGGACAGCATACGGGCAGAGTCGTTACGTTTATCCCATAACTCCAGTAGTTTCAGGTACTTTTCAGCGCGCTGGCGCGCCAGGGAGCGTTCGACACCATAATAACCCGCCTGATTAACCAAAATGGTCATCAATTTTTCAAACTGGTTAAAATTAAATTCCTGCGGCACCAGGCCTAAATGGCTCTTGGCCTTTTCCAGCTCGGTATCGATATCATGGCCGAACACCTTAACCTTACCCGAAGTTTTATTCACCAGGGAGGAGATAATACCGATAGTGGTCGATTTACCGGCGCCGTTAGGCCCCAACAAGGCAAAGAAGTCCCCTTGTTTCACCGTTAAATCTATGCCTTTAAGGGCCTTAAATCCGCCTTTATATACTTTTTCTAAATGAGAAATTTCTAACGCGTGCTGCATGCTTAATACCTAAATCATTTGAACTTTACTAAATGAGGGAGCAGATCGCCTTTTTCAAGTAGGCACCGGGATATATTGTGACGCTTACCTGCCGGTTGAAATCAGGACATAATTGCTCTGTGAAGTCCATTTCAACGCAATATACCGTCCATCCCTGGACATAAAAAAACCAGCAATGTTGTTTCCCGAAATAAAAGCCGGGATAACAAGACGGCTGGTTTCATCAGCCCGGCCGAGATTAAACTCAGCCGGAAAACAAGCTTAAGTTACTTACCTGCGCGTGATACATATTCGCCGGAGCGGGTATCCACTTTAACCACTTCACCGATTTGTACAAATAAAGGCACACGAACAACAGCGCCAGTGCTTAAGGTAGCAGGCTTGCCACCGGTACCCGCAGTATCGCCTTTAAGGCCCGGATCGGTTTCGGTGACTTCCAGCTCAACAAAGTTAGGCGGGGTTACCGAAATAGGTGAACCGTTCCACTGGGTAATGGTACAAACATTGCCTTCCACCAGCCATTTTTCGGCATCGGCAACCGCTTTTTCATCCGCAGCGATTTGCTCGAAAGTGTCATTGTTCATAAAGTGCCAGAATTCACCGTCGGCATAAAGGTACGCCAGTTCGCTGTCCATCACATCAGCGCCTTCAACGCTCTCACCTGATTTGAACGTTTTTTCCAGTACCTTACCGGAAATTAATTTGCGAATTTTCACCCGATTAAAAGCTTGACCTTTACCCGGTTTAACGATTTCATTCTCAAGAATGTTGCAAGGTTCGCCGTCAAGCATTATTTTAAGCCCGGCTTTGAATTGGTTTGTACTGAAATTAGCCATAATGTTCTCAATTAACGCAGAGATATAAATTAGAAATGCCGCAGATAATAACCCAAATCAGCGAACAATTGCACACTTCTTGGCAAAAAGAATTGGCAAATGTTGTGACAGATCCAAAAACCTTACTGGAAATGCTGGATATTGCCCCACAGGCCTATCAGGATCACTTTAAGGCGAGGAAATTATTTCCGGTACGCGTGCCCCGGCCTTTTATCAAACGCATGAAAAAAGGCGATATTAACGACCCGCTGTTAATGCAAGTAATGCCGTTAAGCGATGAATTTGACCTGAGCGACGGTTATCTCACCGATCCGCTGCAAGAACATGATACCGTCGCCGAAGGGTTATTACACAAATACCGCCACCGGGTGCTGATGATAGTCAAAGCCGGCTGCGCGGTGAATTGCCGCTACTGTTTCCGCCGCCACTTTCCCTACGCCGATAACAGCCCGAACAAGGCCCGCTGGCAGCAGGCCCTGGACTATATCGCCGAACATCAAGAAATCAGTGAAGTCATTTTCAGCGGCGGCGACCCCTTGATGGCCAGTGACGAACATCTGGCCTGGCTGGTAGATAAAATTGAAGCTATCCCCCATGTAAAACGCCTGCGTCTGCACAGCCGCTTACCTGTAGTCATCCCGCAGCGGATAACAAAGGCGCTGGTTAAATTGCTTGCCGATAGCCGGTTGAAAGCCACCATAGTCTTTCATATCAACCACGCCAATGAAGTCGATGAAGCCTTTATCTCGGCAATAGAGCCGTTACGGGCTGCACGTATTCCGCTGTTTAACCAAAGCGTATTGCTTAAAGGGGTAAACGATAACAGCGAAGTTCTATGCCGGTTAAGCGAAGTTTTATTTGATAACGGCATACAGCCTTATTACCTGCATATGTTTGATCCCGTCCAGGGGGCCGCCCACTTTGATATCAAAGAAGCGCATGCGGTAAAAATAGTCAATGAAATGCTGGCGGTTTTACCCGGCTTCCTGATGCCGAAACTGGTACGGGAAATTGCCGGTGAAGCCAACAAAACACCGATTAATTTAACTTATGGCATAACGGCAGAACTTCTTCAGCCCGAACTGACGGAAAGTAAGGGAAATAGCGACATAAGCTAACAAAACCTTATCTAATTTGGCATAATAAGCCGATAATGGCACAAGCAGCCGCTAAGCGAAAAATGTGAAGATATATGACTGAAACAGCAAACGTTAATCAACAACTCATCGAAAATATTTCTATTATCCTGAAAAAATCTCTGACCGCGGATGCCACCCTGCAGGATCTGCGGGAACATAAAAAAGCCGGTTTTGAAGCTATTTTTAAAAAAGACGCCGGCTTTAAATGCTCCGCCAATACTTTTCAGCCTTACGTCCAGGAAGTGGCGGATAACCTGCTGTACTGGCAAGAGCACCAGGATCAACCGACCCTGGTCACCTTAGTCAAACAAATAGAACAGTTATTCACCGTGCTAGGCCAGTTTGAAAACAGCCACAGCAAATAACATCACGGGGGAATAAGCAGGTTTATTCCCCTTGCTTTACGGCAGCTACGACAGGAGAAAAAGTTTCTTCAAACCAGTCATCAAGCATGTTTTTTTCATAATTTAAAGATTCTGTTCGATGCTTTAACCGGCTGCCGCGCATAAAACTCATGTCTTTAAGGTTCACCTCACCCGAGCTCAGTACCGTTTCATCAGCAGCAAGTAACTGATAGGAAAACGTCATGCGCGGAGCATAAATTTCTTTAATGATCCTTATTTGCCTGTGGCTGCCAAAGCGCACATCTCCCGCCAGGTCGACATCAGTTACCTCAATTTTTAATTGTTGCTTTTCCGGCAACCTGGCAGCCAGTTTTGCAAAATATGACTCAAGCTCTTTAAAAGTTCGTTCCTGAAAGCGCTTGCGGTTCTCGTCACCGGGGCGGATATCCCGGTATTTTTCCGGCTCCGTCCACTTAACCTCACTGCCTGCGGCAAAAGCGGTAGACAAAGCCGTTGATGTCATCAGTAATAAAGCACCTGTGGTAATGATCAAGCCTATATGTTTTTTCATTATTAAATCCCTTATTTAAAGTTGCTATCAAGGTGGGTTATAGCAATGAAACCTCTATGGTATAAGACCACAGACCCGGGGAAAAAGTCACTGATAATTGTTATTTTTTGTATAGATTTGTCATCAATGAATAAGGGATTGAGCATTCCCGGCCGGTTTAGCTGATGACCCGGGCGGGTTATTTAGCATTAAATTGATTATAACGTTTACGGATTTCAGCCTGCAGTTCTGTTAATTCGTCTGCCGACAAGCGTTTGCCGATGAAATATCTATGAACATAAGCCATTTCATCTCCCGCCATGGCCGCCAAGCCGCACCAGAGGTAAGCCTGTTTATTATCTTTTTCTACCCCCTGGCCATGGTAGTATTTCATGCCCAGGTTGTCTTGAGCCAATAAATGTCCCTGCAGGGCGGCTTTTCGGTACCAATAAACCGCTTGTTTATAGTCTTGCTTCATCCCCCGGCCAAAATTATACATAGTACCTAAGTTATTTTGGGCAGCGGCATGTCCCCGCTTTGCAGCCTGCAAGTACCAATGAGCGGCTTTTTTGTAGTCTTGTTTAGTACCGCTGCCCTGCTCGTACATGGTGCCAAGATAAAATTGGGCTTGCCTAAACCCCGACTCTGCCGCTGTTAAATACCAGGTAAAGGCCGTTTTATAATCTTGCTTTTGATCGGCAGCCAAACCTTTAGCAAAATGCTCCTGCCCTTCAGCACTGCCTTGTGCCAAAGCAGCATTGGCCGAACTTGTCGCTATGATAAAAATAACAACCCACTTCCATTTCACCTTAATAACCTCCTTGTTTATTAACAGTCAGAAAACTCCATCAAACAAAAAAACATCAAGTTTTTCCGTTTGGGGATAGCGGCTATTTATCTTATAACTCTATGTTGCTTTTAAATTTATTCAACATTCCCGTTAAAAAACACTCAAGGATGAAAAGACGCTTTCAAAAATTTAACTTTAGCTATACAGAAAACAACAGAATTATCCGTTACTGCTCACACTCCCCTTGCCCCTGTCAGCTAATTGTCGCTAACTAATAGCTGGCTGTAACTATCACTCAATATATTCACGACCTCTAAATTTTGGACTTTAGAAGCTTGATTATAATCAGTAACATTATCCAAATATGCATCGAAAGCAAGCGCCTTGGCTCCTGGTGACGTACACAAGATCACCGCCATGGTTGATCATAATCTGCCTGGAGAGACTTAACCCTATACCCGAACCTTGCTGTTTAGTGGTGAAAAAGGGCACAAAAATCATTTCAATAACATGTTTGGCAATACCGGCACCGTTATCCGTTATTTCAACAAACAGTTGTTGTGCATCGTTTTTGGCTGCCGTGAGTTTGATTTTTCCCTGGCTGTCGCCATTATGCTCAATGTTTTCTACTTGGTTAAAGTAAAGAGTTAATGCTTCAATGGCGTTCTTAACAAGGTTAATGAGCACTTGCTCTATTTGCCCGCTATCTAACATAACCAATTGCCGGCATTGGATATCAATTGCTAATTCTATTTTGCTCTCTTTGAGCTCCCGGCGATGAAGCATTTGAATGTGCTCCAAAATAGTGTCTATGGCAACGGGAACTAATTGTGGCATGGGTAAACTGCTGATCTGCCTGAAACTCGCGATAAACTCGCCTAAATGGTGAGTACGCGAAGCCAGTGTCTGTAGCGCAAAACTTAAATCTTGTTTACTTTCATCATCGCTAAAACATAATTGCTGTGGGATAAGTCCTTCACAAGTCTGTGCTATAGAGGCGAGTGGGGTAATGGTATTGGCTACTTCATGTGTTAATACTTGTGTTAATCGTTTATAGGCCTGCTGCTCTTTATTTAACAGCATTTCGTGAATTGACTGTAAGGTCACTATTTTATGCTCTTTGCCTTGAATCTCGGCAATGCTTACCTGTAGCGTCAGGGTGTCTTGTTGTTCACCATGTAACCATTGTACCGTGCTGCGCAGGTTTTTTTCTGCAGCGAGTACCATAGTACCAATATGACTCAATTCACTGAGGTTTTTGATACTTTTTCCCATCAGCCGGGCGACCGCAGGGTTAGAGTCAACGACATTTCCTTTGCCATCACAAACAAGAACTGCAAGATCGATATGCACTAACAGCGCTTTTAAAAACTCGCTTTGATGCTCAGCGGCAAATCGTGCCGATTGCATTTGTTGCTTAACCTGGTCGTAATACTCTCGCATCGGATGATGGCGGGCGAATCCTAAGGTGTTATCACCATTAGCAAGCGCTCTAATAACTTGTATCAGCTGTTTATTTTGGCTTTTAAGGAGAGAAAATAATGCGGCTGTGAAACTCACCGATAAAGTTAACACCAATAACCAGGCCGGTGATATGCCTGTCTTGATGTACATACAGGTAAGCAATACTACGCAAGTTATTAGCAAGACTAAGTTGGCGGTAAATATTATTAATGGTCGTCGGCTGATGTTGTCCATTTTAATTGCTCTTCTATGTTATTTTACTCACGGTACATAGCTAAGCCTTGCTAAAGCATTTAGCCGGTTATAAATCGTACCTTTCCAGTCGGCGATACATAGCGCCGCGTGTTAAGCCTAATGCTTTAGCTGCCTGAGTGACATTGCCTTGATGGAATTTAAGTGCTGCCCTTACAGCCCGTTGCTCTAAAATTTCCAGGTCAAAGGTATCGTAACTATGATTGTTTTCAGCAGCTGCTTCGCTTATTTGTCTGCCGGGCAACTCACAGGCATCTGCCGGTATAACGGCACGAATATCCACATATTCACTGTCACTTAGGATCACGGCTCGCTCAATAGAGTGTGCCAACTCACGTACATTACCAGGCCAGGAGTAACGGCAAAGTAACTCAAGGTCGCCGGGGGTAATGGATAATGCTCTTTTATATTTTTGATTGAAGTAATCAAGATAATACTCTGTCAGCAATGGGATATCTTCAATGCGCTCTCTTAGAGGCGGCAAGCGAATTTCAACGGTATTAATTCGATACAAGAGATCTTGTCGGAACCTGTTATCGAGCACCGCTTGTGGTAAGTTTTCATTGGTTGCGCTGATGAGTCGAATATCGACATCTATAGTCTTTGCACTGCCCACGGGTGTAACTTGACGGTTCTGTAATGCCGCCAATAACGTCGCTTGTTGCTGGGCGGGCAAATTAGCTAATTCATCTAAAAATAACGTACCGCCATGGGCAAGTTCAAAATGCCCTACCCGATCTTCTTTCGCATCGGTAAAGGCACCTTTTTTATGACCAAATAATTCACTTTCAAACAAACTTTCAGCAAGCGAGCCCATATCTAAACCAATAAAGGGGTGGGCACTTCTGTTGCTCGCCATATGAATGGCGTGTGCGGCGAGCTCTTTGCCGGTTCCGCTTTCACCGGTGAGTAAAATATTGGCGTCGGTCTGTGCGGCTTTTTCTATGGTGTCAAAAACCGTTTGCATGGCAGGGCTCTGTCCCAAAAACTCAAACTTTTGATTGCTGAGCGCCTGATTGAGGCCTTGCGCTTGACGGGTGAGTTTATTGACCCTTTGTTTGTCTTTGGCATGAGAAAAAGCCGCTGCCACAACCCCCTGTAGCTGTTCATTTTTCCACGGTTTGGCAATAAAATCGGCAGCTCCGGCTTTAATGGCTTCTACGGCAAGCGTAATATCACTGTACGCTGTCATCAATACCACGACAACGGCAGGGTCCTGGGTGATAATTTTCTTTAACCAGTAAAACCCTTCCTGGCCACTTATTGCGTCATGATTGAAATTCATATCAAGCAAAATAACTTCTATTTGTTGTTCTTTAAGAAGTTTTTCTATGTCGAAGGGATTATCTGTGGTGATAACCGTTTGATAATATTGCTTAAGTAGTAATTTTACTGCAATTAAAATATCAGGATTATCATCTACAACTAAAATGGCGCCTTCCTGTTTCATCCAATCTATCCCTCTGCTGTGAATATCGGGTCTAACTCAATGTTATTTAGAGAGCTTAACAAGATTGCGTCCAAAAATGGACACCAGATTACAACTAAGTGTTCTATAGGCGGACACCTTATCATAAAAACAAGGTTCGACTTCATCACAACCACCTGTATTTGTTATGTTTTATTTTTTGGCATGAATGTTGTTCTATTTTCTTGGTAGCAGCAGTTTGCGTGACACTTAATACACGCATAGAGAGGAGTCGTCTTTATGGACAAAAAAATAACCCGTTCACCACTACAAAAATACCTTAAAAAAGCGCTTTTGCTTGCGGGGGGCATTGGTTTTGCTGCTGCCGTATATAGCTTTAGTCAATCTGCTGCCGGCGGGCGTAGTCATAACTTAACCCTAAGCAGTATTACGGTAAGTCCGGTCACACAAGGGGCATTCGTTGATGCGCTTAGTTTACGCGGCCAGGTAGTTCCAAAAACAACGATTTACTTAGATACCGTTGCCGGCGGTCGAGTTGAGCAGCGCTTAGTTGAACAAGGCGCGTATGTCGACAAAGGACAGCCATTAGTACGTTTGAGCAATACCAACTTACAGCTTGATGTGATGGGGCGTGAAGCACAAGTAACTGAACAGCTGAATTTCTTACGCAATACGCAAATGAACATGGAAACCAGCCGATTGAATTTGCGTCGCGATTTATTGGAAATAAACCTGCAAATCAGTCACCTGGAGCGGCGTTTAAAGCAGACAAAACCTTTAGTAACATCGGGCGCCCTTGCCAAAGACAGGCTTGATGAGCTTAACAGTGACTTAACTTATTACCGCTCGAGAAAACAGCTCACAATTGAACGGCAAAAACAAGAAAACAGTATCCGCCAGGTACAAATTAAACAATTGGAAGACAGCGCAGTCATGCTCGATAAAAATTTAAAATTTGCCCGCAGAAACTTAGAAAACCTGTTAATTAAAGCGCCTGTAGCAGGTTATTTGAGCGAGTTGAATGTCGAAATTGGCGAGTCGAAAGAGCGAGGTGCCCGCTTAGGACAAATCGATATTCCAAATGAGTACAAGCTGGCCATTGCCCTGGATGAATTTTACTTGAATCAGGTACAGCTAGACGCTGTTGTTTTGATCAAGCTGGAGACGGGCGATATTCAAGCCAAGGTCAGTAAAATTGACAGCCGGGTCAATCAATCCCAGTTTCAAATTGAGGTCGACTTACCCAGGACGGATAGCAACATCAAACGCGGCCAGAGTCTTGATGTTGAGTTAATGCTTGGCGGCAATAAAGAAAACGCTTTACTGCTCAGCCGTGGCGGCTTTTTTACCAGCAGCGGCGGTAATTGGGCTTATGTACTTAATCAAACGGGTGACAAAGCCGAGCGCCGAAATATTCGTTTAGGTAAAAAAAATAAACACTACTTTGAAGTGTTATCGGGTTTGGCTTTAGGTGACAAGGTCATCACCTCAAGTTACGGCAACTTCGATAACGCACAACAATTACAATTAAATTAGGGAAATAATAATGATCACAATAACTAACTTAAGTCGTGTTTTTCGTACACAAGATCTGGAAACAACAGCATTAAGTAACATTAACCTTAGTGTAGAGGAAGGTGAGTTTGTTGCCATTATGGGTCCTTCAGGGTGCGGTAAATCTACCCTGCTTTCAATATTAGGCATGCTTGACTCTCCCTCTTCAGGCAGCTTTGAATTTGCCGGCCAGGATATTGCCAGCTTTAGTGAGAATAAATTAGCCGAACTGCGTAAAGCCTCGATTGGTTTTGTTTTTCAAAGCTTTAATTTAATTGATGAGCTAACAGTATATGAAAATGTAGAGTTACCTTTGCAATACCTGAATATTTCAAAAGCAGAACGCAAAAAGCGAGTGGAAACTATATTAAAGCGCGTGGCAATTGACCATAGAGCCGATCACCTGCCTCAACAACTTTCCGGTGGTCAGCAGCAACGTGTTGCTGTCGCCCGTGCTTTGGTTATCAACCCCAGGTTGATTTTAGCCGATGAGCCGACAGGTAATTTAGATTCCAAAAATGGCGATGAAGTAATGACTATGTTACGCGAACTTAACCGTGAAGGCACTACCGTCATTATGGTGACCCACTCAGAAAAAGAAGCGAATTACGCCGATCGTTTAGTGCGTTTACTTGATGGCCAGATCATGATTGACAAGGCGAATAATGCTTCATTAAAAACAGAGGTTGCTTGATATGCTTAATAATTATATCAAAACAGCACTTCGGTCGATAAATAAGAATAAGCAACATTTTTTTCTTAATCTTATTGGTTTTAGCATAGGTATAGCGGCAGCCATCTTAAT
The DNA here is from genome assembly GCF_000948975.2 of Thalassomonas actiniarum. GTDB lineage: Bacteria > Pseudomonadota > Gammaproteobacteria > Enterobacterales > Alteromonadaceae > Thalassomonas > Thalassomonas actiniarum. The sequence goes on from NZ_CP059735.1 coordinate 5,438,464, forward strand.
GGCGTTATTTGCTCAACACGAATTGTCATATGATAAACATCAGCCGGACAGCGAACGGGTCTACCTTGCCCATACCGACTATACGTCCGCGGGTTTACAGGTTATTGCAAGCTCTGGATACAGCCATGCGGAAAAATTAACAAGCCATAGTCAGGTAGAAGAGATATTCAGGTTAGCTGAGGCTGGCATGCTTACTGAAAGAGTACATGAACTTGTTCAGCTTGGTGACAATTATTACCGGCTAAACAATTTTTATGCGGTAACGAATAATATCTTAAATTTTATCCATTTAGAAACGGTGGCAGGAGATATTGAACAGGCATTAAGCCAACCTAATCAATTGGTGTTAAGTGAGCGGGAAGCTAATCGAATCTTTGGAGAGTCTCAAGTTGTCGGTCAAAGCTTGAACTTTGATCAGGGCCAATACCGTATCGGCGCAGTCTTTAAAGACTTACCGGAGAATACCCATGTTAAGTTTGACAGTTTAATTCAAATGCCGGTGAAGTTTAGCCAAAATGGTTATGGTTTCGCCTATTTCAAACTGGTAAAAAATACCGATATAGCAAGTTTTGAGCAACAATTTACCGAGTTATTGCACGAATCTTGGGGCGAAAACGCAAGTCCTGCCATTACTATGAAGTTAATCAATATGCAGGATATGCACTTAGAAGGCCAAGGACCTCTTTTTATGAAAAAAGCCGGTTCATCGTCAATCTTGCAAATTTGCATTGGTTTAAGCCTGATTTTGGTATTAGTTGCCAGCATTAATTTTATCAACCTTAATATTGCTCAATCGGCAAAGCGTGCAAAAGAAGTAGGCGTCCGTAAAGCCTTAGGTGCAAGCAAAGGACAAATCATTGCTCAATTTTTAACGGAATCTCTTTTGGTGGTGACTTTTGCCAGCTTATTGGCATTTACCCTGGTGGAGTTTGCATTACCACATTTTAATCAAATGATGGACAGGCAACTGAGTTTACAATACGGCTCAGAATTTATGCTGATGACGGTCATGGTCATTTTTTCTGTGGGCTTACTTTCAGGGTTCTATCCCGCGTTATTTATTGCCTCCTTTAGTGCCAAACGCGTACTTAGCGGTGACTTGGTTCGTGGCGGCACGGCTATCTTTGTCCGGAAATTAACCTTGTGCCTGCAGGGAGTGTTATCTATCGGTTTGATTATTGCGGCGATTTCTTTTTATCAGCAAATTAATCTGATAAATAGTCTGGCGGTTGGCTATGCCAAATCATCAAGATTGGTGGTGAAAGAGCTGCCAACGCAAGCCCTGTATAAAAAAGATAACAATAGTTTATTGACGGCAATTAGAAATGTACCCGGGGTTGAACAGGTCACGATTACCAATACCGACCTGACCAATGACATGGAATATAACTTTGATTTTACCTGGCCCAACGGTGAAAAAATAGATAGCTATCAGCCAACGGTAGGCACAGGTTATTATGCCGCACAAACGCTGGGATTAACCTTAATTGCAGGCAGAGACTTTTCACCCGAGTTTAGCGGCGACTGGTATACTCGAAATGATGAAAATAATCCAACCGTTGGTGTTTTGGTCAGTCGCCGTATGGTTGAACTGGCGGGTTATCAAACACCGGAATCGGCTATTGGGCTTTTGCTAATAGAGCCCAGGTTTAAAGTGACGGCTAAAGTAGTGGGTGTCGTTGAAGATGTTAAAATCGGCTCAGCCAGACAACAAGCATTGCCGGTATCATTTAATCTGGGATTTAACAGCAATGCCACAGGTCATCTGGTTATTAAGACAAATACTGCTGATATGGCACAGTTAAGCCGCGAAATTCAGCAAATTGTGCGCCAGGAATTGCATTTAAGTGATGTGCAAATCAGCTTGATCGCACAAGACTATGCTGATGCACACCAAAACGAACACCGAGCGTTAGACATGGTGTCTATTTTTAGCCTGCTTGCTATTTTTCTCACCTGTTTAGGGACTTTTGGTTTGGCATCTTTTGCCACCATAAGACGTCAAAAAGAAGTGGCCGTGAGAAAAGTGCTCGGCGCATCGCGTCTCAGTATTGTCAACCTGCTCGCTAAAGAGTTTTTATTCCTGGTAGCGTTAAGCATTATTATTGCTTTCCCATTGAGTTATTGGCTGGTCGGTGACTGGTTAGCTAACTTTAATGACCGCATCGAACAAATGCTTTGGGTGTATTTACTGGCTGCGGGCATTATCGCGATGATCACTTGGCTTACCGTTGCGGTTCTGGGCTTTAAATCGGCGAGTGCCAGACCTTCGTTAATATTGCGGTATGAATAATAGCTTACATCCAAATTTATAAGTGTTTAAGAGGCGGGGTGTTTATCACTTAGCCTCTTTAATACTTAAATATTACCGTTAAAATAAACCTTCATTGTTATGCTCCAGTCAGCCAGTCACAGTAAAATCCAGGTGAGTTTGTTTATTTAATTGTCAGCTATTGCGACAAGCCTGTTATTTAGAAAGTTCTATTTGGGTTGTACTTATCGTGGACCGGACAATTTCTACAATTTGCGTAAGTACGCCTGAAACAATGCAAATTCAATAGATACAAACTTCGTCTCACCTACATCTCCCACAGGATTAATTATAAAATAAACTTCTACTGTACTGCCATATAACCTCTTAACCAGCTTGAAAACTGGTGCTGAAAAATGCCCCTAAACAAGAAAACTTACCTCAGCACACACTCTACCCCAAACAAACTACACATCATAACAGGCTGATATATAAGACATACTTCAGTGTCAGAAAAAAGTCAGCTAAAAGTCATTGGAACTTCAAGTATTGAAATTCCAATTCGTTACCATTTAGCACTCTTAGTTAAAGAACGAACGCAAAATTAGTTGACCTGAACCAATTTGTGTACTGATAGTTAACAACAAAATGGGTATACCTATGATCATCAATTTAAAATTTAGCAGCTTGCTCGCTGTCGTTTTATTAAGCAGTTTCAGCAGCTTTACCACGGCAAGTGCCAAAGAAAATAATGGCCTCGCACCCGAGGCCTCAGCCAAAGAGGCCAAACTCTCATTCAGGGATATTACCCTACTGGAGAAAGCTTTTATCGACACGGCACCCGCGGCCAGAAACGACGCTATTCCCGTGGGCGAATTAGGCGTAGATGCTGGAAAAAAGGCCAGTATTGTCAAGCTGGCTGAGGAGATCGGCGATGGCAAGCACGGCCGCTACGATAGCCTGCTTATCTCCCACAAAGACAAGCTCCTGTTTGAAAGTTACTACCGGCGCGGTCGCATCAATCTGGCTCACCCACAAGCCTCAGCCGTTAAAGCCGTCACCAGCCTGGCACTGGGCCGCGCGATCCAGCTGGGCTATCTGACCATGGCCGACCTTGATAAGCCGTTGGTGAGTTTTCTGAAAAACCTGGACCCGACAAAACTTGTTGAGGGCGCAGAAAAAATCACACTGCATAAGGCATTGACTATGCACGGGGGGCTTAGCGTCAGTAATGAGAAATGGGAAGAACTTCAGAAAAACCCCGCCCCGTTAAAGGGCCAGGGCCTGGTGCAGACCCTGCTTGAACATAGTGGTCCCATTACCTCAGAATCTCAGACCTATTTATACGGCAACCATAATCCAATGCTGGTGATGACGGTCATCGACGCCGTCGTGCCAGGCACCGCCAGGGATTTCATCAAAAATGAAATTCTCGATAAATTGGGCATCACCAATTATAGCTGGCAGACTCACGTTAGTGGCCTGCCACAAGCGGGTTGGATGGTGAGCATAACACCTCGTGATATGCTCAAGTGGGGCAGCGTGGTGCTAAACAAAGGCAAGTGGAACGGCAAACAGTTCATTCCGGCAGATTATCTCGCCAAGGCCACCAGCGGGCTTGTTAAGCCTACTGAAGACTGGATGCCTGATAGCTACCGCTACGGTTATTTTTGGTATCAAACGTCTATCGCAGTCGGTGATAAAAATTATAATGCCACTTTTGCCTGGGGCGGCGGCGGACAACGCATCATTGTAGTTGATAAACTTGACCTGACCATAGCAATCACCGGCCATGATGGGGACGATCAAATCATGGCGCAGGTATCAAAAACAATCCTACCTGCGTTTGTCAAACTTTAAGGCAACAACGAGGGTAGCTGTTTACGCTGCAATATCTCTGTTACTTGCTGTGTTAATTGTGAGTAACAAAGGTATATCAGTTCCGACCGGGGCTGACGGTTAACCTCATAACGGGGCCAATGACCTGCACCTTGCAAACAAAAAAGCCGGGCATAAAAGTTGCCCGGCTTTATATTATTAAACGCTTAAGCAGTGCTCGGCTTAAGCAGGCAATGCTGGTGCTTAATACTCATGATAGAAAAGCTCGCGACTCTTTTTGTTCGCACGCCCCTATTCGCTTAAGATTAATTCCGCCACTTCCTTTTTGCCGGTGATCATAACGGTCAATAATATATCTGTCTGGTTAATGTCAGTTAAATAATCATAGTCATCAAGTGTTTTTCCCAGGAGCTTAAATACATTTTCATTCAGATCATATGACCACAATTGGAGTTCATCACTGATCCCATAAATGACATTGTTTTTTACCAGGAATGGTTTATCACTTCCTTGATTTTCCAGTGCATCGATCAGTTGGTATTCGGCAGGACCTGACTGCCAAAACCGGTCCATATGATCGGTGTAAATTAATCGACCGTCTTCAGTTTTGAGTGCCCACTTGACTGGGTTATTATGTATTACCCTAAGCTCTGAACTGTTCAGGTTGAATTCGACAAGTCTTATTATCCCCTTGATACGCACATTCATTAACGCGGTATTGGCTTCACTATCCCACTGGAACAGTCGCTCAACTGAGTGAACTAAGGGGATGGAGATGGGCTTGTCACTTGGCTCCAAGAATACCTGAGTCAGTTTTCTATTTGCATTAACCAAAATGCTCGCGCCATCCATGGCCCAATTCATGCCACCAATACGAGTATCTAACGGAAAATTTGTCAGTTGTTGCGGGTTGAGACCATCGGTTATCCATAGTTGCTCTTGTCCGGAACGTCTGGACCTGAATGCCACTAAGCGACCATTTGGTTGAAAAATACCATGTTGTTCTACTCGTATCGAGCGTTGCAGTACCGAGTAATTGTTGATTGCTTCATTTTGCTTTTGCCTATGCTCTGCTTGTGCATCGGCAAATTGTGACAAAGGCAATTTCGCGATATCAGTATCGAAGATTGCCTTTGTCATCAGCATACGGTTGCCATCAGGATGAAATAATGGCGACCCCATAGGTTCATCTAAAGGCAGACTGATATTCGTGATATTACCTTGATAGGAAAGGGTAAAGAACTGTCGACCCGTGCTGAAAATAAGTTGACCAGTTTGCGGCATAAAATTGGGGTAGATGTCCCTTAAGTCTGCAATTTCTTTTGGGTATTTAATTTGATAACTCGATAACAGCTTGCCGTCGGGCTTGAGTATTTCAATGTATTTTTGTCCGTCGCTATGGGTGCTGGTTAATGCAATAAGGTCTTCTTTAGATGAATAGTCGAAGTCGTTTATGTTGCCCTCGTCCAGTTTATAGATGACAATGCTTTTGCTGTCTGCAATCGAATAGCTGGTCAGTTGCCTACGACTTGAAAACTCCTGTAAGAAAGCAACATTGCTATTATTCAACCATTTAGGATTGCTAATGGTTGAATTTTTACACTCCATCAGCACACCCGGCGTTTGCGGCGTTTCAAGCGCTTTGTGAAAATCCAGGTTCGATAATTTATAACATTGCTTCTGAGTGATAGGTTTATTGCAGTCCTCCTTTTCGATAATGACCAGCTCTTTACCGTCTTTAGAAAAACTATGTTCACCGAAAGAACCCAAGTTTTTTGTCAGTTGAAATTCTTCCTGGGTGTTAACGTTTTTGGCCCAGAGATTATTAACACACAAATCTTTAGGAAAGCGATTGAAAACAATGTACTGACCGTCGGGTGTATAATTGCCGTTGCTCTCTGAGTGGTCAGTGGTGGTCAGTGAACGCAATTCCGTAAAGGCTAATTTCGTGCCTTGAGCTGGTGTCAGGTAGTTAACCCCGATAAAACTCACCATTGCGATAATTCCCAGAATAACTATCCCAATAAGGGGAGAGTTCAGCGTTAAAACCGATCGGGATGACTTTGCCAGGTCGGCTCTCTCAATTTGAGGTGGGACAACCGCCTGCTCTTTCAGTACATCATCTTTAGCTGTAACCTCAGCTGATAACGTACCTTGTGTCATTTGCGATTCGGTATCAGTTAATGCCTGCCACCGAACTTCAACTTCCAGACTATAACCCTGCTTAGCATGGGTCTTAATGTAGGACTGGCTGTCTTCACCGAGCGCTTTTCTTAACCGGGCGATGCTTCTTTGTAAGGTATTTGGTGTAACAACAGTGTCAGGCCACACTTCTGATAGTAACTCATCATGACTCACGACTTTATTGGCGTTTTTGGCAAGGTAAGTTAACACCGCTAAAGCTTTTGGTGGAATCGTTTGAGATTGCGTTTTCTGGGTTATTTGATTACGGGTTAAATCAATAAAAAAATCACCTACCCAATACTGTGCTGACATATAACCTCTGAGTCATTATCCAGTCAAAATTAATTTGATCAGGAACTTAATGAAAGTAGGAGCTGAGAAGTAAGTGTAAACAGGAAGACTTACCTAGCATTAGCTCCGATTGCAACTAATCATAACCGATTGATAAACATAAGATACCTTAACCTCAGTAAAAATTCAGCCAGACATCGGCAGAACTTCAAGTATATTTATTTCTATTCGCTTAAATTCAGTTATCAATCTAATCAAAGTAAAACCTTATACGAAGAGACAAAGATGAAAAGTGTTTAATCGTCATTCTTTTAGTGTTGTGGCCTTTTTAAAAGCTTGAAGCAAGCGCTCCCGACTCACACTGAAAATGGATAGCCCTATTTTCAGGTAGGTATTCTCAAAGAGCATTGAATAAATATCCTTGGTTGTCATCATAGTACAGTCAATAAGATATCAAAATGTGAGACTTGCAATGCCCTAACCAAAGGTGGTGAATTCGACATATACTCTGGAATTTCAACGGATTTAAAGGTGCCCTTACTTTATTTAGGGATAAACTGCTTGCTTTGGTTGCCTCAAATCAAGGTCCACAAAATAATTCATTGCTTGGTTAGTTGTCAAAATTTCGGAGAACAAAATACTCAGGCCAAATCTCTTTAACTTGAGCTTCCCATTGATTATCTGTGCCGCCGTCAACTAACTTTCTCAACCAATACTTTGCCCACTTTCGCACGATTTTTCCTGATTTGCTTAATTTTAACGGCAAATATCGGCATTCATAACACCATCCGTCATATTCAACTACTTCACGGTTTTTCGCTTTTCGATGTAACACCATAAGCTTGGCACTAATGATTTCAACTTCAGTAAAAGCTATCATTCCACTATTTTTTAAATCCAGCAATATCCCTGCCTTTTTGATGCATGCTTCGGTATAAGTATCTATATGGGGCGTATAAAGCTTCCCCGATAAGCCGTAAATAGCTTTATGCTCTCTGTCGGCTAAAATTTTGAGTGGTTGCAGCTCTTCATTGATAAAATTTAAATCATTAATTGAATACATAAAATACTCGTATCGGTTTATTACACTATCATCCGGGACATAAATGATTTTGCGTAAATAAAGTTACTGGGAGAGTTAAGGTTCATTGCGATTAAATTTAAATTAATCCAATTCTTAATCATTATTGACGCATACATAAACGCAGTTCTCACGGTAAGTTAGCTTTGAAAATGTACGATTACTTTTACCGTGAACATCATTGTCCACAATACGGTTTTTTACAGAAATTGAGCACACCGGTTGCATTACCCCGATCTGTTGCCCGTTATATCTATAAGCTATAGTACCCGCTAAAAGACAGGCGTTTAACCGCCATATATAAACACAACTTTATTATCGTTTTCGCTCAAATGAAAAGATTGAGTGTGAGGCAGTGCGATAAAAATCAAACATGAATTCAGTAAAAAATTTCTAAAGATGGCTGACGGGCTCAAGGAAAGACATTGCAATAGGATATCATTAAAGATAATTCAAGTTAGTTTCAAAGAGTGAATGCTAACAAGGACCTGCATTATAAGGGATGTGCGAAATATGTACAACTCATCACTTTCATTTACGACGAAGGTATTTTAACATCATCACATCTTGAATATCGCTCTTCAATCGGTACAACCAGTACAACTTTCAGCAAAGCCACTAAATTTTCGAGATATGTAAAGAGTAAAAAAGAATCATTACCCCCTTAATATATCCAATATCTTAATTGAACCAGTATTAAATACCCTATACTTACGGCACCCCATTATTTAGGAGTCCAGGTAATGCTAAACGTATCTGCAAGCACCATAAAATGAGAGTGACTTTCCTTATCCTGATAAACAGTGTACTCCTGTTGAGTATAATAACTTTAATGCCTACTGCTGTCGGACAAAACATTTATAGCGGTTCCGTTTCTTTTATCCGCTTCAATGATGATGGTTCATTCATTTTTCAGTTAACTCAACAAAATAAACCTCTGGTCATTAGCCATCCTGATTGTGAAATTAAGCATATGTTACTGGTAAAAAAACACCGAACCAATGTTAAGCACGAAAAACTAAATAGAATGCGTAACGACATTCGAGAGTTATTTCTTAATAAAGCAGCACATAACTTACAAATATCGGTATCAGTTTTTTCTTGTGATGATGGCACCGGCTATCCAATGGTTGATAACATTATGTTTGGCAGACAAAGAAAATAAAGAGGTTAACATTAACTGTAAATCGACCTTTTTTTGGATAAATAGCCAAGTTATAGGAGTGATCTTGAATAATGTGATAATGATGTGAGAGTTCAATGAATGCGGAAACATATAAGACGAGTGGCGTAGTCCCATGAAAACTATTCTGAATATACTCGATGAATGCACAAGTAGCTTCGTTATCTCTGTATGTACTCTGACTGTAGTTTTTATTCTACTGATAGCTATTTATTTCAATAATATCAGTATATTTGAGCCATTGTTTTTACTTCCTATTGTGGTACTCAGCTGGTATGGGGGTCGAACGGCTGGACTGACATTAGCGGCTTTAGTTGTTACTTTTACCTTCCTTATCAATGCCCTTAGCATAGAGCCTTTGCCCCTTTCCCTTAAATCCGTTATTTATATAAGCTTACGCTTTATTGTTTATTCTGTACTGGCCGTTTTGATTATAAATTTCAGGGATGCCCATAATGAAGAATCTGCTATGGCCAGTACAGACAATCTTACAGGTATATTGAATTCAAGAGGTTTTTCTATTGAGTTGGCAAACGAAATTCTCAGGTCAATTAGATATAAGCATATTTTTTCTTTGTCATACATAGATATAGACAATTTTAAAGAGATTAATGATTCCATTGGCCATCAGGAAGGGGACAAATTACTTATTGCAGTATCAAAATGTTTAGTATCCAGCCTGCGAAAGACAGATATTGTTGCAAGACTAGGTGGTGATGAGTTTGCTGTTATATTCCCCGAAACAGGACAGCCAGAAGTGAAAAGAGCCTTTGCCAGTGCTAGTAAAACACTTGAATATCAAATGCTAAAGAAAGGTTGGAACGTTAGCTTTAGCGTTGGCATAGTAACATTTGAAATGTTACCGATGGATATAAAAGAAGCAATAAAAATTGCGGACGATCTGATGTATACCGTTAAAAAAAATAAAAAAAATGATGTCGCATTTCAGGTTTGGCAAGGAAAAAGTCATAATGGCCAATAATGCTGATATAACAGATACCGACTCTTCAAAGTGCCGTCATCTAATCTATTGTTTTAACGGCTTAATCAGGCGAGCATAAAAAAGCCCGGAAATTTCTCTCCGGGCTCTCATTAGAATACCTGGGGTTTAGGCCACAAAAATTACATCATGCCGCCCATGCCACCCATACCGCCCATGCCGCCCATATCAGGCATAGCTGGCGCTGGCGCATCTTTAACCGGTGCATCGGTTACCATGGCTTCTGTGGTTAACATTAAACCGGCAACAGAAGCTGCGAACTGTAATGCGCTACGGGTTACTTTAGTCGGATCCAGGATACCCATTTCCAACATATCACCGTAAGTGCTGTTACCTGCGTTGTAACCGAAGTTACCTTCGCCGCTGCGTACTTCATTCAGTACTACAGAAGCTTCATCACCACAGTTGTTGACGATTTGACGAAGCGGAGCTTCCATGGCGCGAATAGCTACATTGATACCGTGCGTCTGGTCTTCGTTGCTGCCTTCAAGTGATTTGATCTTGTCAGCGGCGCGTACCAGGGCAACACCACCACCGGCAACCACACCTTCTTCAACCGCGGCGCGGGTTGCATGTAAGGCATCTTCTACGCGGGCTTTTTTCTCTTTCATTTCAATTTCGGTAGCAGCACCGATCTTGATTACCGCAACACCACCGGCTAATTTGGCTAAACGCTCTTGCAGTTTTTCTTTGTCGTAGTCTGAAGAAGACTCTTCAATCTGGCCGCGAATTTGTGCAACACGGTTTTGGATGTCGGCTTCTTCACCGATACCGTCGATAATCGTGGTGTTGTCTTTAGAGATAACAACACGTTTCGCCTGACCTAAATCTTCTAAAGTCGCTTTTTCCAGCTCCATACCGATTTCTTCAGAAATCACGGTACCGGCCGTTAAGATAGCGATATCTTGTAACATGGCTTTGCGACGGTCACCGAAACCTGGCGCTTTAACGGCAGCAACTTTTACGATACCGCGCATATTGTTAACAACTAATGTCGCTAAAGCTTCGCCTTCAACATCTTCGGCAATGATAAGCAGCGGCTTACCGGCTTTGGCAACACCTTCTAAAGTCGTCAGTAATTCGCGAATGTTAGAAACTTTCTTATCAACCAATAAGATGAAAGGATTTTCCAGTTCTACAGAACCGCTTTCCTGGTTGTTAATGAAGTAAGGAGACAGGTAACCGCGGTCGAACTGCATACCTTCAACCACGTCCAGCTCATCTGTTAATGCCTGGCCTTCTTCAACGGTAATAACACCTTCTGTGCCTACTTTATCCATGGCAGTGGCGATGATTTCACCCACTGAAGTATCAGAGTTGGCAGAAATGGTACCTACCTGCTCGATGGCTTTAGTGTCGGCACATTCTTGAGAAAGGCCTTTAAGCTCTTCAACGGCAGCTAAAACGGCTTTGTCGATACCACGTTTTAAGTCCATAGGGTTCATGCCGGCGGCAATAGACTTTAAGCCTTCGTTAACAATCGCCTGGGCTAATACGGTTGCAGTAGTAGTACCGTCACCCGCTTCGTCATTGGCTTTAGAAGCAACTTCTTTCACCATTTGTGCGCCCATGTTTTCGAATTTATCTTCTAATTCGATTTCTTTTGCCACGGAAACACCGTCTTTAGTGATGGCAGGACCACCAAAGCTCTTGTCTAAAACTACATTGCGGCCTTTAGGGCCTAAAGTCACTTTTACCGCGTCGGCTAAAATATTTACGCCGTTTAGCATTTTTACGCGTGCGTCATTTCCAAATAAAACGTCTTTTGCAGCCATTGTTATTTTCCTGTAATTTTTTTAATTAATGTGTGAGACGGAGGTCTTTGCTCAACATCCCGATTAAAATTTGTTGCTTAGTTGCGAACTGAGTTAGCTGTGACTTACTCGACAATCGCCAGAATGTCTGATTCACTCAGGATCAGTACTTCGTCGCCATCAATTTTTTCTGTTTTTACGCCGTAACCTTCATTGAAGATCACCTGGTCGCCAACTTTTACGTCTAATGCGCGTACTTCACCGTTTTCTAAAATACGGCCGTTACCTACCGCAACAACTTCACCACGAGTCGATTTTTCAGCAGCGCTACCCGTTAAAACAATGCCGCCAGCAGACTTAGACTCTACTTCTTTACGTTTTACAATTACGCGATCATGTAATGGACGAATGCTCATTTATCTCTCCTGAGAATTTAAATATTTAAGGTTTAACAAAATTGGTTGATTCAAAGATGGGGATTAAAAAATACTTCACAAGTGCAAAGTGTAATTTTTTTAATCTTTACGCTCAAAATCCCCTTCCAGGGTATGGCCACTCTGCCCTCTTGATTTTTCGATGAAATCCTGGCCAGGAGCCTGCTCATGAGTTTGCGAGAACCCCTGGCTTTGCGAGAAATGCTGGCTTTGGTGGCTAAAGCCCCCCCGGGCCACCTGGCTGACAACAATTTTTTGCTGGACCGCTTTAATCAGCGCCTGTCTGAACTGAGGCACCAGCAAAGCCAGGCCGAAAAAGTCGGTAACAAAACCGGGAGTCAACAGTAATACCCCGGACACCAGCAATAACACACCGGCCACAATTTCATCCGACGGCATTTGCCCCTGGGCCATTTTCGTTTGCACCGAACTTAAAGTTGCCAGCCCTTGCTGGCGTACTTTTTTCGCCCCGAACCAGGCGGTCAGAATAACAATAGCTATGGTCGGCCAGGCGCCTAAAAAGGCTCCTACCTGCATTAACACCATGATCTCTATGATAGGTACGGCAATAAATAATAAAAATAAGATCCGAAACATTGGCACTCCCAACAACAATCAGTAAGGGAGATATATGGGCATTTACGCTATTTTCAACACCCTTTTACCAATGAACACGGGCAAAAGCCGCCTGCTCGGGCAACAGGCGGGCAATTGAAAAAATACTTACATTTTTTCCTCTTTATTTGTGCGAGCTTAAGTTTTTTTTACATGAAATAAAGGTAGAATATTGGCCATTAATGAAATAAATTTTCAATATTATGTATCTATTAGTGTTATGTACTTGCCCGGATAACAGCATTGCCGAACTTATCGGCCGTGCCCTGGTTGAAGATAAACTGGCTGCCTGTGTTAATATCATGCCGGGTATCACTTCCGTTTATCGCTGGCAAGGTAATGTAGAGTTTGGTGCAGAAGTGCAGCTATTGATCAAAACAGCCTCGGATAAATATCCTTTGCTGGAAGAGAAAATCAACAGTTTGCACCCCTACGAAACTCCGGAAATTATCGCCTTGAACATCCAGCAAGGTGATAAACATTATTTAAACTGGATCACTGAGTCATTAAAAGAAAATTCATGAAACAGCTAGCTATTTCCCTGTTATTACTGCTGACCAGCCTGTCTTTTTACAGCCAGGAGGTTAGCGCACAATCTTCCATCTTTGATACCTCAGCATCATCGCTATTCAGTAACGATGACGAGTTCCTGAAAGTGGAAGAGGCCTTTGTTTTCGATTTTTTCCAAAAAGATGACAAATTACAAGTTAGCTTCAACATTGCCGATGGCTATTATTTATACCGTCACCAGTTTAAGTTCTCCGCCGACAATGCCACATTCACCGCACCGGAATTGCCCGAGGGCATAGAGCACGAAGACGAATTTTTCGGTATCACCCAGATATTTACCGAACCGCTTAATTTTACCTTTGATATTGGGGAAGCAGCCGACAGCGCCAATATCACCATACGTTACCAGGGCTGCGCTGAAAAAGGCTTATGTTATCCACCCACCAAGCAGGTGGTGCCGCTTGCCTACGTCAAAAGCAAACTCAATGGCGACGGCAATAACAGTACTTCCTCACAGGCAGTCTTATCTGCGCTGACACCAGAGAAAAACACCCCGGCAAAAACTCAAGAGCAGGCGAGCAGCAATAACAGCGAGCAATACCAACTGGCCGATATGCTTAAGGGAGATAACCTCTGGCTGACCCTGGCGGCCTTTTTTGTCGGCGGCCTGCTGCTCTCTTTCACTCCTTGCGTTTTCCCTATGTATCCGATTTTAACCGGTATCATAGTGGGCCAGGGTGACAAACTTACCAACAAAAATGCCTTTACCTTATCTTTTGCTTACGTCCAGGGCATGGCGGTCACTTATACCCTGCTGGGCATAGTAGTGGCGCTGGCAGGGGCGCAATTCCAGGCCATGTTCCAGCATCCTTATGTGCTGATCGGCTTAAGCGTGCTCTTTATTTTCCTGGCGCTGTCCATGTTCGGCGTGTTTAATTTGGCCCTGCCCAGCAGCTGGCAAAATAAACTCAACAATTTAAGCAACCAACAAAAAGGCGGTTCTACTTTTGGCGTGATGGCCATGGGGGCGATATCGGCGTTAGTGGCTTCTCCCTGCACCACAGCACCGCTGACCGGCGCCCTGCTGTATATTTCCCAGACAGGTGATATCACCTTAGGTGCTTCCGCCTTATATGCCTTAAGTTTGGGCATGGGTCTGCCTTTATTGGTCCTTGGCAGCTCAGGCGGAAAACTGTTACCTAAAGCCGGTAACTGGATGACAGTGATCAAAAACATTTTTGGCCTGCTGCTGCTCGCTGTACCGGTATTCCTGTTAGAGCGCCTGATCCCGGAAATGGCCACCCAGTTATTATGGGCGACGCTGATCCTGATAAGCGCCAGTTATTTTTATGTCATCAACCGTGACACCACCCCGGGATTCTGGTTTGGCGTGCGCAGTCTGGCGATCTTTCTTGCCCTGTTTGTCGGTGCCAACAAGGCCTATCAGCTTATTTACCCGCAACATAACACCACCTATTTGGCCCACGTAGAAGAGCCTGAATTTACCCGGGTACAAACCCTCAGCGAACTCAACCAGCTAGTAATGGAGGCAAACGGCCAGGGAAAAACCGTGATGGTCGACCTTTATGCCGACTGGTGTATTGCCTGTAAGGAGTTTGAGAAATACACTTTCCCCAAACCGGAAGTCCAGAATGCCCTGGCCAACACCCTCAAGGTACAAATAGACCTGACGGATACGGGTACGGATACCAGCATAGAATTGATGGAGCATTTTAATGTCTTTGGCTTGCCTTCTATTTTGTTCTTTGACTTAGAAGGCAATGAATTAAGCCAGCAAAGGATCACTGGTTTTATGGAAGCCGTAGATTTTGCCGAACACGTCAACAGCATTTTTAATAGCTAAACGGTTTAGTTATTATCCGCAAAAAAGGCCGGTTAACCGGCCTTTTTTAAATCCGCTATTTGCCTTAAGGTTTCTTCGGCAGCCAGAAGCCATCAATGATTTTTTCATGGATAAAGTCCGCCAGCTCCACTTCCGGTACCGGCCTGGAAAAGTAGTACCCCTGGATATAATCGCAATCGTGCTGAGTTAAAGCTTGTAGCTGAGCACCGGTTTCCACCCCCTCCGCCACCACCTGTAAACCTAAATTTTTCACCATGGCTATGGTAGAGATAATAATCTGGTAGTCGGCATTATTTTCCAACATGCCAAAAACAAAGCTTTTGTCGATTTTGATCACGTCCACCGGCATTTTTTTTAAGTAAGCCAAAGAAGAATAACCTGTGCCAAAATCATCAATAGCAAAGCTAAAACCTAGCTCCCTCAGGGCCGACATCACCTCTATCGCAACATTGATATCTTTTACCAGGGTTTGCTCGGTTAATTCCAGTTCAAAATGGCGGGCTGATACGGAAAACTCCGCCAATAAAGCCTGGAGATAATCCGGCAACTTAGGATCGACAAACTGGCCGGCGGATAAATTCACCGCCATACGTACCTGGGTTAAACCAAGCTTTTGGATCTCCAGCAGCAGTTCAAAACTACGCCTGAGCACCCAGTAGCTGAGCTCGAGCATATAGGCGGAATTTTCCAGGATAGGAATAAAGTCATCCGGGGGGATCAGGCCTCTTTTGGGGTGGTGCCAGCGCAACAAAACTTCAAAACCGTATAACTTACGGCTTTTCGTTTCCAGCTGCGGCTGCAGGCTTAAGCTAAACTGCTTTTTTTCCAGCGCCTGCCTGACTTCCCCCTCGAGAAAAACATGACGGGCGATACGTTGATACATTTCACTGTGGTGTACATGGTATTGGCCGCCGCCGTCTTTTTTTGCCTCATACATGGCGATGTCGGCGAAACTGATCAACTGCTCCGCCTTGGCCTTGGGATCTTCGGTATAGGCTATGCCTATGCTGCTGGAAATATAGAAAATACTGGCATCAAGCCGGATAGGTTGTTTAAACTGTTTGAGTACCTGTTCGGCAATCTCAACCGCCTGCTGTTCATTTTTGAGCTCCCCCAATACGATCACAAACTCATCACCGCCAAAGCGACAGGCCAGATCATCTTTTCGCAAGGCTAAGCGAATACGGTTAGCCGCCTCGATCAATAAACGATCTCCTTCATCATGACCGTAACTGACATTCACCTTTTTAAAATTGTCTAAATCAAGAAAGAGTACCGCCAGGCCGCCATGGTGCTTTTCGATCATTGCAACCGCCTTATTCAGCTTATGATTGAGCATGTTACGGCTCGGCAAACCGGTCAGCAAATCATACATGGCGATGTTTTCCAGCTCGCGTGCCTTTTGTTCGATATTTTGATCCAACTGTTCCAGTTCGAAACTCAGCTCTAAGGCGGCATCGGACAAGACATCGAGTTCATCGGAAAACAGACGCATACGGCGAAATTCTACCTGCCGAAATTCGGCAAAATGTTTTCGCGCCAGCAAAGGCAAGGCATCGGACAAGGCCAATAACCGCTGGGAAAAAGGCCCCGTGATATAAAATACCAGCATCGCCAGGGTGAAGAATATGATACTCACAGACCATAAAAACTGCCGCCGATCCTCGTCATGCTTTAAAGTGAATGGGGTCATATCATGGATCAATACCAGGAAAAATACCCGCTGCTGATTCTCGGACAAGGAAAGAAAGTTGACTAAATAACTCAGTTGTTCAACCTCTGCCTGCAAGCCGGTATTACTCACCTGAGAAACCAGCTGCCTGCCCTGCTCGCCGTAAAGCAAAATATTAATCAGCTCCCTGTTAGAGGAAGAAATAATACTGGCCTGTTGCACCTGGGGTTTACCCTGGCGGGGATAACTGACAATAGCGACTTCATTTTCCAGTGACTGACCTATGGCAAATAACATATCCACCAGTGAGGCGGTAATGGCAATCACCGCCAGCTCCCCCTGCTTATTAAATACCGGGATAGTGATTAACTGCAAACAAAGCTGATCGCACAGCACGTCATTATGGGGGTGCTGCAATTTTAATGTTGCGGAGATTTTATCTTTAATATCCGAAGGTAACACCCCGGTACCGTATAATTCCTGGCCGCTTTCCTTCACCAGCCAAACATTTTCTACATTCAGCTGCATTTGTAGAATTTCAAATTGCCTGCCAAGATTTAAGGCCAGCTTTTTAAAATCATCCTGCCGATAGAGGCGGGCAATGCCGGAAAAAGACTCCAACCAAATCCTTAACTGACGCTGCAAAATATTACTTTGCAAATAAAACTGTACCTGGCCGTGTTGCAACGCCGTTGTTTGAAATTGTTTAAATTCATTCTGCAAACGCAACAGCGAGAGGCAAGCAAAACCACTGGTCACCAGCAGCAAGGTCCCGATGATCAGGATCAGTAATTTAGTGGGTACACTGATAAACTGCTTTTTCATCGGCTAGAACCAATACATCAATTGCAATGCCCACAAATTCCAGTGTTCACGGCTATTGGCCCGGGCATCCGGCAAAACCACAGGCGTTAACCGGGCCGTGCCTTCAAACCAGTGATGTTCAAGTTCAAGGCGCACATTAGCCCGAAGATCATAGGATACCCCTAAGGTAAAGGAGTTCTGATAACCAAAGTAGGCGGGAATCTGTCCCTGACTTCCCTGTTCCAGTCTACGGCCGCTCTTATCATCTTTATTGATATAAAATTTTTCATAACGTCCCAGGAAGGTTAATCTGTTGCCCGCCTTATAACGCCCTTGCAAAAATATCCCCTGCCCCAGGTTATCCTGGTGGAAGCCGGGAAAATAAAAATCATCAAAAACAAACCTGTCCTGCAGCAGCTCTGCACTTAACTCCCAAAACTCCCCCTGGTACAAGGCGTTAAGAAAATAACGCTGTAAGACAATATCGGCATCCAGAAAAGCATCCTGTCCGCCGCTATGGTAGCTAAAGTCGGAATCAAGCAAAGCCAGACCAAAACGCCACGGGGAATAAAGCGGACGCCAGTATAAACTGGCCTGTATATCATAATCGTGTTTCAACCGGCCACTGGCTAACTTGCTTAAGATAATTTGGGTCTGAGCTTTTGAAATATCGGAGGTACCGGCACTGAGGCCAAAATCAAACTCTCCCAGTTCATCATCGCTGTAACTGACCTTGATATCCAGGCCTTCACCGCCTTCGGCAATATCGCGAAAACCGTCAAAATAAATGGACTGGGGTAGAATGATACTGGGCCGCGCCTGGGGCACATCCCGGATATTGGAATAGAGCCAGTGATTATTTTTAAAACGGCCAAAATAAAAGTTCACCAGCCAGTTTTCTGTACTATAGGCGGACCAGTCCAGCAACAAATAATCCAGTCTTGCTCCTTCATGGTAGCGATTGCCGCCGTTAAGATAAACCGCCTGCCCGGTGACCCTGAAATCCCGGCTTAACTGATAAGAGGCATTAATGCCAATTTCCGTTAACTTGGCCGATATATCACCGTCGTCATTGACATAATTACTGTGATCTACATCGATCACTCCCTGGGCAATAAAACCATGCAGACGCCAGCGGGTATTATAGTTGTCATCGGCAAGTGCCCCTGCACAAAAACAGCCCGACAGCAGGGAGAGTGGCAATAGCGCACAGCCCAAAAGCCTTTTCAAAGCGCTAAAGAGCAAAATGTTAGTTAACATCAACTTCCCCCCCTGTTCTCACTTCATCTGCCGCATATCCTATGGCCCCGGGTGTGGCTTGTACCGCCTCGAGCAAGTCTTGCGGGGTTTGCACCACGATCGGCGTTGCTCCCAGGCCGGAAAACGACAGTTTTTGCCAAATATTGTCTAACTGATAGGGGAAGATGCCTAACTTTTCTTTACTGAAGCGCTGGTGCAGCGGATGCTGGCTGGGCAAAACAAAGACAGTAATGGCAACACCGTTTTGCCATCTTAATTGCCGCATCGAAAAAATACGCCTGAGCTGGGCCGAGGGGATATCAGCCTGGCCCACCGAAGCATGGGTGATAATGGTGACGCTATAAGCCCGCGGGCATATAACGAAACCGCAAACAATGATGAGGGTCAGCGTAAGACATTTGATAATGTTCACCCTTAGTTATTTCATACCTGCCCTTCCCGACCCTTCACCGCTGCAAAGCTGGTGGTTCAAGAGGTAACCGCCGGGTAAAACACAGAAAAATGACTTGGCTTATTCTCCTTAGCCCATTTTCAGTGTAGTCAAAATTAGTTAAAGCACCAGTTTAGCCATCACGCCAAGTGATTAGACCAGTATTTTGCTGCTAATTTCTTCGAAAACACTATAATAAGCATCAAATTGTAAAAAGTTGCGTAGTTTTGTTAATCGCATTTCCCAATGTTCAATTTTTATGCGATGATAACAGGACAATTAAATTTTAAAGGTGTTTTTACAACAGATGACTGCCAAGTTTAAAATTTTAGTGCTAAATGGCCCGAATTTAAATATGTTGGGAAAACGTGAACCGCAGATATACGGGGCACAAACCTTAACAGATATTATCGAAGAGCTTAGCAGCAAGGCCCGGGCTTTGGATATCAGCCTCAGCCATGTACAGTCAAATGCCGAACACACCTTGATTGATGCTATCCACCAGGGATTTGGTGAAATCGACTTTATTATTATCAACCCTGCGGCTTTTACCCATACCAGCGTTGCCCTGCGTGACGCGTTATTATCTGTCGCCATCCCTTTTATCGAAGTGCATTTATCCAATGTCCATGCGAGAGAGAGCTTCAGACATCATTCCTATTTCTCAGATATCGCCACCGGGGTTATTTGCGGCTTAGGAGCCAAGGGCTATGAGTATGCACTTGATGCCGCTCATCAACACTTAAAGTCCAAGAACAACTAAAAGCCGGTTAATGAATATCAGCCGGCAATAAACTAACTAAATTTCAAATTATTATTAAGGTACACACATGGATATCAGAAAAATAAAAAAACTCATTGAGCTTGTTGAAGAGTCTAACATCAATGAATTAGAAATTTCCGAAGGTGAAGAGTCGGTACGTATCAGCTGCGGCAATGCCGCTACCGCAACCGTAGTCCAAGCGGCTCCTGCCATGATGCCGGCCGCGGCACCTGCGCCTGTTGCCGCACCTGCAGCACCAGCCGAACAGGCAGCACCGGCCCTTAGCGGCCATGTTGTGCGCTCTCCTATGGTAGGCACTTTCTACTCGGCCTCTTCACCGGATTCCCCGGCATTTGTAGAAGTGGGTCAGCATGTCAATGCCGGCGATACCTTATGTATCGTTGAAGCAATGAAAATGATGAACCAGATCGAAGCCGACAAATCAGGTGTAATCAAAGAAATTCTTGCACAAAACGAAGATGCTATCGAATTCGATCAACCGCTATTCATCATTGAATAAGCCCAGCCTAAAAGGGTAATTCCATGTTAGATAAAGTTGTTATCGCCAACCGTGGCGAAATTGCACTGAGAATATTGCGCGCTTGTAAAGAATTGGGCATCAAAACCGTTGCCATTCATTCTACCGCCGATAAGAATTTAAAGCATGTTTTGCTGGCAGATGAAACCATTTGTATCGGTAAAGCCTCTGCACTTGAAAGCTACCTGAATGTGCCGGCCATTATCACCGCTGCCGAAGTCACTAATGCGGTTGCCATTCACCCCGGTTATGGCTTCTTGGCGGAAAATGCCGATTTTGCCGAGCAGGTGGAAACCTCAGGTTTTACCTTTATCGGCCCGAAAGCTGACAGCATTCGCTTAATGGGTGATAAGGTTTCGGCGATCAAGGCAATGAAATCTGCCGGCGTACCTTGCGTACCGGGTTCAGACGGCCCGTTAACCGACGATGAAGAAACCAACCTGGCCCATGCCAAGCGCATCGGTTACCCGGTGATCATCAAGGCCTCCGGTGGCGGCGGCGGTCGCGGTATGCGCGTGGTCCGTGAAGAGCAGGAGCTGATTGAATCTATCGCCCTGACCAAGTCAGAAGCCAGATCGACCTTTAATAACGATATGGTTTATATGGAGAAATTCCTGGAAAACCCACGTCACGTGGAAATCCAGGTATTAGCCGACGGCCAGGGCGGCGCCATTCATTTAGGTGAGCGCGACTGTTCCATGCAGCGTCGCCATCAAAAAGTGGTAGAAGAAGCACCGGCTCCGGGCATTACCCCGGAAATGCGTAAGCAAATCGGTGAAAGATGCTGCCGCGCCTGTATCGAAATCAACTACCGCGGCGCCGGTACGTTTGAGTTCTTATATGAGAACGGCGAGTTCTATTTCATTGAAATGAACACCCGTATCCAGGTTGAGCACCCGGTAACGGAAATGATCACCGGTGTCGACTTAATCAAAGAGCAATTGCGCATCGCTGCAGGCCAGCCGTTATCCTACACCCAGGAAGATATCAAGGTCAGCGGCCACTCGATCGAATGTCGGATCAATGCCGAAGATCCCCGCAGCTTTATCCCCTCACCGGGTAAAATCACCCGCTTCCACCCGCCGGGTGGCTTAGGGGTTCGCTGGGATTCGCATATCTATGCCGACTACTCGGTACCGCCGCATTATGATTCTATGATCGGTAAGTTAATCACCTATGGTGATAACCGGGATGTTGCCATTGCCCGTATGCGCAATGCCTTGAATGAATTGGTGGTTGACGGTATCAAAACCAATATCGCCCTGCACCAGGATATCTTAAACGATCAGGGTTTTGTCAACGGTGGTGCTAATATTCACTACCTTGAAAAGAAACTGGCCGAGTCAGAATCCTGATAAGCGCATAAACGACGCACAGAAAAGCCCTGATATTTTCAGGGCTTTTTTATTTCACTACTCTGCTGCCGTCGAAAACATAATCATTTAATTTGCATTTTTTCACTTTCCCTGAGGCAAATCGGCTAACTCTCGCCTATCCTCTTTAGGTGATTCAATCATTTTAAATAGGGAAGTTTTTAATTATTCACATGAATACGAAGGAGTTGTATCAAAAAAATACGGACATTCCTCAATCACACGAAATGGATTTCAACTACAGGGTGCTTTTGCTTACACGTATCATGTGTATCGCAATCACCTTCAGTATTTTATTTGCCCTGATGTCTTCCCTGGGCATAAGTCAAATCGGCGAGCAGGCCACCAATATAGACTACGGCTATGCCCTGCTGCTGCTTGCCCTGCTCATCATCTTAAAAAAGAATCATAACCATTTTTCCCTGGTGCTGACGACCTTTTTACTGATCAGTTTTCTGGTGTGTCTGTCGGCACTGGTTACGGTTTTATTCGATGAGTTTCGGGCCATCTGGTTTTATTTATTGATCCTGGTCGCCTTTATGCTTGGCGGACAAAAATCCGGGATCTTTTTTACCTTATTGTCCCTGCTGGCCATTATCGCGACCCATGTCTTCCTGGCACCTTTTGGCACCGCGACTTTAGCCAGCATAGTTGTCGGCCTGGTGGTTATGTCCCTGGTATTGGCAGCTTTTAGCAACCAGTTAAGCCGTTACCTGCAGCATATTGAAAAACAAAATGCTGAATTAAATTATTTGGCCAATAAAGATCCCCTGACCGAAGTGCTGCACTCGAAAAACTACTGCCAGTTAACCAAAAAATATATTGAACGGGCACAAGAGCTTAATGAAAACCTCTCTATCTTATATGCCGGCCTGGACAACCTCGAACGCCTCAAGGAGAAATACGGCAGCCAAATCCGTCACCTGGCGCTGCAACATGTCATTACCATCATCAAAGAACACCTCCACCACCAGGAGTTGCTGACCCAGGTGGGAGAAGAGAAAATCTGCATCATTTTGCCCGAGCGGGACGCCATCGCCGCCCAGTCTTTAGCCATCAATATCAGAAATGCGGTCCGTGAGCGTTTATTTGACTACGGCAAAAACAAAATCCCCCTGACCCTGAGCATAGGTATTGCCGCCTTAAACGACAGCGACGAAGAAATCCGCTCTATTCAGATAAGGGCAGATAAAGGTTTGATAAAAGCCAAGTTTTGCGGTGGTGACGAGGTAAAAATCTGCCATTTTTTTGAAGAGTTATCCACGGAAAAACTCTAGCCGCTTTTGCAGAACTTTGTCTATAGTAGGAAAAAGCGCCGTCCTTAGGTATACTGGCGGCCAGTTAGTATCAATCCGCTCAAAACTAAAAGTAAGTTTATGTCTTCATTACTTGAAAAACCTATCCCGCCGGCAGACGACGATTGTTGTGGCGGCGGAGCCTGCAACCCCTGTGTCTGGGATCACTATTATGCCGAATTACAGCAATGGCGCATTGCTCAGGCCAAAGCCAATGAAGCTGCAGCCAATGAACAGGCAAAAGCGGATAGCCAGTAGCATTTTTGCACTATAATCCTTCCCTGTTGGCAAAGCATACACGCTATCGCCGGGCTAAAGCTTCTACAGGCGATAAAGTCAGGGATAATGCCATTTAGCCAAAATGGCCAAGCACTTTTTAGAAAATAACGAGTTATAGCTCGCTGCAGGATAAAGCCCTCGTCAGGCAGTAGCTCCGTAAACCCGGGCTGCTGCCTGAGCATCAAAAGCTAAGCGTTATAACCCTTACCCTTTAATATATGGACGCATCGCTTCATGAATCACTTTTCTTCTTTTTTCCGGGGGCATGGAAAGAATTTCATCATCTGCCGCCTGCTCAAAATGCATCATAAATAAGGGCTTATTATTCACAGACTGTTTAACAGCAAATGCCCCTTGATGCTCGATCCCCTTCCATACGGCTCTGACATCCGCCCAATACCCCTTAGTTTTATCCCAATACTCCAGGCCCTGTTCATGTTTAAAGTCTTTAATGCGCCGGTAACTGTTATGGCCGATTTCCCTGGCTAACATCACCCCTGAAAACTCTCCTGAAGACGAAAGCCCTCCCTGGTGCTTAAAGTTTTTTTGCTCATGGAACCAGGCATGTGGGGTTAATACCAGGGTATCCTTGCCCATCAGGATTTGATAGTCATCCCGGACCGAACTTTCCCGCCGGGGCAAAGGGCGCGACATATAATCGGTTTCAAAGGTAGAAAGCGAAGCAAAATGATCCCAGCGCCCTATACCCGAGTACCGGGGAGAGTCATCGACCTGATAAACCGACCATACCCATTTTCCCCGGGTTTGTGAGAGGTCGAGTTTTTTGCTTTGCCACTGGTTGTCTCCCTGATATTCAAGGATGCTCTTGCCTTGCCAGCTCCAGTCGTGGCGCCAGTGCTTCATCACATGAGGCCCCTGAACTTCCCCGCTGGCCTGGTCCCGGTAATACATCACCATGATTTGCTGAACCGAGATAAAATCACCGCTATCCTCGATCACCTTAACAAATTCCGTTCCCCATGAAGCATAGGGGGTATCGACTTCTTTATCGGCACCTAGGGTGAAAGTCTCCAGAAATTCGAATTTTGTTTCAAAAACCCCTTCCAGGGCATAAATAGCCCGACGGTCCCTTTCATAAGGGCTCAGTCCTTTGGCTTGCACTTGCTGCCATGAATCGGGAGACTTTTTATCATAAATCACCTTTTGCCCTAACGATGATCCTCCGCGCGGCGGGGTGGTCAGCTTGCGTGTAAAAGTCCAGTTATAAAGTTTTTCCTCTTCTTTACCTGCCTCAACAGCCGCTTGATCATCCAAAAGCTTGGCACTAAAAGCCTGTGGGCAAGCAATGCATAAGGTTAATATCAGGGAAATAGCCGTTTTCATCAATTTACGCCTCCATGGCAGAAAACACGGTTAGTATTAAATGGCAATCAATAGCACAGTTGCCCCTTTTAAAAGCAACACAAGACCCCATACCTGCCGTTCTTATTATGCTCCAACTCCTTGTAAGTAGAGGTAAAGAAATGCAGAATGTCAATCTATGCCCGGTATTTTTTAAGCTTTCCCATACGCTGCACCATTGCCTGGCATAAGCATCATTTCGGGGGCACTATGAAACTTGGCTTTATCGACTTTTTACAGCAACACGGCTTTTCGCAGCAACAAGCCAACATGCTGAACCGGGACACAGAAACCATAGATTTACCTGCACGGACAATTTTCCTGCACCAGGCAGATAAACTTGAATACTTATACTTTGTCAGCGAAGGGTTATGCCAGGCCTGCTATCACACCGCAGACGGAAAGCGATTCAGTAAAGAATTCTACTGGAGCGGCGACTGTATCATTAACTTTCAAAGCCTGCTCAGGCAGCAAGTTTCCCCCTATTCACTGGAAACCTTGTCTGCCAGCTCCCTGGTTCGTTTGCCGATAAACCAGGTGCAAATATGGCGACAGACAAATCATGCCTGCTACCAGCACCTGCTTGAGACCCAGTTGCTTTACAAAGAAAATAAAGAACGCTTTATGCTGCTGCACACGCCACAAGAAAGATACCAGCTGTTTTCACAGCAATTTCCCGATTTAGAACCCTGTTTGACCGACTACCAGCTGGCCTCTTATATCGGTATTACCCCAATCAGCTTAAGCCGGATAAAAAAACGCCTGAGAAATTAACAAAGGTTAACGCCATCACGCACTTTTCAGGGTAAAGTAACCGGATATGCCGTTTACCGAAGAGAAAATTGATGAACTGGAAATGCCTGACTTTTTCCCAACTCACCACAGAACAACTTTATGCACTGCTCAAACTCAGGGTGGATGTGTTTGTGGTAGAGCAAACCTGCCCTTATCCCGAACTTGATGATAAAGACAAGGCACAGGAGGTCTGCCATTTACTGGGTTATCGGGAAGGCGAGCTGATTGCCTATGCCCGCCTGCTGCCCCCGGGTATTTCCTATGACAATGTCAGTTTCGGCCGGGTCGCCATCGCGCAATCTGCGCGGGGGCAGGGCTTGGGACAAACCCTGGTTGCCACCATTTTAAGCCACTGCCGGCGGCTTTGGCCGAACCGGGATATCGATATCGGCGCCCAGGAATACCTGCTGGACTTCTATCAGGGCTTTGGCTTTAGCGCCATTTCAGATGTCTACCTGGAAGATGATATTCCCCACCTGGACATGCGCCTGACACATGCCCAAAAGCCTGGCCCTGAGCAGCCGTAAACCATCACCTTGCCCCGGTCGTTGCCGCGCCTGTTTTTCTGGCGTTTTTTTCTGGCGCCTGTTTTCTGGCGACAGTTATTGCGGCGGCTCCAACAATGCCTGATCCCAGTTATCCGGCAACTCCATCATAAACACTTCCCGGTGATCTAACATACCGCCCCAGTTGGAAGACCAGTAGATGCGGTTGCCGGACAGGTTTATCGCCGCCGGGGCTTCATCCCGGTATTCGCCGTCATAATGATTATAAGCAGGGGATATGCGCCAGATAACGGGCTGCTCGGTTTCTGCTTTTAGCTGGATCATCATAAACTGGTTCGCCCCCCACAAGGCATTATCTTGCGAATACGAGTTATAGAATAGCCAGCCGGGTTTGCTCAGCGGCATCTTGCCGTAGTGAAAGCCCATGTTCCAGCCAAAATCCCCGTGACTGGCTACCATCAGCCGTTGATCATAACCTGAGTTGTCACCGCTGATCTTCACCGCATCCAGCTTATCGGTCCGGTTATTCTGGCTGATAAATATTTCATTTTGCTGGTTATCAAAGGCCCAGCCGGAATGGCTGGCACAACAGGAAATTTTCACCGGCGCCTGGCGGTTAAAGTCGAAGTCCAGCGGCCATACATGGGGGCCGTCAAACCAGGTATTGATATAATGAACCCGGATTTGCTCGGCATCATTATGTTTATGACTGGAATGAATCACCAGCCCAGTACCTAAAGGCGACATTTCCACCATATTCGGACGCAAGGTAAAGCTTGCCCGGTTTTTTTCCCGGTCCAGGTTAGTGCCGGCCAAATCCGCCGGTTTCAGGCTGTGTACGGTATCGGTAGAGATCTGGTAATGAATAAAGGCATCCACCAAAAAGGAAGCTGAGCCAAAATCATTTTCACCGTAATGCACCGCCATCCAGGCCCAGTGATCGCTGTCATTCGAGCTGTCGCCTTCAACATCATTATAAATTTTAGTGGAATTGGGAAACAAGTCGCTAAAGTCTTTGATCAGCACCCGGCTGCTTGCCGGCTTGGTAATATCATCTATCATCCAGAATTTCATGCCGTTAACATAATAAATCCGCCTAGGATGACGTCCGGAATTATCCCACCTGACTTCCTGGTTTTCACCGATAGTGCCGCCGTTTTCATCCTTAAGCACAGTCACCAGCTCGCCTGTTTTTCGGTTCACCACCCGGCTTGAGATAGAGTTATGGCCAAAAACCAGCACATAATCTCCGGTTGAATTTTCCGGAGAATAACGGGAATAAACAATTAAGGCATCCTCGCTATCGGCGATTTCACTGGCATCGGTTAGCCGGGTAATACTTGCCCCGGTTATCGGATCAACCCTGGTTTCCCCCTTATCCGGCGCCGCTAAGCCGTAATCCGCCATGATCACCGCTTTATTTTGGATATAGGCAGTTGTGCCCCGGCTATTATTTTCCTGGCTCACCACCACTATGTTGTGGCTGCCGCTGCTGACACCGCTATAAGTTACGGTTAATAATGCTGTCGCCACTTCTGAGGTATTAAAGGTACAGCGGTTGCCGCTGACAGAAGCCTTGCAGGCAGCATTTCCCTCTGCCTGGTAGCTATAGGGGCTGTTATCCCCGGCAAGCGAAGGCCCCAAAGTGATCACTAAATCCTGCCCTGCGATGGCATATAAGGTTTGCCGGACATCTGTTACGCCGGGCAATAAATCAATCACCTGATAATTTTCATTGATGACCTCTTCTTCCGGCTCTTCTTCACTCGCCTGATCTTCGCTGACAGTAAAAGTATACACATGGGGAGTTAAACTGATATTTCCGACCAGATCCCGGCACCTGCCAAAGAGCTGGTAACGGGTATTTAACGTCGACACCGGCCATAAAGCACTGTGAAACAAGCCGTCAACAGATACCAGGCTAAAACGCATATCGGCAAAACTGTCTGAGGGAGAAAGATCATATCTACAGCTGGCTGCTTCATTGGTAAGCAATCTCAGCTCAATCTTATTATCTGTACTGGTAACCTCCTGGTTATAGGGGAAAGATTCAATCACTAAAGGTTCGAGCTCATCGGCTACCGGGACAGCAGTGCCGTATGTGATCACCAGCTTAGGACGATAATGGATCTGCGGATAATTGCTGCTGCCGGTAATATTTTGCATATTGGCATGCGGGTTGGCGTGAAATAACGCCCAGCCGTGATTGGGACATAACCTTTGCTGCATACATAACAGATCGGCGGTCACATCAACCTCATAAGCCGAGCCGATAACATCTGTTTTTTGCGGTGTAAAAAAGGGCGATTCACTCAACGCCTTGAGCACGCCCTGAAAATAATCGCCATTAAGATCATCGGGGGAGTCCGGATCCGATAACCGCCATTTGACATCGACACTTTTGCCGTCATCGCGGGATTCAACATTAGCGCCGGCGCGAAATCCCGAGGCCAGCTTCCAGCCGTTTGCATAAGAAAGCCCTAAATTATCCGGATCCAGAATTTGCCTGACATAGATATTTGAACCGGTATAAATACCTCCCCCCACCCGGTAAAAAATAAGCTTGGCAGACTCAACCTCGGTTTGTTCGATTAAATCCGGCAGGGAAAAATACTCCAGGTTATACACCCTGGCAGTACCGTCATAGCGAAAATAATGCTGCTCCTGAGTATTGTCCTGATTTCTCGAAGAGGAGAATCGCGTTGAACTGGCCCCAAAATAATCATTGAGTCCTTGTTGGTAAGTAAAGGTTTCATTGGCAACAACAGGTAGAGACAGCAGCAAATAGAGAGTAAGCAATAAAACTGCAGCAGGTTTGATCAACATAACAACTCCCCGGTAGAGGTTTTAAGCTCTTAACCGGCATTAAGCTTTTTATTTAACGCCGGATATCCCCATACAGAGCCAGACAAATTATTCGTTCCTTTTGATTAAAATAGTTATCCATTTGATTTTAAGGTAAATAACAATAAAGCCATAAATACTGCAACTTTCGTTAACACCTGATGATAGCAAAGAAAATGACTCAAGTATGACCTTGAAAGTAAGAGGGAGGAGAAATCCTTAGACAGACCGGTTAACAACAAACCCGGCTGGGAACTTTTACCTGCCACTAGCCACTTTGCCCTGTGCATTTACTTTTTCATTATTCCGGTGCACTATCTGCAATTAAAAACAGCCCCTCCGACAAACTCAGTCTCCCGGAGGTTATTGCTGACAGTTTAACTTTAAGTCTAGTAGACCGGAAACATGAACAGGATCATTCAAGGTAATTCTTCAGCATACAAACACGGCTTCACCTTCATGTGATCGCGCTATACCCTTCATCCTGAATATAAAAAGGCACCCGAAGGTGCCTTAGCTTTAACACAATATCTCTTAGAGACGATTAACCGGCTTATTCAAGTATCTTGCTGTCCCGATCATCCGGCAATTCCACAATAAAGGCTTCACGGTGATCCAGACTTCACCATTTAAGAAGTAAGTACTTACAACCACCTTACATGAGCTAGCAATAAACCACGCTGGAAATTGCTATGCAAAGAAATGATGGTTGCCCTCTGCTGCCTAACAAAGCTTGGCCTGGCGAATGCTGCCTGGTTTTAGCGTCAGTCGGTTCTCCGTTGATCTCAGAAAAAGCGAATACCATTTATCAGTTAAAAGGGATAATATCCCGGCAATAGATAACAAAACCTCAAAAGAGGCGGTAATTTATTCCATGAGTAAGCAGTTAACCAAAACCAGTAAGTTCCTTAGCCTGATCCTACGCCATAAGCCAGAGACCATTAACCTGACATTAGATGACCATGGCTGGGCAGATATAAATGAGATAATCATAAAAGCCGCCGCTCAAACCGAACTGGCGCTAAGTAAAGCACTGATCCATGAAATAGTAGCCAACAATGATAAGCAACGCTTTGCCCTTTCCGCTGATGGCTTAAGGATACGGGCCAATCAGGGACACTCCCTTGAAGTAGATCTGGGACTGACAGCCCAAACAGCGCCTGAAATACTCTATCACGGCACCGCCAGCCGGTTTTTAGCCTCAATAGCTAAAACCGGTTTAGTCGCAGGAGAAAGGCAATATGTTCACCTGAGCGAAAACATAAATACCGCCAGGCAAGTCGGCCAACGATATGGCAAAGCAGTGATATTAACCCTGGATACCCGGGCAATGGCAGCACAGGGACACCAATTTTACCAGGCCAAAAACGGCGTATGGCTTACCCCTGCCGTCCCGCCGGAATTTATTAACATACCTGAATGATAAAAGCGACTTCACCGCCTTTACCGGTGAAATCGGCGGACGCCGACAGAAACTGCACTGAATTCACTTGACGAAAACAGCTGCTATCTCTCCAGGGTATATTCCAGAGTCCCCTCGAAAGACTAGTCGGCTCTTGTCGTACAAAACACCCGATTTTTGGCAACTTCTAGCCCGGCTCTATAAAAAATACTCGCCGGCTCACTTTCAATTAACAGCTCTTTTTTTGAAAAAACCGGCCTCATCATAGATGGCTTCAATTTTTACCTCTCCCTCCATTTAATCTCTGGCCGCCTGCACAGGATAACGATGAAGTGCTGCATAGATGCTCTTTGGAGTAGAGCTATTTTTACAGCATAGCGTTTGAGAAAACAGGGTAAATTTTCAGCAACGGCTTTTACCCGCCCCTGGCTTGCTCCCCTTAAATAAAACCGAATACCGTTACTAAGCAGGCAATTCGTTGCTTATTTGTCCACTTAGTCAAAAAAGTGAATTAATGCGTTGACAAAGCCCTCGGCTATCAGCATTATATGCGTGCTTCGATGCCCAGGTGGTGAAATTGGTAGACACGCTAGCTTCAGGTGCTAGTGCTCGCAAGGGCGTAGCGGTTCAAGTCCGCTCCTGGGTACCATCCAAGCTTTTTCTTAAATATTTTCTAAATTCCCCCTCTTATTCTGAACAAAAATAACGCAATTTAACTGTGTTAAATCCGATCCTGTCATGCGCTTTTAATCAGGAATAAACTCAAACGAATAAACCCGTACTAACAAAAAATTTAAAGAAAATTCGCCTGCTCAGCTTTCCCTTATTACAAAAATTCTTATAAGCCGACCTTTTGTTGTTTATTAACCAAATACATTCATTTTTTACGCAACACTTTTTAGCCATAACAAAAACTCAACACAGAAATTTCAAACAGTTTTAGCGCATACCTTCCAGTTTTTAACGCTTTCTCCAAAAGAGGAAATTAACGGCAGATAAGCATAAAAAATAAGTAAAACTACCTTTTACCTAAAAAATCCTTACGTATTAACCAACAAAACCTGACACAAGAGTCAAGTTTTCAACAATGAACGACATTTTTTATCAAAAAAACGACAAGAATATTCCATCAAAACAGGTTTAAACCGGACAAGCGTGGCTGCGCCTACTCTTTCAAATTGTGCGAAAAAAAGTCGTAATATTACTAGTTTTGTTTTTCTCTTCTGTTTCTAATTAGTTGCCGGAAAAAACACCGGTATTTCATAAAACATTAATAAAAACATGGTAGGGGCATGAACAGGGAATTTAGGACATGTTCAGATATCCTCGCCATATAAAAACAAAAACAAGAACACCAAGGAGAAGTAGTGTGTTAAAGAAACTAGCAAGTAAAACCTTAATCGGTCTGTCAGTATCAGCGGTATTAACAGCATCAGCCATGGCTAAAGACGTTGTTGTCGACGTTTATTACACAGCCTCGGCAGCAGCAAGAAGCTTTGATATCAAAACAGAAATTAAAAACATGGTTGCCGCTTCTAACGCCAACTATGCGAAAAACAACTTAGACATTAACCTGGTTTTAGCCTGGGATGGCGACAACCAGACAAGTACCGATTATGTTGCTTCATGGAATAATATCCAGAGCCTGTATAAAAACAGCCAAATCAGAAACTGGCGCGATGAGTACAAAGCTGACTTCGTGGTTGTGATTGGTTCAGCTCAAAGCACCTGGCAGGGTACCACTTGTGGTATCGCCGGTTCTATCTACGGTATGGCCGACGTATTCCCGGATCACAATGCCTATGACAGCTATGCCTACAACATCACAGCCAACAACTGTGGCGATACTACCCTTACTTTCATGCATGAGCTTGGTCACAACATGGGCTTAGGTCACTCAGTAAGACAAGGCGCTGAAGGCGGTGTTTATACTTGGGGTGTAGGTTACGGCGTTGACAACCAGTTCGCCACTATCATGGCTTACCCGCAAGAGTTCAATACCACCAACCAGTTATCTTATTTCTCTAACCCTGGCTTTACGCTAAGCGGTGAGCCGATTGGTGTGAACAATGTAGCAGACGCGCAAAGAGCACTAGAATTAGTGACTGACCAAATCGCTGCATTCCGTTAATATTTAACGGACAGAAATAAACCCAAGCGAAATAAGTGTTAGCTGGCAAATTATCATAATTGCCCGCTTCACTTTTCGCTTTAAATAAGACTTGGGCCATTAAGCCTGAGTCTTATTTTTACCGGCGGAGATCTAGCCACGCAACCGGTATAAAACAAAAGCTAAAAATAAGATAAAGCAGGAAATGTTATGAAAAAAGCACTCATGATTTTAACCGGTTTGGCCGCGATGGCGGCTATTGCATTCTGGCTAAATTCAACCGGCAGCGACACTGAGGCGGTCAAAAGCGAGACAGACACAAAAGCAAGCATCACTGCCCAGGTAGAGGCCCCACACAAGCAACACCTGGCGGCTCATCAACATGCCCATCCTGCCCAACCTAAGGTCCGGCCCACGGCTGCGCCAAAAAACAATATAACCGCCATTGAAAACCGCGACGATTACCCGGCGGAACCGGTGTTTACACAATCGGAAACGGCAGAAAAAGTATTAAAAGCCTCGGGGAAATTGCGGGAAAACCTGCGCGGCGAAGTTTACCTGGAAGTTGACAACGGCCACATTTCTTCCCTGGAAGTCGGCGATACCCTTAAATTAGAAGTACCTTTCTTCGATATGTATTACGACGCCGAAATTGCCAGTACCGATCAGGACAGGCACGGCAATAAAACCATTAATGCCTCGTTTGAACTTAATGACGAAACTTATAACACCACCCTGACCATCAATGATCACGCCATATATGCCCATGTCAACACACCATACGGCATCTATACCTTAGCAGGTGACGGCCAATACGCCTGGATGGCAGAATCCAGCGACCTGGTACATGGCGCCATTCCGGATCAAATTGGTCCTGGTCCTGACGATCACAGCGACGGCAGTGATATCCCGCAAAAACCGATTGAAATTACCGGTAAATAATAGCAAGCAGAAAGCTCTCTTAGCGACTCTCAGTACGAATTCAGCGTAAGGGCCCTTAACGGGCCTGTACGCTATTGCACCTCTTTCACCAGCCATTGCAAAACCCCTGGCTTTATTTTCCATTGTCATTATGTCAATGTGGCTATGTCTTTAATCAAAGAAAAGTCCCGGTATTATGCTCACTGTTTTGCAACTGAAAAAAATCTGCAGCGCCTTTTGCCAATACTAGCAGTTAAGGGAAATGTATGAAGGCCAGTATGATGTTCAGGCCTCGTTCATGGCGGCGGCAAAGCCAGTTACGGCAGCCTGCTTCGCCAACGGGAAGGGGGCTGTTCATCAGATAATTCCTTTGAACAGCAACTGAATGCGTTAAACGCACAAATCAAAAAGCAGGAACAAGAGCACCAAAGAAAACAGCCTGATTTCATCCTGACCAGCTACCGCTGGCTGCTATCGGAAATCGACTTTTACTGGTTGGCCTATCCATGTAGAACCCTGATATTTACTGTTGCGGTTATTTTATTGGTTTTATATCCGGGGCTATTTTCCGCCGACTAATATAAGCTTTTACTTTTTGGACTTTTCACTTTATCAGTGAAATACAGTTTATATGACCTATGCAGCCCTTTTTTCCTTGTCTATGTCCTCAGCTAAGCCCCGGTGCCGTCGGTAATACAAAAGCCCGCGTATTAAGCCCCTATAGGAAATATTAAACGTGGAAGGCAAGCAGGATTAACCTGTTAACTTTATCAGGTCGCTATTGACATACCCTTGATTCAAGTTACTGTTTAAACGTGTATTAAAATACACCTTGTGATTTAAAAATAACAAATAAAGGATATATTGATGAAGTTACAATTAAATAAGAAAAAATTAAAAAACCTCTCTAAAGACAATAAAGCAGTGCCTATGCAGCTTACCCCCCAGATTGGCGGTGGTGCTGAACGCCTTGCCGGTACGCATTACGATTTTTGTCTGCCCCCGACAGACACTGGCTTAACCATCAAGGAAAATTAAGCAAGACAATCTCTTGTCTCATTCATAGGGAAGAGATTGTTGATAGGGCAAGTTAACTATTTCCTGCCCTGACGATAAGGATATCCAGAGTGGAAAATGGCTAGTTTGGATGTCCTTTTATCTGTCATTTGCTGCTTAAGGTTTTTTATTTTAGCGAGCCGGTTGCTTAACCAGGATAAAGTGAAAAATAGGATAGCGGCATAAGCATTCTCCTCATTTCCTGTAAGCAAATACCAGCCCCTTAAGCCGGATAAATTATCATTCCCTTTAATTTTAAAAAGTTAGCATTTAAGCAAGGAATTACCTTCTTCTCAGCTAATTTGTTGACTTCCCAGTCCTTTTAAGAGAAGCAGCTTACTTTTCCATTACTATCAACAGCTTGCCTAAGCATCAACTCTCCCGATATTTTTAATCCTTATTACCTATAATCAACCCCGACTTTGCTCTTGGTATGGAAACCAGGAAATCTAGTTCCCCGCCATAAAGTTATCCGGCAAGAAATAATGCCGGCATATGCTCTGTTGTGCCGCATTTTTCCCTGCCAAACCCTCAACTTTTCAACTGATAAGGAATGACAATGAAACGTTTATATCATACAGACAAAAAAAGCACGGCGATGATGGCGGCCGGTCTGCTGGCATTAGTCGTATGCGGACAAGCATCAGCCAATAACAGCGCCGTGATCACCGCCGAAGATCCAACCACAGTACTGGATCATTTCATGTGTTACGACATAGTGGAGCAGCCAACGCCGATAGATCTTAAGGTTTATGTTCGCGATCAATTTCTCGAACAATATTACCAGGTACTCGAACTGACCAAGCTATGCGCACCAGCGGAAAAACACCATGACGGCAAAGTTTTTAAAATCAAATACGAGTTTGCCCACATGGCCTGCTATAACGTTCAACCGGAAAAGTTCCATGCCGCTAACGCCCGTGTGAACCTGTATAATCAATTCGGCTCCTATTCCGAGCTTTTTGTTTACCAGGTCAGGGAGATATGCGTGCCGACATTTAAAGAGCATTTATAATAGCCAGCAGGTAAACTTGTGCACTGATACTAAGTGTTATTGGCCCCCTGGGATTAATCGCACTATTTATGGCCAGAAGTTATGGCCATATTTGAACATTAACTCAAGTTAATCCTTCTGCCTTAAACTTCATATATGCTTTTGTCTTCACATAACCGTCTTTGTTGCTCACCAAAATAGCAAAAACGATACAGGTATCCTTTAATTATTATTTGGCTTGTATTGACAGGTTTTGAGAGCGATGCAACATTTGCGAGCCACAAGCGCTCACTCTGACTTTAATCAGATAATTTCCTAGTGAAACTATTGATTAATAAATTACCCAAGACATCTCTAACCACCTATCAAGAGCTGAACAGTCTAAAGCAGAGCCGTATAGAAAACAGAAAGAAACAGAAAGGGACACCCCTAAATTTAATTTCAGATTATGCCCTATTACACTTGCATATTAAATTTGAACAGAAAACAGAAAGGGACACCCCTAAATTTAATTTCAGATTATGCCCTATTACACTTGCATATTAAATTTGGGCAACATACTTAATGCTCCCCATAAGCTATTACTTTGTTTTAAGGCTGCAGCTGAAGGAAAATAGAAGGTTTGAAGCTAGAGTAGGTTTGATGAAACCACTGTTAACAAAAAGATATCGTGAAACAAAAGTTCACGGACCATTTTACAAGCTATATAACTACTCAGTATATAAATGTAACGACTGATGAGTATTGCACCATTTTCGCTCGGTTTTTAATGCCCAACGGCCCAGATTTTCCGGGCTGCCGGCAGCACTGATAAAGTGACGATTGAAGTCTTTTATCACTTCCAGCCAGTCTTTATCATTAATATTTAGCCGTGCAAATAGCCGCTGGATATCAGGCGGAATAAAGCCGCGTTTATCCTCTCGTACACAACGACCGGTCCATTCCACCAGGCTAAGGTAATCAAACAATTTAAAAGGTAAACCTGTGCCAGGCTTACCGTGAGGTTTATAACCAGTGAAAGGGGCAATTGTTATTGGTTGTGCTTGCTGCATTTTTTTAGCGGTGGCAAGCGCCTTTATACGCTGCTGGATACTGGTAAAGTCAGAGGTTTCCGGTGTAACACATATATCAGCCCGTATTGGGTTCAAATCAACATAAGTCATACAAGCGAGTAATGCGCTATCATCGAGTAGTGCTTGCGACTTAAAACGCCCTTCCCAAAACCGTCCTTTACACTTATCTTCCTTATTGGCCTGTACCGCAATAGATTCATTTAAGCAACGCATGAACCAGCCCAGCTCGAATAAGCGTTTACGCCACTTTTCAATCAGCTCAAGTGCTTTATCTTTTTCAGCTTCTGTGGTTTTAGTTTCCGTCAAATATCGGTCAACCAAAGGATGCCCTTTAAACAACTGCATCCAGCGCAAAGCAACTTCCCTACTTCCCCACTGCAGAGCTTCCTGAGCGTTTACTCTCAACACCAGATGATAGTGGTTACTCATAATGGCATAAGCACATATATCAATAGCAAATACATCTGCAAGCTGTTTGGTTTTATCCACCAGCCACTGTTTTCTGTGATCAAAGTTTTGTCCGGTACTTTTATCTTCACCACACAAAAACGCCCTACGCACACAGCGACAAATGCAGTGATAGTAAGGCGTTTCTTCAAGGCAAACTTGAAGTTTTCGGGCACGGGTCATGACTTTAATCTCAGTGTTGATAGCACTTAAGTTAAATCCTAGATCGTCATTTTCAGTAAATCAAATTTAGGGGTGTCCCTTTCTGTTTCTTCACCACACAAAAACGCCCTACGCACACAGCGACAAATGCAGTGATAGTAAGGCGTTTCTTCAAGGCAAACTTGAAGTTTTCGGGCACGGGTCATGACTTTAATCTCAGTGTTGATAGCACTTAAGTTAAATCCTAGATCGTCATTTTCAGTAAATCAAATTTAGGGGTGTCCCTTTCTGTTCGGTAAATCAAATTTAGGGGTGTCCCTTTCTGTTCCTTTCTGTTCGTGGTAAATCAAATTTAGGGGTGTCCCTTTCTGTTCGTGGTAAATCAAATTTAGGGGTGTCCCTTTCTGTTCGGTAAATCAAATTTAGGGGTGTCCCTTTCTGTTCGTGGTAAATCAAATTTAGGGGTGTCCCTTTCTGTTCGTTTCCAAAATGTTATTTGTGGTATTCACGTCAAAGTCAATACGGAAGTTACTCCCGTCATATTCCTCATAACCCTTCTGCGCTGAAATACTTTCTATGGTTCTAACTTATTACATCCCTGTTAGCGCTCTTATTTTTTTTGAAAAGACAGCCATCTCTACTCTATCAAAACCAGTAATTGCTTGTAATTCCCCTTGAAACATGGACTCATTTTTTGATGCTTCATGCGCCAACAAGCTCAAAACAAACAATTCATTAGGTGTAAATACCTCTCCAGCATATACTTCTTTAATAGCATTCGTAATCTTTGTTACAATTTCTTGCATATTTGCTGTTGTTATCACGATATCACTTCCTTCTTCCAAAACAAGTAAAGTGCTAGCTATTTTATCATTCAAATCTGTATTGATATCTTTCATATTCATCCTAAAAATAAAACTACTTTTCCACTATTATTTTTATTAACATCTATATATAACACTCATTCACTCTGCACATTATCGTTATTATGACAAAGGGTTATCAATAGCATAAAACTTACAGCTTTCATTCATGAATTGTTTGATTTCACCAGGAAAAGTAACACCTACATTTAAAGACTTTAAATGTAAAATTTTTTGATGGATATAATCAAAATACGCTCGTTTTTTTACTTCATCAATTTCATTAATAAATGTAGATAAGTATTTCTTGTAATATGGAACAGCCCAATCATAAGAAGCACTTAATAATGTTCTAACATCTTCAGGTGAATTAATTATCCTATATGCTTTTTCAAACAACAGGACTTGTTCATGGACAGTTAAATTAATCAAATATTTATCTTTGAAATCTTTATATTCACCATGCGTATTCCAAGCAATTGTTCTATATGGGTAATCACCTTGTATCAAGCTTATGAATAACTCTACAGTAGTATCTTTTAGCATATCATTCATCTTACGGATTATCGGTACCATCACTATTTAAATTATTATTTTTAGGAATAGATACATCATCATATCTATGGACTGTTGGGTTGGTTATAGGATTAATTATAACAGTTTCATTATTTACTCTTTGTCTTCCTCCACCAAGAGCTGCTGGCCCACCGATATCATTGAGGTAATTTGAATTAAATACTGGTATATCCAATTTATTTAGCTGATCAGCAATATCAAAATCTATGCGATAATTTTGTCCATCATATGCTTCATAACCACCTTGTGTTTCAGTCGATTTACCATTAATTGAGAGCACCTGCCTTGTTTCTGTTATTCCTTTACCTGCGACATCCTCTGTAAAGGTCATATATTTTCCAGGAGGAATCGTTATTTCATTTTTTAACACAAAATTCCCGTTAGCATCATATATAGGATTACCTTCAAAATCTTTATCTACGTAATATTCTATAAATGATTTTTCATCTACAACAACAGATGTTCTATCAGAATTAGACAAAGCATTTTGATTAACTTTGTGCTCCAATAAACGACTAGGATC
Organism: Thalassomonas actiniarum; assembly: GCF_000948975.2. GTDB lineage: Bacteria > Pseudomonadota > Gammaproteobacteria > Enterobacterales > Alteromonadaceae > Thalassomonas > Thalassomonas actiniarum. The sequence goes on from NZ_CP059735.1 coordinate 5,477,518, forward strand.
TGTAATTACTTCAGGTTGACTGACAGAACCTGTTGGGTTGCTTGGAACTGCAGTTACTGGATTAGACACATTTTCTAAACCTTTCACTGGCACATGCGGTTGAGGTGTAGTTTCAAAAGGCGTAGTTTGTTTAGGTATCTTGTTACCAACATAATCATCCCAATTAACAGGACGAAATGCGGTTCCCCCATCATCTGAGTTACTATCTCGTACGACAACTGTTTTTGAGTTTTGATCTAAATAAACGGTACGTCCATCAGGATAATACCTAACATCTGTTGGATTATTCAAAACCCCCTCAACATGGTTTTGAAATTCACCTTTACTATTAAACTCTGGGAATTCATCACCATGTTTATCCCATGCATGGCCATTAGTTATTTGCTCTGAAGCTAATTGGTGATTTAATGCTGGTGAATTGATATTGTCAGTGCTTCCAGTCCTATCTGGAACATTAGTATCAGAACCACCTTTATTAATTGCACCAATCCCTGCACCCAGCCCTACAACCTCAAGGCCAAATTCAGTACCACTTTGTAATGTCGTTGATAAGCCACCACCTAGCCGATCATCAATCTCCATGAAACGTTCATGAGTTTCAACATCTACACCTTGCACACCAGCAGCAATGTATTTAGCAGTTGTTTCCTGAACATTTCTGATTACATCCCCAAAAGCAGTTTCGACAGCAAACTCTTTACCTACTTCCAGTGCAGTTCTAACAACGCCACCAGTAAGCATACCAACAGCCAGCAAAGCAGCTTCTGCCTGCTCTACAGGTAAAGTCGCAACAAATGCTTTGGTTGTATCTAAACCAACAATCACTTTCTGGGCTGGTGTTATGTCATTACCTTCAGTAATCGTAATTTCTAATGGTCCACCATTAAGTTCTCTCGTGGTATTTTCACTATTAGCGACATTGTTTTGTTCGCTAATATTTTGCTCCCCGGTTGAGGCCTCAGCACCAATTAAGTCACCATTGGCAAGCATATTGCCGATAATGGCGTAAAATTCAGGGTTAGTGAGCAAGTCTTTCGCAACACTGGGATCTACGCCTCTTTGGATCAGGTTATCAAGAGCTTGCTCCTCTTTCCCCTGTAGCAATGCTGCGACCTTAGGATCATCAATGTCATACATAAACTGGGTAACTTCCTTTACCCCTAAAGCATTGGCAACATCACCTATCGTTTCACCTACGGCCTCTGCCGCTTGGGCAACCTGCTCATGGTCCACCGTAAGGTCAATATTGCCTTCCTGGCGATCTATGCTGTACAGCTCTTTATCAACATTGTCGGTATCGCGATTGATGTTGATATCTTGTGTTTCCCCTTCGCCTAAGGTTTCACCGCCCACGGTAACGTTACCTTCACCAATCGTGGCCAGGGTTTTACCTACATCAATGCTGCTGGTGTTGCTGTAGGTGTACTGGCTGGAGTTCACGTCCAGGCTGTTGCTGCCGGTATCGCTGTCGCCTGTCGGTGAAGTGGCATTGGGGTCGTTGACCGTACCGCCGATACCGACATTGGCATTGATGCCCGCATTTTGCTGGCTGCTATAGCTGGTATTGGTCAGGTCGGTAAAGGTCAGCGTGTCGGTACTCAGGTTCAGGTTGCCGGTATCGTTGCCTGCTTCGTCCCTTGCGGCAATCAAGGCGCCGGCAATATTGGTATTGCCGTCGACATTGATATTGACTTCACCGCCGCCGGTGATGCTGCTCAGCACCGTTTCACGGGTCTGGTAACGGCCGCTGCTGGTATTCATGCCGCCGTTGACGCTGCCGACACCGCCGCTGGTATCCCCCAGGTTCGCGGTCGCCACAGCTTCGCCGCCGTTAATACCTGACAAGGCACTGCCTATCGCAGATGAAGTACTGTTCGGTGCTTCACTGCCGGCATCAAAGCCAAAACCGCCGCTGATACCAAAACCTTTGTTGCTGCCGCTGGTACGGTTTTGCATCGACTCCAGCGTTAAATCACCGCCGACATCCAAATTCAGGTCATTGCTGGCGGCTATATTGCCGCCCTGGATATTGGTATCGCCTGCCGTGGTGATATTGATATCGTTCGCACTTAAAGTGCTGTTATTGTAGGTGGTGCTTCTGTCGCGGTTTTCATTGCGGTTATAGCTGGCACTCACCGTCGGACCACTTGCGGCACCGCCTAAGGTTTGCGCTATGGTGATATGGCCGTTTTGCATCTCATAACTGCTGCTTGAGGTATCGCGCGACGCCTGGATATCCAGCGTGCCGGTATCAATATTCAGCTGGTTGCCTGCAAACAGGTCGCTGCCCTGAATCAGCGTGGTGCTGGTATTGCCCTGCTCGCTGTCACGGCTGTTCAACCCGGTCACGATATTAATGTTGTTACCGCTCACGTTAGAAGCACGCGAGGTGGTTTTTTCATACTGGCTGTTGGTTTTCGTGGCATCCACATCCAGCTGTACACCGGCATTAAAGCCCATGATCATGGATGTCGCCGCGCCTGCAGTCACCTGCTGGGCTAAGTTATAGCCTTTCATGGTGGCATCGGCGGTAGCTAAGGCGATGCCGGTGACATACCAGTCTTCATCGCTTTGTACATCTTCCACCAGTTCACGCAGTTCGATCAGATCGGTATAGGTGACCCCGGGCGTGCCTGCCCCATACTCCGCTTCCAACTGGGCTAAGCGGTTTTCCAGGCCATCACGCTCTTTTTTGTAGGTGCGGTAATCTTCTTCCGCCTGTTTCACCTTTTCTCTGGCTTCGTTCAAGGCGACAGTGGCTTTGGCTACTTCTACCGCCTGGTTCTGCACCACTATGCTCAGCTCGGCTTCGCCGTGGGTTTCTTCTAAGGTTTCCTCATAACTTTCTTCCGCTTCCCTGATGATGACATTGTCGCCGGCTATCAGGTTAACGCTGCCTTCGGTGTTGGAGCTGCTGTCGGCATCACCCCCGTTACCGGCAAGAATATCCGAGCCTTCGATCAGGATATCCGCCACCGAATCCAGGGTAATGCTCTCGTTGGCAGCAAGTGTTGAACCGCGCTGGGTATTGCTGGTGCTGCTAAAGTCAACATTGTCATAGGTGGCGTTGCCGATAGAGAATTTCAGCTGGCCGTCTTCCACCTTCACCATATCGGTGGGGTTGCTCAGTCCTTTTAAGGCATCGCCAAAACCGACTTCTATCTTGCGCTCGCGGGAGTAGGTTTCCACCGTTTCCCGGGCCGCCAGTACTTGGATATCGCCGATATCGGTGGTAATAGCCAGGCCGCCGCCGGCAATCACGTCCGAGCCGACCACGGTGCCGCTGCCGACATCCATATTGATATTGCCCCGAGCATCAAGCAATGAGCTGTAGGCGGTGGTGGCGGTTTCGCCATTCATTTTCTCTTTCGAGGAATAGAAGCTGCCGCCGGAGAGAAAGCCGCCTTTTTTGCGCATCTTCTCTACCTGGCTGGTTTCTTCGCCTGCGGTGATCAACAGCTCATCAAAGGCGGCGACATTGATATCGCCACCGGCAAAGAGTTCGCTGCCGCCTATGGTAATATCGTCCCCGGAAAGCAGGGTTAAATCCGCCCCCGAGTTAAGCTGGCTGCTGCTCAGTTTCTCGGTCTTCTCGGCATCAAGCTTGGCCTTGGATTTTAAGCCGCCGAAGCTTTTCTTGCTCACCGACTTCATTTCATAGTCGGTATAGCTTTGCGCCAGTACGTTGATGTCGTTGCCGGCAACCACCATATCGCCGCCGGATTGCAGGGTGGAGCCGACAATATTGACATCGCCGCTTTGCTGCACCGACAGGCTGCCGTCTTCGTTTTTCAAGGCATTGATCAAGACATCGCCGCCGGCAACCACAGTCGTGCCGAGCACGGTATCGTGCTGCGACTCTTTAAGGGTGATCTTTTTCTTGAAGGTGCTTTTCTTGGTCTTCTTCGAGCTGGCCATGTGCGATTCGGTCACCGCCAGCAGGTTCATCTCGTTGCCCGCCGCCAGCGAAACATCGCCGTTGGCGGCAAATAACGCTCCTTCAGATTCCAGATTATTACCGGCTGCCACACTCAGGTTGCCGCCCGCCTGCAGACTGGCCACATCATAGGTGGTGTCGTAATTGATCTTATAACCGCCTTTAAAATAACGCTCCTGACCGGATTTATTTTCAATCGCGCCGAGCAAAACATCGTTACCGGCATACAGGCTGATATCGCCGGCGGCGCTGAGCTCGCTGCCCTGCAGGTCGATATTGTTGCCGGCGTTCATGGCCAGACTGTCGGTGGAGATAATTTGTGAGGCTTCGCCGACACTGGTGTAGGTGACGCTGTCGGTGCCGCGTTTATGCTCGCGCTCCCAGGTGCTTTGCTCAAACTCGGTACGGTTGATGATATCGCCGCCGGCGTTAAGCACCACGTCACTGCCGGCAATCAGTGCCTGCTGGTTCAGCAGATCGCCGCCGGCATTGATTTGCAGCAGGCCACCGGAGAGCAGGCTGTTATTGTTGATCACATCGCCGCCGCTGGTCAGGCTTAATTCCGCACCCGCCATCAAGCTGGCGTCATTGGTAAAGTCACCGCCGATATCCAGCACGATCGCCTGGGCGCTCAGATCCAGGGTATTGACGAAGTCGCCCCCCAGCTCCAGGCCGATCAGGTTTTCGCTATCGAGGAAAGTTAATGCCGTGGTTTCAAGTTCGCCTTGTGAGCGTAAAATCACGCCATCAACGCCGCCAATGCCCGCTTCCACCGTGATGCCGCCGTCGGCGCGGATATCCAGGTAGGTGCCTGCGCCTATGGTCACGCCGTCCGCCAAGAGATCGTTCTGGCCCACCGCCGCATACAGCTGGGTCTGGCCGTCATTGATATAGTCTTCGTTGAAGCCCAGATCCTGGGTCAGTACCCGCACCTGTTCGTCGGTTAAAAAGACGTTTTCCGAGGCCTGCACACTGCCGTCATTACCTGTGTTAGCGGTGTTAACGCTGGTGGCAGCCTCGGCATGGGCGGCGGCTGCCGCTTCCAGCTCAATCAAACTGGTGAGGTAGCCACCGTGGCCGGCGGCTTCGTTGATCAGCGCCCGGGTGGCATTTTGTGCCAGCTGTTGCTGGCTTAACTGACGCTGTTCGCTCAGGCCCTGGTCATTTTCGATTTGCTCCCTGAGCACTTCATCGGGATCATGGCCGATAGTGTCCAAAAAGCGCTCCGAGCCCAGCAGCGCCTGCTCGGTCAGGTATTGTTCGCGATTTTCTTCGGTATAGTTGTGCTCCGGATTTTCCCCGCTGACGTGTAAACTCGGGCCGTTAACGGCAACCTCGTCGCTGCGCTCTGCGCTGGCATCACTGCTCTGCGCCGCCACTTCCTGTGTTTCAACGCTGCCCGGGCCTTCATTGCCCGGGTTGTCTATCACCGGCGTGATATAGTTCATGTCCTGATCTTTAAAGGCACTGGCATGCTGACTTGAGCCACGGGCACTGCCCTGATCGCCGCCGCCGACAAAACTCACGCCGCCGCTGCTTACCAGGGTCAAAGTGCTGCCTGTCGCTACCGCCTCTTGCGCCGCCAGGTTATCCGCCCGGCTTGAATCGGCATCGCTGTCAAAACGGGGATCGTTTGCCGCCACACCGTCCGTTGGCGTCTCATTGATCGCCAGCTGCTCATGCCCGGCCAGTGCCAGCGGGCCATCGGTGAAACCTGCCGCTTGTCGCTGCCGGGCCGTTAAACTGTTGTAACTGCTGCCCTGACTGACGGCATCGGTGCTCTGGCTGGTCGTTTGCTGATAACCCGCCACCGCCTGATTATTTTGCGCCACATTCAATGACACACCAGAGCCGACAATAAGTTCACTTCCCGCTGTCCCCTGGTTTTGCTCAGCTGCCCCGACTACTGTTTGGTTGTTAACCTGGGCAACACCGCCCACCTGGTTCTGGCTATAACCGTTATCGGTTAAATCGCTGCTACCGGCAGCACTGCCGCTGCTGACCGCCACCTGGCTGTCCAGCTCGCCATTGCCGTCAAAGTTTGCCGACTGCTGTGAGCCGCTGGCAAGAGTGGCTTGCTCGCCATTGCTGATGGCTTGCCCGGTGGCCGTGGCGCTGCCGGAGGTCCGCTCATTGGTATTGCCGCTGGCGGCTATGCTGACCGAGCCGGTATTGGCGCTGCTGCTCTGGCTGTTATTGCCGCTGAAGTTTTCCTGCTGGTTTTGCAAAGCCACGCTGACATTGGTGCTGGCATTGCCGCTGACACCGCTGGCGCTCTGGCTCTGGCCGCTGGTGCTTTGGCTGGTACCGTTACTGGTGTTGACACTCGCACTCTGGCTGCTGTTGCTGCCGGCGCTGCCGCCGCGGGAAGCCGAGCCGCTGGAACCGCTGACACTGGTGCTGGCGCTGCGGCTGCCGGGGCTACTCGGGCTGGCATCATTGGCTTCAAGCTGACCGGATAAGTTACCACTGATGGAGCCGCCTGCCGCTATAGTGCCGTAGGCGCCGCCGATAAAGTTGGTCTCGGTAGAAGTACCGGTCTCGGTTTCGCTTTTATATTTATAGACATCAGGCTCATCACAGGTGCCGTTATTAACCCCCACCAGACATTTGGCTACCCAGGTTTCTTTAACCTCAGTAATGGTAGAAATACTCTTATTCTGGGCGCTGTTATTGGTTAGGCTGCTGCCGGAAAGGGTGATATTGCCGCCAGCAGAAATCGTACTGTAGTTGTTGGTAATATTGCCGCTTAAACTTAAATTGTTGCCTGCGGCTATGACACCGGCAGTGCCGCTGACCGAGGCATTATAAACCGTGGTACTGGTGGTGGTTTTATTGACATAAGCGTACTTTTCCCGGGACGAATTATAACCGCTAAAGCCGGGGTTTCTTGGCTCGCTGCCGCCGGAAGTCTCGACTGTGGTTTCCCCCTCGCTATAGCTGGTTGAACCGCCGCCGCTGCGGTTATTGGTAATAGTGCCCGTCAGGGTCAGGTTACGGGCAGCACCGATAGAGCCGGCATTATTGGTAATGGTGCCGCCACGCAAGGTAGCGTCGCCGCCGGAATAAATACTGCTGGTATTGGTAATATTGCCGTCTATGGTCATGTTGGCGCCGGCAAACAATAAATTGCTGTTGCTGGCATTGCCGTTGATATCCAAAGTACCCGCCGCGGCCACAGTGCCGCTGTTGGTGATATTGCCGTTCACCGTTAAAGTGGCATCGCTGCTTAAAGTGCCGGTGTTGCTGATGCTGCTGAAATTAAGCTGACCGTTGCCGTCAGACTTTATGCTGCCGCTGTTGGTCAGGGCGCCGCCACTTAAGGTTGCAGTGCCGCCGGCCACTACGGTGCCGCGGTTGGTAATATTGTTGCCGCTGGTATTTAGCACCAGGTTGCCGCTGGCGCTTAAGGTATCGCCGCTGGCCAGGTTAAAGGCGCTGTAGGTGGTCAGATTAAGGTCGCGGCCGTAAATTTTCCCCAGCGCTAATATGTTACTGTCCACGGTCACGCCGCCGTCAGATTGCAGCGAGCCGCTATTGCTTAAACTACCGGCATCGATATCAAGCGCACTTTTACCGCTGATGGTGCCCGAGTTGGTTAAAGTATTACTGCTTTGAATATCCGCCGCACCGTTTCTGCTGGCCAGAGTACCGCTGTTGTTGATGCTCGTGGCGCTGGCGGTCAGGGCTGAGGCCGCTGAAATAATACCGCTGTTGCTTAAACTGGAGCCGCCGCTCAGTTTGATACTGCCGTTGGCCAGGATCAAACTGCTGCCGCCGTCGTTTTTTACACTGCCGGCATTGATATCGAGCACACCTGTGCCCGCCGAGGTAATCTGGCCGTTGCTGTTATCCAGGGCGCCTTGCGCCATGATCACTAAACTGCTGCCGTCATTGGCAATCTTGCCGCCCGTGTTATTGATTGAACTGGCATCCAGTACCGAGTTGCCGTTATTAAAGCCGATAACATCGCCGCCGACATTGCTGAACCAGCTGCCGGCATCAATATCAAAGTCTGCCGCAGTAATGGCGCCGCCGTCGTTATTGATGCTGGAGCCGGCATCCATCACCAAAGCACCGGCGGTGGCGATCCGGCCGCTGTTTTGCGTGATGCTGCCGCTGGCACTGACCGTTAAGGTGCCGCTGCCGCTATGACTGATGGTGCCGCCGCCGTTGCCTAAATTGCCGCTGGTGGCTTTTACGGTAAAACTGCTGTTGGTGGACTGTATAGTACCGTTGCTGTTATCCAGGCTGCCGGCAAGGATCTGCCCGCTGCCGCTGCCGGTCGAAGTAATGGTACCGCCATTGTTGTTCACCGTACCGGCGCGGATATCGACATTGTTGCCCTGCATTAAACCATTGCTGTTATTGACCGTGCCTGAGGTATTGATGCCTAAGGTGCCGTCGGCAATCAGTTGGCCGCCCTGGTTCTCCACCGCACTGTTGATCTGCAAATCGCCTTCGGTATACAGGTTGCTGTTGGTATTAACAAAAGTGCCGCTGGTGTCTATGCTCAGCGCCCGTTTTGCATAAAGATCGCCGCTGCCGCTGAGGTTGCCCTGCAAGCTAGCGGTGCCTGCGGTAGAAACCTTACCGCCGTCGATATCCAAACTGCCGTTATTGCCCAGTACCAAAGTGCCGGTACCGGCATGGATCAGCTGGCCGCTGTTGGTTACCGAGCCGCCAAAGCTCATGCTACTGCCACTGTTGTAAATGGTGCCCGCATTGGTAAGCTGGTTGACCGCTAAGTTCATGGCATTGCTGCCGGTACCGCTCGCCACCAGGACCCCGGAGCCGTTATTGTTGAACTGGCTGCCGCTAAAGCTGGCGTTTGCACCTTCGATGCGGCCGCTGTTGGTTAAGGTAGAGAAGCCACTAACGCTCAGATCATCCGCCGAGAGCGTACCCGAATTGCTGATGGTGCCGGCACTAAGGTCTGCGCTGTTGCCTCCGTAGAGCAAATTGCTGTTGCTGATGCTGGAGCCGCTGAGATCTAAACTATTGGCAGCAGAAATCTGGCCGCTGTTGCTGATGCCCGACGAGCCGCCGTTAACGGTGATATTTTGCGCGGTAATGCGCGCGCTGCTGCCGTTGGTTAAACCGCCGCTAAGGCTTAATGCACCCGCCGCCTGCAACTGGCCGCTGTTATTGACACTACCCGCCGCCAGCACTAAGTTGCCATCGGTCGCCACCGTGCCGCTGTTTTGCATGGTGCCCGACTGGCTCAGGGTAAAGCTGCCGCTGCCCTTATGGATTAAATTGCCGCCGCTGTTGCTGATGTTATTTAACGACAGCAACCAGTTTTGCGCATAACTGGCCAGGGTGCCGCCGCTGTTGTTGATGGTACCGAGGCCGGATAAGTTCAGGGAGTTGCCGGTGCTGCTGCTCGCCAGTACCGTACCGCTGCTGTTATTTAACGAACTGCCGCTAAGCGCCACAGTGCTGCCATTGATAGAGCCGCCTGAGTTATCTAGTGCGCCGCTGCTGCTGACACTCAGGCTCTGCCCCTGCATCACCCCCGAGCGGTTGGCTACCGTCGCTGCGCTCAGCTGCAACTGACCGTCCGACTGCACCACGCCGCCGTTATTACTGAAACTGCTGCCGCCGTCGATATTCAAACTGCCGTTGGCGGCTAAGGTGCCTGAGGCATTATTGATACTGCCGGCATCTACCGAAGCACTGCTGCCGGAGAAGATCACACCGCTGCTGTTGGTTAAGCTGCCGTTGGCATCTAAGTTTAAGCTGCCGCCTGCCACCACAGAGCCGCTGCTGTTATTGACGGCGCCGCCGATATCCAGGGTTAAGTTACCCGCCGACTCTATCTGACCGCCGCTGCTTTGTAGGCTGCCGGCGGTCAATACCTGGCTGCCACGGGAAGTGATCACCCCGGAATTATTATTAAGCGTGCCCGTATTCAGAGCCAAACTGCCCTGGGAGATCAGCGCGCCGCCGCCGTTATCAAAACTGCCCGCCTGACTGATGGTTAAGGCGCCATTACCCTGTAAGCGGATTTGCCCGCCGTTATTGGACAAAGAGCCGATATTTCTGAGATCTAAATTGCTGCCGTTTGACTCGATAATACCGCTGCTGTTATTGGTCAAAGCGCCGCTGACGGTTAAGTCCAGGCTGTTGCCGCTGCCGCTTCTTGAGAGCAACAAACCGCCGCTGTTATCCAGGTTAGTGCTGTTAACACTTAAGGTATCCGCCTGGATCACACCGCCGCGGTTAGTTATTTCATTGATGGTTAAACGGACATCCTGCCCGGAAATCACTGCCTGCTGACCATTGACGCTGTCGTTGCTTAAGCTGCTTAATGCCAGTGCAATCACCCCGCCGCTGGCCAGGGTACCGCCGTTATTATTCAGCGAGCTGAAACCGGATAATGCCAGGCTGCCGCTGCCCTGGTGGATCACTGTGCCTTGCTGGTTGTTAAAGCTCGCACCGCTGATTTCCATATTGCTGGCGCTGCTCGCCATCACACCGCCGTTGCCGTTGTCTAAGGCGCCGCTGGTGTTGATGCGATAGACACTGCCGCTGCCGGTAATGCTGCCGCCGCTGTTGTTTAAACTGCTGGCATCCAGGGTTAATGAACCGCCGGCAAACATGCCGCCGCCGGTGTTGTTGACGGCGCCGCTGTCGATATCGAGCGCCTGTGCGGCTTCTATCGTACCGCCCTGGTTGCTCAGGCTGCCCTGAAGGGTAATATCCCCCAGACTCAGCAGCTGCCCCTGGTCATTGATGACATTATTGGCTGTCAGGGTGCCGCCGCTTAGCAGCAGGATCTCACCCTGGCTGTTATCAATGCCGTTATTCAGCGTTAAACCCGTGCCCCGGGTCTGGATCACGCCGCTGCGGTTGTTGATCTCATTGGCGGTATTAAGGGTTAAAGACTCGTTTTGGCTGGAGCTGGCATACAATACCCCGGAGTTGCTGATATTGGTTGCCGTCAGGGTCAGTAATTCACCGGCCAGAGTACCGCTATTAACCAATTGCCCGCTGTTTAGCGCCAGTTGACCCGCCTGGATCACCCCGGCATTGTTAACATTACCGGCATTGATAGCTAAAGCACCGACACCGCTGATCTCACCGCTGCTGTTTAAATTGGCCAGAGTCAGGGCAAAACTGCCGGCCCCCTGCTGCAGCAAGACACCGCTGCCGTTATTTAAGGTATCCGCTGCCAGGGTAAGGTCACCGCTTTGGTTATAAACCAGGCCGTTGTTGTTGGCCAGCTCATCCGTCAGGCTCAGCGCCAGATCTGAGGCCGAAAGCAGCTGACCGCCGGTGTTGTTCAGGCTGTTGGCATCTAGCTCAAGTACCCCTTCCGCCAGTAATACCCCGGAAGTATTATCGAGATCATAATTACTGTTAAGGGTGAGATCTCCCGATGCCTGGATCACTCCCGAAGTATTGTTTAATGCTTCACCGCCACTCTCGCCATCAAGGTTGAGGGTCACATTGCCTAAACCGGCAATAACACCGCTTTGGTTGTTCAGCGCCTGCGTGCTGCTGATCACAAACTCGCCGCTGCCGGTATGGCGCAGGGTGCCTCCCTGGTTATTGATATTCTGGTTATCCAGGGTCCAGTTGCTGCTGTTGACCTCAAGCTCTCCCCCCAGGCTGTTATCGAATAAACCGGAAAGGGCTAAGGTGAAGCTTTCACCGCCGGAGAGTACCAGGCCGTTTTGGTTGTTGATATTGGCCAGGGTCAGGGCCATGGAGGTTGAAGACTCTAACACGCCCCCTTGGTTATCGATATTGCTGCTGTCGATATCGAGATTGGCGGCGCTGATCACGCCACTGCCGTTATTGCTCAGGCTCTGGCTGGTAATGGTCAACAGGTTTTCGCTGCGGATCAGACCGCCGTTGCTGCTGATGTTCCCGGCATCAAGGGTAAGCTTATCGCCGGCGGCAATCACGCCGCTGCCGTTAATGATATCGGCGGCATTGACAGTTAACTGCTCAACATCACCGATAATGCTGCCGTTGTCGTTTGTCAGGGTTTGGGCTATATCCAGGGTGGCGGTGTCGCCGAAACTGCTGATCTCGCCGCCGGTATTATCGAGATTATCCAGGGTTAACCGGTTATTGCCGCTTACCTGGAGCACACCGTTTTGGTTATTGAGATCGCCGCCGCTCAGGGCAAAATCTGCCAGCGCGTAAACAGCGCCATCCTGGTTGATCAGCTGAGCCAGGCTTAACAAGCCGCTACCGGCATGTACTAAGATGCCCTGGCTGTTGTCTACCGCCTGGTTAAACACCAGCTGCTCGCCGTGGCTTTGTATTTGTCCGCTGTTAGTGATGCCGCCGCCGGCATTGATGGTCAACGACTGGCCAGAGGTACCGGTTGCCAGTATTAAACCGCTGTTATCAAAACTTGTGCTGTCGATGTCGAGCTGCTCACCCTGGAGCGTGCCTTGGTTATTGAGGCTGGTCACATCAAGCTCAAGCGAAGCGGCATCGATCACCCCCTGGTTATCCAGGTTGGCGGCAAGCAGTTGTAATTGCTGCGCCGAGGTAATTTGCCCCGAGCCGTTGCTGAGATTATTGGTCACCGTCAGCTGCAGCTTTTCCGTGTTTTGCTGGCTGATAAGTCCGCCGTCATTACTGAGATCAAGGGCATTGATGGCGGCATCGGCCGCCGTGGTGACGATTTGTCCCGAATCATTATCGAGCAAGCCGGCGATGGTCATGGCAAAACTCACATTGCCCGCCACTAAGCCCCCGGCATTGGTCAAGCTGTCGGCGTTGACACTCAGGTTATCGGCGTGGATCAAACCGTCATTGTTATTGATGGTTTCACTGGCCAGGCTGATATCTGTTGCCAGAATTTGTCCGCCGTCGCCACTACCGTTGGCCAGGCTGTTGTCGATATTTTTGCTGCTCAGCACCAGGTTTTGTGCGCCGATCACCCCGCCCTGGTTATTGACAGAATCGCTAATGGTTAAGGTCATTAACTCTTGGGCAAACACCAGCAGATTACCCTGGCTGTTATTTATATTGTCCAGCACCAGGGTCATACCGTTATCCGCCTGCACCAGGCCGGCAGTATTGGTCAGGGTGGCAGCCGTTAGCGCCAAGCGCCCCTCGGTTAACATTTCCCCCTGGTCGTTATTTACTTCGCCTGTGGTATTAAGGGTTAAGCTGCCCTCTCCCAGGTGGGCAATTTGTCCCGTCTGGTTATTGATGGCCATATCCGTTAACGAGAGGTCTTCGCCGTAGCTGATCAGCGCACCGCTGTTGGTTAAACTGTCGGTGGCCAGTTGCAGGCTTTCACCCGAGGTTCCTCTGGCGACAATGTTGCCGCTGTTGTTGAGCCCTGTGCTGGTCAGCACCGCCTGCCCGGCGACGATATCGCCGCTGTTGTCCAGGCCCTGGCTGTTGACGGTCAGCCGGGCAGCATCTATGGCGCCCCGGTTGTTGATATTGGTACTGTTAAGGGTTAATTCAGCGGCGCTGAGGCTGCCTTCACTGGTCAGGTTTTCGCTATTAACCACGACATTGCTGTTACCGGCAATGGTGCTGATATTGGTCGCGGGATCTGTCAGCGACAGGCCGTTATCTAAACTGCCGGTGTTAATGGTTAGCATATCCGTGCCGCTATGGCTGATGGTGCCGCCGCGGTTATCCAGGCTGGTCGCCGAGATCAGTGCCTGCTCGCCGGCGCCATATACTTGTCCGAGCTGGTTATCCAGGGCATTGGTCACATTAACCGTCAGGCTTTGCCCGTTTTCACCCAGCGCCAGCACTTGTCCCTGGTTATTATCCAGTTCGTCGGCATCTAAGGTTAAGGTTTGGGTGCCGATCAAAGCCCCCTGGCGGTTAAGCAGCTGCTCGCTGTCCAGGGCTAAATTGGCGGCAACAATTTCCCCCTGGTCATTGGCCAGGGTATCGGCTTTCAGGTTTAAGCTGCCGTCACTCAGCAATAAACCGCCGTTATTATTTAGGGTATCGACCGCCAGGCTATCGAGTACTTCCAGGGTAAAGACCCCCCGGCCATAATGGAGAATTTGCCCGTTATCGTTATTAAGCACCAGATTGCCAAGGCTGAAGTTTTCGCCGTTGGTGGCAATGACCCCGGTATTATCCAGGGTTTGCAGCGCCAGCAGCAGGCTTTGCTCCTGCTCTCCCGCCGCCAGCAACTGCCCGCTGTTGGTTAAGGCAGCTAAAGTCAGCTGCGCCTGCTGCGTTTCGATCACACCGGCATTATTTAATGTATTAGCCGCCAGGGTCAGTTGTTGCGCCTGGATGTTACCGTCACTGGTAAAGGTATCGCCGCTAAGGGTGAGGTTATCCGCCAGCAGCGCGCCGCTGTTGTTCAAATCTGTGGCGGTAACGGATAAAGCGCTGGCAGAGCCGATAGAGCCGGTTGACAGGTTATCCAATAACGCCGTGGTCAGGGTCAATAAACCGTTACCTGCGTAGCTGATATCGCCGCTGTTGCTGATGCTGGCCGCAGTGATTTTCCCGCTGTCGCCGTTTGCATAAATCAAACCCTCCCGGTTGTCCAGGGTGGTGGTCACCGTCAGATCCAGGCTTAATCCTGAATCGGCAAAGGCGGCGATTTCCCCGCCTTCATTTAACAAAGTATTCGTGGCAATCACCGCCTGATCGGCGTAGATATTACCCTGGCGGTTGACCAAACCGGTCAGGGTCAGCGCCAGTTGGCCGTTGCTGTTAATCAGGCCGTTGATGTTATTCAGGTTTGTCGCACTAATCGTCAGGCTGCTGGCCGCCAAAGTGCCTGAGTTGTTGATTTCGCTGCTGCTGACGGTTAACGCATCGGCACTGATCAAGCCGTTATTGCTGATATTGGTGACATTAATATCAGCCGTACCACCACTGAGCCGGGCGCTACTTTCCTGGGTCAGGGTTTGCGCTTGCAGCGTTAATTCATTGGCGGCGATGATGCCGTTACTGGTCAGGGTATTGGTATCCAGTGCCAACTGCTGCGCGGCGACAATTTCTCCCGAGTCACCGTTAATGATATCGGTCACGGTCAGGGTGGCGTTATTGGCCATCAGGCTGCCTTGCTCATTGGTCAGCTGCTCGGCAGTGATGCTAAGGTCTTGCAAGAACTCCATGCTGCCCTGGCTGTTATCAAGCTGTTTAAGCTGCAACTGGTTATCCAGGGCATTGGAAGCAATGACACCGCCGGTATTGTCTAAGTTTTCGCTGATATTCATCACCAGCTGATCGCCGCCGGTCACCACCAGCTGACCGCCGCGGTTGTTGACTTGCTCTGTGGTGATAGCTACATCCTGCATCGCCTGAAGCAGACCGCTGCTGTTGTCTAAACTGTCGGCGGTTAAACTGAGCTCGCCGTCCACCAGCCATTGTCCCTGGTTGTTGACCGTGGCGGCATTGACTAAGGTATCGCTTGCCTGGATCAAACCGCTATTGGTTAAGTTATCCAGCGCCAGGGTAAGTTCGGCGGCGCTGATACCAGCGTCGGTCAAATTCAGCAGCTGGCCGACCGTCAAGACCATATTGCCCTGACTATAGATCAGACCGTTATTGGTCAATGCATCCGCTGTTAAGGCAAGCGCGCCGTTTGTGGCAATCTGCCCCTGGCTGTCATTATTGTTGTCGCTGTTTATCCGGGTAATATCCAGCGTCAGGGTACCGCTGCCGCTATGGCTGATGCTGCCGCCAAAATTTTCCAGCTCTGCGGCGCTGATCAGGGCAGACTCGGAAGCGGCAAAGATACTGCCGTTTTCATTGCTGATATTTTCTGTTACCGCTACCGTCAGCGCCTGACCGCTTTCGTTAAAGGCTTCGATAACGCCGTTATCGTTGATCAGGCTGTCACTGGTGATCGCCACCTGGCCGCCGGCTAAACGTCCGCCGCTATTGTCCAGGGTCCGGGCAATATTCAGGGTTAATAACTGCTCGGCCAGGAGCACAATGTCACCGTCGATATTATTGAGTTCATCCAAGGTGATAACGGCGCTGCCGCCCGCCTGGATAAGGCCCTGATCGTTATTGACCACGCCAGTGGTTAAGGCAAGCGAGCCTTGTGTGGCAATGATACCGGCGACATTGTTTAATTCATTCTGGACATCCAGGGTTAATACCCCGGCGCCGAAATGGGCCAGGGTGCCGCCTGTGTTATCAAACAACATATCCCTGAGAGCCAGGGTTTCGCCGTTGCTGATAATGCTGCCGCTGTTGCCAAGCTGGTCTACCGTAAGGGCCAGGCTGTTGCCGGCAGTGCCGCTGCTGCTTAAACTGCCGCGGTTATTAACCTGCCTCGCCGCCAGGGAGATCTGCTGAGCCAGGATATCGCCCTGGTTATCCAGGGTGTCGGCACTGATATCGAGGTTGGCAGCGGCAAGCAGCTCACCGCTTTGCGTGATGGTTTGCGCGGTTATCGATAGCTGATCGGCGCTGATGCTACCCTGTGTGGTTAATGCCGTGCTATTCAGGGTTAACTGACCGTTGGCCGCCACCTGCCCTGATCCCAGGTTATCCAGGGTCGTGGTATTCACTTGTAATTCGCCGTCGCCGGCAAGTACGATGGCGCCGTCGCTGTTGGTTAGTCCGCTTGCGTTGATCTGCGCATTCTGGCCGGCAATCAGCAGCTGACCCGAGCTATTGTCAAAGTTGTTGCTGATATTGATCTCGGCAGCAGCCGGCAGTATGCCATCCTGCATTGAACCCTGGGCCTGGGAAACCAAAATCTGCCCCTGGGTATTGGTTAAATTATCCGCAGCTATGCTAAGTTGTCCGCCGCTGATCTCTCCCTGGCTGTTATCGATTTCCGGGCTGTTAATGTCAAGCAGCGCGCCGCTTGCAAGGATACCGGCAACATTATTGACCTGCCCGGTAGTCAAGGTCATATCGCTACTGCTTTGTATCAGGCCCTGACTGTTATTGAGAATATCCGACGTTAAAGCCAGCCGACCGTTAGCGACTAATTCGCCGCCGGCATTTTCCAATGTTTGCAGTACCTCCAGGGTAAAGACCCCGGCACCGGCATGCACTATGCTGCCGCCGGTGTTATCCAGCAACATTTGTCTCAGGGACAGGTTTTCCCCGCCCGAGTAGATCACCCCGCTGTTATTCAGCGTCGGCGTTGTGATCGCTAAGCTTTCCCCGCTCTGGCCCAATGCCTGGATATAACCCGAGTTAGTCAGCTGATCTGTGGTTAAACTTAATCCTTCTGCGCTGATGCTGCCTTCATTGCCAAGCCGGTCGGCATCAAGCATTAATTGCCCTTCACCGGTGATTTGTCCCGTGCCCAGGTTATTCAGCTGCGCGGCGGTGATGGCGCCGTCACCGACAAGGTAAATTTCGCCGTCAGTATTATCCAGCTCAGCAACTGACAGGCTGTTTTCGCTGCCTGCGCTGTAGATCAAGCCGCCGGTATTGTCCAGGTGTGAGTCCGGGTTGGCGCTCAGCTCCAGCCTCAGTGCAGCTGCCACATCCGACAGTGCCGCCAGCTGGCCGCCGCTGTTGTCCAGGCTATCGGTGACTATCGCCAAGGAACCGGCCTGGATTTGTCCCTGCTGATTTAACAGCTCGGGGGTAGTGATCGCTAAACTTTCGGTGCTGCTGATTTGTCCCTGGCTGTTATTCAAGCTAGCGGCACTCAGGGTGAGCTCTCCCGCCGTCGCGATCACCCCGGACTGGTTATTTAAATCAGCCGGGGTATCAATACTCAGCACACCTGAACCGGCATGCATGATAGTGCCCCCCTGGTTATCCAGGACCAGATCGCTCAGGTTGAGATTTTCACTGTTGCTGTAAAGGGTGCCGCTGTTGGTTAAACTGGCGAGATCAAGTTCAAGTTCGGCGCCGCTGCTTAACCCCGAAACCTGGATCACACCGCTGTTGGTCAGACTGCCACCGGAAATCGCTGCACTTTGTGTTAACAGCTCCCCTGAGTTGGTGATATTGGTGGCATTAAGCTGCAGCAGATCCGAGATAAAGCTGCCGCTGTTGTTGAAGGCGCTTGCCGTTAGCGAAGCTGAAGCACTGCTGATCACACCGGCATTTTCCAGGGAAGACGCTGAAACGGTTAATGTGCCGGCCGCACTGATCACGCCATCTTCGCCGTTATCTATGTCACCAACGACCAGGTTTACATTATTGGCAACAAGGCTGCCGCTTTCGTTATTCAGGCTTTGGCTGCTTATCAGTCCCTGGCTGCTGTTAATTTCAATAATGCCCGACTGGTTATTCAGGGTATTGCCGACAGCCAGCTCACTGGAGCTGCCGCCCAGGTTAACGATTTGTCCCTGGCGGTTATCGAGCGCAGTGGCATTAATACTGAAATCTTCAGTTGACTGGAGCAGCCCCTGCCGGTTATCCAGATTATTAACGGTAATATTCAACACCTGCCCGGCGGAAATTTCACCGTTAAGGTTATTCAGGGCGGCCTGTGCCAGATCAACTTGTCCCTGCCCATAAATCACGCCGTTTTCATTGACCAGGGTATTATTACTGTCAAGGCGCAGCACACCCGAGCCAAAATGCAGTAGCTGACCGCTGTTTTCTACGGCGATATCCAGCAGGGTAAAATTCTGGCCATGGCTTTCGATACGGCCGCTGTTTTCCAGCTGCCTGCCCTGTATAGATAAGGCATCCGCCGCCTCACCGCTGGCCAGTAATAAGCCGCTATTTTTCACGGAAGCCGTATTTAACGTCAACTGCTGTGCCTGGAGAGTGCTGTTAAGCTCGTTATCTAAACTGCTGGCGGCAATGGTAACGGCATCAGCGCTGATTAATGCCTCTCCCTGGTTGACGACAGTATTTGCTGTCAGGTTCAGCTGCTCCGTTGCCGTCAAAAAGGCATCCTGATTAAGCAACTCGCCCGTGGTGATTGCCAAATTTTGCCCGCTGATTTGTCCGCCATTGTTGGTCAGGCTTTCACTGATATTGGCGGTTAAACTTGAACCGGCTTCAATCAGGCCCTGTTGGTTATTCAGCTGCTGCCCGCTCAGGCTGACGGACTGTTCACTGATAAGCTGTCCGCCAAGATTTTCCAGGGTATCGGCATCAATGGTCAGTGTTTGCTGTGCCTGGATATTGCCGAGTTCGTTTACCAGCTGGCCGGCATTGATGGCAATCAGCTGGCTGACAAGGTTACCGCCAAGATTGCTTAGACTATTGACGCTCAGGGCCAGTTCATTACCGGCGGAGATCACCCCGTCACTGTTGGCCAGGTTGTCGCTGGTAATGTCGGCATTATTGCCTGTCCAGATCATGCCCTGGTTATTGTCCAGCACCGCGGATTCCAGGCTCAGCCGGCCGCTACCGCTGTGCACTAACTGCCCCTGCTCGTTGATGATATTGGCGGAGGTTACAGTCAAATTATTGCTGTAGGCTTCGATAGTGCCGAAACTGTTGTCCAGGCGTTCACTGATATTAAGCTGTAAACTGTTGTCTTGCTGGTCAAAGGCGGCAATAACCCCCTGGGCGTTGCTAAGCTCCCGGGCGCTGAGGGAAACCAGATCTCCCTGGATATTACCGCCGGTGTTGATAAGTTGATCGCCTGACAACACCTGCTGTTTCGCCACGATCAGTCCCTGGCTGTTATCCAGGGTTTGCGCCATATTCAGCGCCAGGACACCATTGCCCAGGTGGTTGATTTGCCCGCCGTCATTGCTTAAGGCATTGGCGGCAACCGTGATATTTTCGCTGCCAAATTGCAGTACACCGCCGTTATTGTTCAGGGTTTGCGAGATATTCAACTGAGGGCTTAATGAATCGGCAAACAATAAATGACCGCTGTTATTAAGGTTATCCAGGGTAAAGTTGCTGCTTGCCTGGACTTCCAGGGTGCCGCTGTTGCTGAAATCTCCCGTGGTCAGCTGTAAAGCTCCCTGCGTTAGCCAGTCTCCCTGATTTACCACTTGCTCGCTGGCATTGATGTCGGCTAAACCTTCGGTGACCACTAAACCGCCATTCACCTGAAAGTTTTGCCCGTCAACGTTAAGTGTTCCCTGTTCGCCGTATTGATAGAGCTGGCCCTGCTCGACACTGAAATCATTGAGACTGATATTTACGTCATTGGCCTGGATATTGCCGTTATTAACCCCGGCTCCCCCGCTCAGGGTAAGGGTCTCACCGCTGAGTTCACCGGAGTTTGTCAGCTGTAAAGCGTCGATATTGATATTATCCGACTGGATCAAGGCGTTTTCTTCATTTACCAGCTCACCGGCCGAGATTGCCATTCCAGAAATATTGGCGATATTGCCCGCATTGGTGAGGCTGCCGGACACTTCGATGGATAAAGCGGCACCCGTTTGCAGCTGGCCTTCACCGTCTAAACCGGCATAAATTTCTCCGCCCTGGTGTAATGCTGCGCTATTGATATCCACCTTAGTTGCCGCCGCCAGCGTGCCCTGGTTATTCAGGCTGCCGCCGGCTGCAATGCTCACCTGCTCGGCATAGGTACTGCCTGAGGTGGTGATATCGCCACTGACCGAGTTCAGCCTGACACTCTCGTTGGCCAGGGTATCTTTTAATCTCAATTCGCCGTCGGCGGTTAATTCCAGATCATTAACGGCATTGATCAAACCTTCGCTTCTTACCCCTAAACCGGCTTCGGTGCCGAGCAAGGTAATGCTGTTGCTGTACATACTGCCCAGGGCACTGGCATCCAGGGCAAATAACGGCGTGACTCCCAGCGGCTGCTCAGACAGGGCTTTGCCTTCCCCGGTCTGGTAGTCATAATAATTAGCACCGGTTAAAATATTGAGCCGGTCACTGTAGATGGCGGCATTGACATACATGGCCCGGGTTAAAATATCGAACTGGCTGACATTGCCGGCATTCATGCCCAGGCCGTCAAAAACCACGCTGCCCTGGTTGATGTTAAAACCGCGTAATTCACCGTTAAGTACATCCGGCGCCCCGGTGGCAAAAATCACCCTGGGAGTATTGATAAAACCACAACCGTTACAGCTGATACCGTTGGCATTGGCCAGCACAAATTCCGCCGAACTCCCTAAAATTTCGGTATAGCCCAATAATGACGAAGCCGAACCGCCGTTAACCTCAGCCAGGATAATTTTCGCGGTGCCGCCGGCCAAACGCCGGTTACCGTCGGTCCAGCCGCCAAGCACAGAGATCTGCGGCGTCAGGCTGTTATTGAGGATCAGGCCACTTTCAGAGACATTAAATTTACTGAACAGGTTATGGGAAACCCCTTTACCGCTGGCCTCGGCAATATCCACCACGGCAGTGCCGTTGGCTGACTCTTTTAATCCCGCCTGGTTGATATTGGCGGCATTGGCATCAACTTCTATTCCGGTAGACGTGGTAAAAGCCGGCAGCTGAAACTGGCTGGCGGCTGCCTGTGCACTGGCATTACGGGCGGCGTTGACGGTTAGCGCACTGTTATTTGAAGAATTAGTGGCTGACGAGCCGGTGTTTGCCGATAAGTTGGCGGCAACCTGAGCTTCAAGCCGGGCACGATTGGACACCAGCAGCTGCTCGTTACGCATCTCCTGTGCGACAGTTTCCAAGCGATCAATACGTTCGGCTGAGACAACTAACGGATTGGTTGTCATGATAACTATCAATAAATAACCGATAACAGCTTTTAACTTTACGCTAAACATCTAAGTGTTAATCCTTGATCAAAAGTTATAGCGAACCGTCAGGTCCAGCTCTTGTTCTTGTGCATTTAAAAAGTCGGGCACACGCAGCGCCCTGGCATATGACAGGCTCAGGCTAACCCCAAAAATACTGGCCTGGGCGCCGATAACCGAACCCGCGATCCAATCAGAGTTGCGATCCTGGTATTCGGGTAAATTGGTGGTGCCGACGTCTAAACCGAGAAAAACGGTCACCCCGGGCAGCAAAGCCCACGGGGTTTGTAGCGGCAGATAAAAGTCGTTTCTCAGGTAACCGCCCCGGTAGCCAAACAAAGAATCGCCGGAGATACCGCGTACCGAATAACGACCGCCGACACTCAGCCCTTCCGAGGCCAGGATCACCTCAGGGGAATAAAACCAGTTTAATTGGGAAGAAAATTGCATCGGCTGCTCAGCCAATGTAAAAGAGCCGCTAAAGCCCAGCTCCAGCTGATACTTTATAAACTGGAAATCGTCTTCAGCATCCGCCAGCTCGCGTTTGGCATCGAACCAGGGCACACTTTTATTGATATGCAGGGCGCCGTTTAAGGTGCCGGCAGGAAAATACCGGGTGTAGTCCGCCGACAGATCCCAGACATAAATGATGCGGGAAGAGGTATCGAGGAAAACATCTTCAATATAGTTACGGCTTTCTTTACGGTTAAAAGACAAACCGAGATTAAGCTTATCGGCGCTGCCGCGGTACAAGGTATTTTGCGCAACAAAGCTGCTGTTAAAAGAGGTGCCGTGGGTAAGGAAGTCAACGCTGGCCCCCAACACCGTTTGTTCGTATTGGTAATAATTGTTATTGAGGCTAAATAACCAGTAGCCATAAGGCACGCTCGCCACCAGGGAGTAACTGCGGGATTTCGATTGCGGCAGCTCGTGCTCGCCGATATTGGAAGAAAAAGAACTCACCAAAGAGTCGTTGATGCCGAACAGGTTTTCATAGATAAACGAGGCATCAAGCTGATATTCGCCGGTAGCTTCCACCCCGGTATTATTGATGCCGACAGAAGCCCGCCAGTTGCTTGCCTCCTGGTTGTCGACCCGCACCACAGAGCTGCCCTGGCTCTGCCCGGGGATTAACGCTGTTTTTGCCTGGTTTTGTCCGAGGCGGTTTAAGTTCTCAAGCCCCTGCTCTAAATCCCGCAGGTTTAATAACTTACCTGTGCGATCGGGAAAAGCCAACGCCAGCTGCCTTGTCGTCAGCAAAGGCTCTGCACCGTTTTTTTCACCGGCATGTGCTTCTCCTGGAGAAAGGGCCTGGATAAAACCTTCCAGCACCAGGACATGCAAAGTGCCGTCAGATAAATCCTGCGGCTGGATGTAGGCACGGCTGGTGACATAACCGTGGTTGAGATACAGATTCGATATCTCGGAAATCAGCTGATTGATACGATTGAGGCCGATGCACTGATGCTCAAAGCTGGAGCTGATGCTATTAATTTCCTGCTCGCTAAAGACGGTAACATTTTCCACGATCACCTGGTTGATATCGAAACAGGCGCCGGCATCATCGCTGAGAAAAGCCTGCTCTTGCTCCCGGTACTGCTCCTGCAAGAAAACATCCTGTTTTTTTAACAGCGGGTCGAGCTGGTTTTTAATGCGATCCTGGCCCTGTTTGATTTGTTTTTCATGATCAGAGAGCTTCTGCTCCTGGGCATAAAGGCCGGGAGTACTGAAAAGTCCCATCAACAACACCAACAGATGAGTGAAAGCACAAATTTTTATTGGCTTTTGATATAAACGCATAAATAAACCGGGTAAAACAGTGAAAAAATTAATTCAATAGCACCCAAAGCAAGCATGATGTCCGGGATTAACCGCCAGACAACACCTTCAATCCGGGCAAATTAAAACAAACGACGCTTTAGTTGACAGAAAAAGCCACCCGAGAGGCGGCAAAAAGCGGTACAGGCAAAAGCCAGACAGCACAAAGTAATAGCGGAAAACTGCAGTCGGGATAACAGATAATGCATAGATTCTATAAATCCTTTTAACTTAAAACTTTATCAAGGAATTTTGATCAGCTCCCATACAAAACGGCATTGCACAGGTTTAAAAAGATATAAACAGAAGATCGGACACAGACAGAAATGCAGATCCGGTAATAGTGAATGATTACTCGGGACATTAACCTAGGTAGTCCCACTATCTGCCCGTATTTCAGCAGACTGGTGACTTTGCGTCCAGACCTCGCGATCTGTTTGCCATTATCTCGTTAAATTTTTATTACACAATAATGTAAATTTCGGCGAAATATTAACAGATCGTAACTGGTTGGACAACAAAATTTAATAATTAGTGTACTTTTATTCACCAATTTGTTGCTAATAATCAAGCAGGCAACGAACGGATATAACACCTAAGTCCCCCCGGTTTCACAAACAAAAAGCAATTCCCCCTTAAACCCGGCCATCAGGAAGACAAAAAATTAAGCACTTTTAATAAAGCATCTTCAAGATTAATTGCAACGAACACGATGTAACCGGTTGCAAGACGATAAGTAACCGGTTACAGTGTGGTCGTAGTCTTCAAATATGCAGGCAACTTTTATAACAAGCAGATTTATATGACATCGGCAAAAAGAGATTGAAGGGTAATGTTTATGAAACAAACTAAGCTCCTGAAAAGGTCCGGAAAAAACAATAATATCGATACCAGTATAAGATTTAAAAAACTCAGCCTAACCACCTTAATCACCCTGGCCTTAACGGCTTGCGGCAGCGACATAGAGCAGGCCAGCTCTGATCAGGTCAACTCCTGGTCCAGAACACCTGTTGCCGAGCCGGCCGGTGACAACTGCCCGTTCGGGGGAGAAAAGGTGGAATCGGGCGCCGATACCAATAAGGATGGTGTCCTTCAAGACAGCGAAATCAACCAGGTAGACTACCTGTGTAGCGATAGCGCCAGCACCAGTACTTATGTTAATGATATGTCTGACTTAAGCGATAACTTCTGGCGCAGCTTTAACCTGGCAACAGAAGATAACAGCACCGCAGGGACCGACGATGCCATCTACCGCTTCCAGGGGGATTTATTCCGCTTCAAACGCAGTGACAATACCGCAGAGTACCTGGATTACCTGATCCCCGGCGCCATCGAAAACGCCGTGGTTTCCGCCTATTACTGGGAAGGAGACACGCCAGAAGTAGCGCCTTTTAAAATGTTTGCCTCTAAGGTCGGCGCCAATAACCCGGATGACTGGATTGAACTCACCGTGACTCAGGAGAAAGTCGGCGATTATACCCAGAGAGCCAGCGATGAGGATCAAAACGATGAAGAAAACGACAACTGGATCAAGGTAGACTTTACCGCTGCCGATATCAAAAACCAGGCAGGCGAAGACTATGACTTCATCCGGGTGCAGTTCCCCGTTGTTGCCTCCGGCCAGGCCTGGCATCCGCAGCTGGGTAACCTCGAAGTCGCCTTTAGCAGCAACACAGAGCTTGCCGCCGACAATAATGCCGCGCCCGACCCGGCACAAGACCCAAGCACCGTAGTGATCCCGGTAACACAGACAGACGGCCTGGATAATTTTAACCAGGTATTCTCCCACAGCGATTCACTTTTTTTTGACAGCTCAGATGGCGACGGCGAAAGCCGCTTTAACGGGGATACCAGCCGGTTAAAACGCGGCACCAACACGGAAGAATATGTTCAGTACCAGGTTTATGGCGAAGTCAAAACCATAGAAGTTGTCGGCTACTACCACGCCTTCGATGAATCAGAAC